>JBAUWA010000074.1:0-19492 GCA_049583555.1 Candidatus Dormiibacterota bacterium | reverse complement strand
CCTCGTGGCCCCGCGCCCGCAGCGCTGGCACCAGGTCCCGGCCCAGTTGGCCCTTGGCGCCAACGACCAGGATCCTCATGGATTGTCCCTCAGGGCACGGGCGCCGACCCGGCCAGGGGATGGTAGTTGCGACGGTAGAACTCGAGAAACTCCCCGGACTTGATCGGTGCCCACCAGTCGCGGTTCTCTTGGTACCAGCTGACGGTCTCCGCCATGCCCGCCTCGAAGGCGACCTCGGCGCTCCAACCCAGGGCTCCAGCTTTACCGCTCTCCAGCGCGTATCGGCGGTCATGGCCAGGACGGTCGAGGACGTGCTGGATCAACGCATCACTGCCCCCGGTGAGACGGAGCACGGTAGCGGCCACCTGGTTGCCACTGATGGGTTCGTCGCCCCTGCCCAGGTTGTACGCCTCACCAGGATTGCCGTGCGCAAGCACCGCAGCAATGCCCCGGGCGTGGTCATCCACATAAAGGTAGTCGCGCACGGCGCCGCCGTCGCCATAGACCGGGAGCGGCAATTGATCGAGCGCCTGGGTGATGAAAAGCGGCACGATTTTCTCGGGATACTGGTAAGGACCGTAGGTGTTGGACCCCCTGGTTATCAAAACTGGCAGCTGATAAGTGGCGTGATAAGCGAAGCAGAGCAGGTCGCCAGCGGCCTTGCTCGCGGAGTAGGGTGAGCGGGGTCGGATTGGGTCGGTCTCAGCGGAGCGCTGGGGAGCGGGAACGTCGCCGTAGACCTCGTCGGTGGAGACCTGCAGGAATTTCTCATGTCCCGCCTGGTGGGCCGCTTCGAGCAGCTGGTGGGTGCCAAGCACGTCGGTGCGAATGAATCCCTCAGGATCGAGAATCGAGCGATCCACATGGGTTTCCGCTGCGAAGTTGACTATGCAGTCAACCTTTGCGGCCAATTGCCCGACCAGTTGGGCTTCGCAGATGTCACCCTGCACAAACCGATAGCCGGGATGCGACTCCACCGCTCTGAGGTTGGCCCGATTACCGGCGTAGGTGAGCTTGTCGAGAACTGTGACCTCGAAGCCATCACCCTGACCCAGCAGAAGCCGCACAAACGCAGAGCCAATGAAGCCCGCACCCCCGGCCACCAGCAGCCGGCTCGGGATTCCCGCTCCGACGGAGCGGAGGTTGGGACGGGATGCCACTCAGATGTTCTCGATTGACCAGTCGAAGGCGATCCGCGGGTCGTTCCAGGGGATTCGCCCCTCATCCGGTTGGTCGTGGTCGTAGGGCTCGGTCACGTAGTAACAGAGCAGCACGTCCTGCAGATCCAGCACCTGATATCCGTGAGCAACCAAGGGGGGGATAGCGATCATCTTGGGTGCATTCTGACCGGCAACCATGACTTGAACGCGGCCGGAGGACGGCGAGTCCTTGCGCAGGTCCACCAGCACCACACGAGCATTGCCCCCCACGATGTCCCAGTAATCCCACTGCCGGCGATGCCAGTGAAAGGCCTTGATCAGCTCGGGGGGATTGCCACCACGAGCGTACGCCAGCGAGCGGGACATCTGGGCGAATCCGTGTTCCGGGATGAAGGGCCGTCCCTGATCATCAACGTCGCCGCGCCTCAGCTGCTCCAGGAAATAGCCGCGCTGATCCGCATGCGGCTGGAACGATTTGACCATGACACCTTCGATCGGCCCCATGCGCTCGGCCAGGGACAGCCGTCGCATGCCGTCCAGGACGGCCTCCATCTCGTCGCTGGTCGCTTGCCATGCCATCAGCTACTTGACCTGCAAAAGTTCATGCCAGACTGGCGCGAGAGTGGTCGCCCAGCATCAGCTTGTGGGCACGCGGCCGGGTCTGGCTCATCTCGATCACGACATCGCGTCCGATCAGTGAATCCTCGATCTTGCTGACACCCGTGATGCTGGTGTTCTCCAACACTATCGAGTGCTCGATCTCACTGCCCTGCACCAGAACATGGTGGTAAAGCGCGGTGAAGGGCCCAACGAACGAGTCGATCACCCTGGTGTGAGCCCCGATGATCACCGGTCCGCGGATCGTGCTCCCGATGACCTCGCTGCCCGCCTCCAGGATCACCTTTCCCAGCAGCTTCGAGTCCTCTCCCACCTTGCCCTCGCGCCGCTCCGGCAGCAGGTCGAGGACGACTCGATTGCATTCCAAGAGGTCGTCCATCTTGCCGGTGTCGATCCAGCGGCCGGTGACCACGTGGGGGATGACCGAGCGGCCATGGTCGATCTCCCATTGGATGGCGTCAGTTATCTCGAGCTCTCCGCGGGAGGATGGGGCGATAGCGTCGACCGCTTCCATGATCGTGCTCTTGAACAGATAAACACCCACCAGGACCAGGTCCGAACTCGGCGTCTCCGGCTTCTCGGTGAGCCGAACCACCCGGTCCCCGTCCAGTTCGGCCACCCCGAAGCGCTCCGGGTGTTCCATCTGCTTGAGCAGGATCAGGGCGTCGGGGCGCTCCCGCCGGAACTGCTCGACCACCCCCGTTATCCCCCCAGGGATGAAATTGTCCCCGAGGTACATGACGAAGTCCGAACCCCCCAAGAACTGCCGGGCGGTCTGCACCGCGTGGGCCAAGCCCAGAGGCATTGCCTGGGGGATGTATTCGATCCGGGCCCCGAACCGCCTGCCGTCGCCGACCGCGTCTCGGATCTCGTCAGCAGTGTCGCCGACCACTATCCCGATCTCAGTGACCCCAGCCTCGACCAACGCCTCCAGGCCATAGAAGAGGACGGGCTTGTTGGCGATGGGAACCAGCTGCTTGGCCCCGGTGTGGGTAATCGGGCGCAATCGGGTGCCCTTTCCCCCACTCAGGACCAGCCCTTTCACGGCGATCAGGCTATCAGTCTCTTGGACCGGCTCCTCTGACCCGCGCCACGTCAGTAGGCGTGGCGGTGAAAGAGCAGCCTCCAGGGAGTGAGCAGAAGGATCTTGAGGTCGAAGCCCAGAGACCAGTTCTCGACGTAGTAGATGTCGTAGAAGACCCGCTCCTCGATGCTGCTGGACTGGCGCAGGTCGTTGACCTGGGCCCAGCCGGTGCATCCCGGTGCCACCTGGAGTCGCTCTCGGTAACGGGGCACGGTCTCCTCGAACTTTCGGGCGAAGAAAGGCCGCTCCGGACGCGGTCCCACCAGGCTCATCTCCCCCACCAGGACGTTCCAGAGCTGGGGAAGCTCATCTAGGCTGTAGCGCCTGACGAAGCGTCCCACCGGGGTGCGGCGCTCGTCGTCGACGGCGGTCATCACCGGCCCGGTCTCGCGCTCGGCGTCCCTGATCATCGAGCGCAGCTTCCAGACGTGGAACTCCTCGCCGTTGCGACCGAGCCGCTCCTGGCGGTAGAAGGGCGACCCCGCCGAGCTGACCGCGATTGCTAAAGCGCAGAGCGCCACCACGGGGATGGCGACGATCGAGATGATCAGGGTGACCACCACGTCAAAAGCGCGCTTAACCCAAAGGTTGGCTCCCACCAGGCGATTCGGTCGAAGCCCGACCAAGGGCAGACCGGCCACCTCCTCGGTGCTGGCGGCGCTGGTCATGATCTCCAGTACATCGGGCAGCACCTTGACCTCGGCTCCGGCCGTCAGGCAGTCCATAGCCAGCTTGAGCACCCGCTCGTGGCTGACCCCACTGAGGGCCAGCAGCACCGTGTCCGCCCGCTCGCGGATCACGATTCGGGCCAGACCGCTCTCCAGCCTGAAGTGGGGAATCCCGTTCTGGTCATGGCCGGGGTGGGAGTCGGTCCCGACCCTGCCGACTACCTGATATCCGTACTCGGGGAACATCCGCAAGCGGCGCAGCAGGAGGTCGGCCACCGGACCCGAGCCGACGACCAGGACCCGGCTGCCGCCAAAGCCCTTGCGCAGTAGCGCCCCCTGGGCTAGCCGGATCAGGGATCGCTCGACCAGGAAGAGCAGCAGCGCCGCTATAGCGGCGTCCGCCAGCACCAGCCGTGAGTACGGGAAGCCCCGGTAGAGACCCTCCAGGGCCAGGGCCACCAGCACGAAGAGCGCGATCGATCCAGCCGAGCCCAGAAGCTCGTCGACGAACGACTGGCCCAGCTGGATTCGGTACCGCCCAGTGAAGGCGAAGGTGAGAACCCAGAGTGCCGCCACCACCGGGATGGCCACGGCATAGTCGTTGAAGCTGGGCACCTGGTGGCCGGGGATGGGCACCCCCGAGAGGTAGAAGCGGTATTCGAATCCGGCGAGAGCGCCCAAGGTGACGGCCAGGACGTCGCCGACCACCCGCATCGCCACCACCGGCAGCAGCCGTCGGAATCGGTTCCGGGAGACCGCGGTCAGCTCCAGTGGCCGAAGCAGCGGCTTGGATTCAGCCACCACCACGATCCTCCCCAACCGGGCGCAGACGCCGACCCAAGCTGGCCCGGACTGTTCGCAGCTCGGACCGGGTCACTCCCCCGGTGATCAGTAGCGCCCCCAAGTAGATGAGCCCGGCAAGGGTCCCCACCAGGAAGATGTTCAGCTGCGTCAGCAGTCCCATCACACCCGCCATCAGGGCACCCGAGACCAGGATGGGGAGGAGCGGCCGCCCCCAGGGCAGACGGTTCTCAAGCCGCCGCCGCACCATCCAGTAACCGGCTACCAGCAGGAAGACCTCGGTGATCGTGGTGGCCCAACTGCTGCCAAGATATCCGGTCGCTCGCGGAAAGAGGGGGATGAGGATGAAGTTGGCGGCCACGTTGACGATGATGCTGAGGATCGAGAGGTAGACGCTGTCCCGCTGCCGATCCATCGCCCCCAACCCGAATATGAAGGTGCTGTTGACGAACATGAAGACGACGGCCAGGGCCAGGATCTGGAGGGCTGGGGCCGACTGGGGGAAGACGCCGCCCCCGGGTAGGGCCCGCAGGATGGGCGCGGCTCCGAACCACAGGACGACGGAGAAGGGCATGGCCACAAGTGCCAGCAGTCGAATGGTGGCGGTGTAGGCCTGGCGCATGGCCGAGACGGCCTGCAGATGGACCACCGAGAGGGTGGGAAATACTGCGTTCATCACTGTCTGGGGGATGAACGCGAGTCCGTCTAAAAACTTGTATGCGGCGGTGTAGTAGCCGACCTCGGTCAGTGGACGGAGCCCGGCCAGGATCACAACGTCGATCCGGAAATAGACGGTGTTGAGGAAGAACACCAAGGCGAACGGCAGCCCCATCTTCAGGAGCCGCCCGGCCAGCACCCGGTCGAAGTGGATCGTCGGCCTGAAATAGCGCCGCGAGATGATCACGTAGGCGTAGACGCAAGTCACCGCGTAGCTGAGGGCGTACACCCAGAGGTAGTCGGCGACGCCCAAGTGAGCCCGAGCCACGAGAACCGTGCCCACGAGTAGGATCGCCGCCTCGGAGATGGTCGCCACCGCCTCGTAGCGCATCTCGCCAGCGGCGTAAAAGGAGCTGCGCAGGACGTTGGCGACGCTGGTTGCCACCTGAAGGGCGAAGGCCGGCCAGAGCAGCGCCAGCAAGGCCGGGCCTTCGAGCCCGGCCATGACCGCCAGGGCCGCCAGGGCCAGCACGAAGAGGGGAATCTTGGCGGCCAGTACGGCGGCCAGATAGGTCTTCATCTTGGCGTTCTCGCGACTGGCCTCGCGCAGATAAACGATCTGCAGACCCAGGTCGCCGAGGATGCTCGACAGGGTGCTGAGGACCACGATCAGGCTGAACTCGCCGTAGTGGTCGGCTCCCAGATTCTTCTGTTGGAGCAGGAAGGCGCCCAACACCAGGAATTTGGAGGCGGAGCGGGCGACAAAGAGGATGGTGGTGTTGCGCACCGCCCGGTGGGCCAGGCTCACCCCCGTGGACTCAGGGACTCGCCGGTTGGCGCCGGGGTAGCTGCAAGTGGCGGGTGGCTGGCACCACCGCCACGACCACTAGTGCCGCCAGCAGCCACCACTCCGCTGCCAGGTCGTTCTTCCAGTAGGGGCTGTCGACCAGGCCGTGGACGATGATCGCGACCCAGGCCAGGGCCAGGGCAGCCGCCCAGGGGTGCTCGCGGGGGCCCGCCCGCACCGCCGGCACCAGATAGCGGATCAGCTCAAAGAAGAAACCCAGCAGGGCGACGAATCCGAGCACCCCCAGCTCGACCCAGAAGTCCAGTTCCAGCTGGTCCGGGTAGACGTGGGTCTGGGCCGAAGTGTCGTGGACCTGGGCTCGATAGCGTCCTATTTCAGCCTGGTAGCCGGCCAGTCCCGAACCGGTGAAAGGATGCGCTTCGATTAAGTCGACGGTGGCGTGCCAGAGACGCGCCCGAGCGACCAGGGAGTTGGCCGGGTTTTTGGGGTTGAGCTCGTTGCTGATGCGGTGTCGGATCGGCGGCAACACCACAGCCACCACCAGCGCCGCAAGACACAGGGCGAGCAGGAGTCGGCGCCTGGGGTGAAGCGCGGCCGCAACCACGGCCATCACCACCAGGGCTAGCCACGAACCTCGGCTCAGGGTAAGAACGTCCCCGAGCCCCAACACCACTAACGCCGCCCAGTGCAGGTTCCGGTAGCGAACCCCGCCAAAGAGCGCCAGTCCCAGCGCCAGCCCCACTAGTGGGTCCAAGAAGATGCCGCCGAAGTTGTTGTTAGTCCAGAGCCAGGTGGGGGTCGGCGGGGAGAAATTGAGGTTGACCGTGCCGCTGGCCAGCGCCTTGCCCAGAGCCACGAACTGCGAGACCGCGACAACCAGGCCGCTGACGTACAGGCCGTAGACGACCCGCTCCCAGTCCCAACTGGAGCGGAGCACGTTGACCGCGACGAAGAAGAAAACCATCGGTTCGACGATGTACGACTTGGCGATCCCCAGGGCCTCGCGGTGGTCGGGGCTGGAGGCGATGCCGATTGCGGTCGCCACCAGGATCACCGCCATCACCACACTGAAGGGAGTGTCCAGGCGGGGCATCCGGCGCTGTATCGAACTCTCGATGATGAAAGCCAATACGGTGAGCGCGAGCACCGCTTCCAGCCCGGTGAAGGGCAACCGCCAGAGCAGTTGGCCTCGCAACACATAGGCCGGCAGGGAAGCGGCGGTGAGGAAGACGCCTATACGACTCCACCGCATCGGCGGGATTATAGGCTGGGGCCAGCGGACCTCCCACGGACCGGAACTGAAGCCCGCGCTGCGGCCGAACTCAGTAGGGGCATCGGCTGTGGTCCCTAGCGAGCTCCCAAGGCAGGTAGCAGTCCAACATTTTGGCGCACCTCACCCATGGTCCTAGCCGCCACCTCCCTAGCTCGGGCAGCGCCCCGCGCCAGAAGAAGATCGATCTCACCGGGGTCGGCCATCAGCTCCCTGTAGCGCTCTTGGATCGGCGCCAGGGCTGCGATGGTGGCGTCGGCGACCCTGGCTTTGAGCTGTCCGTATCCCAAGCCATCGAACTCCGCGGCCAGTTGTTCTCGGGTGGAACCAGTGAGGGCGCGGTAGATCTCCAGCAAATTGGCGACGCCGCCTTCCGCTGATGCCACGGCCACCTCGCTACCGCTGTCGGTCTTGGCCCGCATGAACTTGGCCCGGACCCGGTCCGCCGGATCCAGCAGCGCGATCAGACCGGCATCGCCCTCGGCACTCTTGCTCATCTTGGCGGTGGGATCGTCCAGAGCCATGATTCGGCCGCCAGCTCCCGTCTGCCCGATCCGCGGCTCTGGGATGACGAAGGTTTCGCCGAAGAGCCGGTTGAACCGCATGGCGATGTTGCGGGTCAGCTCCAGATGCTGGCGCTGGTCCTCCCCCACCGGGACGAAGTTGGTCTTGTAGAGGAGGATATCGGCAGCCATCAGTACCGGGTAGTTGAAGATTCCGCTCCCAATCCGTTCGGCATCCCGCCGCTGGGAGCGGTCCTTGAACTGGGTCATCCGCTGCAGCCACCCGATAGGCGTGATGCAACCGAGAATCCAGGCCAGTTCGCTGTGCTCGTGGAGGTGGGACTGGACCAGCAGGGTGGAGACCTCGGGATCGATTCCCGTGGCGATATAAAGCGCCGCCACCTGACGGGTTTTGTCGGCTAGCTCACCCGGCCGACGCGGCTCGGTAAGAGCGTGCAGGTCGACCACACAGAAGAAATTGCGAAACTGCTCCTGCTCTAAGACCCAGGGTCGGAGCGCCCCCAAGAGGTTCCCCAGGTGGAGGTCGCCGGTGGGCTTCATCCCGCTGAACACGACCGGGCGCTCCGCCATCGGCGAGATTGTACCGGCGGGGTCTGGCCTAGACCTTGTCGGTAACCCGATATTCCAGGTGGGAGCCGAAAAGCAGCCGGGTCTGCGCCTCCAGGGCGGGAATCACGCTCAGGAGCATGAAGACAACCGGGTACATGAGCGTCTGCATATCCACCAGTCGGCGCCGCCACCAAAGCCACTCCGGCGGCCTCGGTTGGAGTCGATTGTCGAGGACGGCCACCGCAATGATGTTGAGCAAGGTCGTGGTCAGGATGATGCTGGCGGTGGTCTCCAGGATGGCACCCGCGGTCGAGAGCGCGTAGTCATAATTAAAGAGGGATGGCAGCGTTCCCGCGACCAAGATCAGCATGGGCACCGTGGCCCAGCTGAGGTGGTTGAAGACCAGCATCCTGAATCGTTCGACCCGGCTCTTGAGCGGAATCTCAGGGTGTGATGTCATCCGCGAAGCAACGTAGGGGATGTCGGTGACCCCCCAGGCCCAGCGTTTGATTTGGTTGTACTGGCTGACCAAGGTGGTTCCATAATCAGCGGCGCGAGGCGCATCGCCGTACATGGGTAGGAACGCGGGGAGCACGTGCAGGTGTTCCCCGTACCGGAAGAACGCCTTCCAGAAGAAGCGGGAATCCTCGGGGATGACGTCGTTGTCCCAGTAGCCAACGTCGGTCAGCATCTGCAGTGACATCGAGTAGGCCGAGAACATCACCAGCCGCTTGGGATGCTGGTGCAGGTAAAGCTGCCACTGCGTGGTTAGGGTGGCGATCGACCGTACCGCCGACGGCACCTTCCAGAGGTTGTTGAGGAACATCGGCACCGGCTGCCAGATCGAAGTCAGTCTGCCCTCTGAGCTGCAGAACTGATAGGTGATGTAGGCCAGGTATTGGGGGTGGACTCGGTAGTCCGAGTCCAGGTCGGTCACGATTACCTTGGTTGGGTCCAGTTCCAGGCTGTCGCAGGCGCGGCGCAGCACTGGGCCGCCGTAGGACATGGCGGCTGACTTGCCGACCACGATGCCGGGCAGAAGTGGGTCCTTGATGTGCCAGAAAGCCTTGAAACTGGCGCCAAACTTCTCTTGCAAACGCTCCACGTTGCGGCAGCCCTGGAGGTCGGTCTCGCGGGTGATGATGGCGCAGATCTTGCGGTCGCTGGGATAGTCAGCGGCTGCTAGCGCCGAAACCGTGGCGTGCAGGGTCTCGTAGCGCTCCGTGTAGGTGGGGATCAGGAAGGCATGGGTGACCTCGGTCGGGTCCGGCTGGCCCGGGGATGAGTCCAGCGAGCCGAGCCGCTGCGCCCAGTCGACCGCCTGGGTTGCCTCCAAAAGCCGTATCCCACGGAGCACGTAGCGAAAGGTGTGGACCAACTTGACCAGCCAGTAGAAGTCAAGCCCTACGGCGAAGACTCCCAGCAGCCAGAGGTATTCGAAGTTGGTGAAGGTGATCACGAATCCGAGAGCAAATGGGGTCGCGAGGATCAGCCAGACCGTCAGGCCAGGCGCCATTTCCCAGAGGCGCTGCTGGATGCGCTGCCGACGTTCCGGACGGACCACCCCATCGCGGCTCTGCTGGGGGACGTAGGTCGGCAGAATGCCGACCTGCGGTGGCAGTTGGTTGGCGGTCTCGACCGGCGCTAGAGAGGTCACCAGATCAGAATCCTAGCCCGCGAGGGGTGGCGATGAGACAAAGTGTTCACGGCCGACCGCACCCGGCCAGGGGTAGGGTATGGTGCCGTCCGTGGGTCGACGCGAAGCTCTTCTGATCCTAGCCGGGGTCCGCCGGGCGGCGTCGCTGCCAGTGGTACGGGTGGCCGTCACCCTGGTGGCATTCGGAATCTTCGTCCACTCGGTGAACCTGGCCTCAGCCCTCAGCGCCTTCGCCCATCTGCGCTGGCAGTGGGCTCTGCTGTCGCTCACCCTGGCCGGCCTGTCAGTACTGGCCAGCATCATGGAGTGGGGAGCCCTGCTGCGCGGCGCCGGCAAGTTGCTGGGATGGCGCTATCTGGGCGGTTGGTACATGAAGGGCCTCTTCATCAACCAGGTGCTCCCGGCCGGGGTCGGCAGCGATGCCGTCCGCGCGGTGCAGGTTGGCAAAATCGCGGGTCACGGCCCGGTGATCGCCTCACTGGTAGGCAGCCGCATGGCCGGAACTCTGGCGATAGGACTGTGGGGACTGGTAGGGGCCGTGGTTTCGGTGAACGTCTTTCACGTCCCTGGCCTGATCGGGTTTGCCTGTCTCAGCGCGGTAATGCTGATCTTCTGGGTGCTGGCGCTGGCTGCGGAGCGGGTCTTTGCACCGGTCCTCAGCCTCAAGCCGGAACAGCTCGGCTGGCGAGTCCATCTGCTGCGAGTTGGGCCGTTCTTGCGCTCCCTAGGCAGCATCAAAGGACATCCGGGCGCCCTCAGCTGCTCGATTGCTGCTGGAGGCCTGGGCTGGGGGCTCAACCTCCTATCCATGGAGGCCTTCAGCAGAGCGTTGGGCTACACGATCGCTTGGGAGGTCTTCGCACTGGCCTTGCCGCTCGCACTGCTGGTGACCTTCGTCCCGATCTCGGCCAACGGCATCGGGATCCGCGAAGGAGTGCTGGTCTTCCTGCTGGTGCAGTTCCATGTGCCCCTAGGCATCGCCGCGGCCATGAGCATCTTTGTCGACTTCCAGCTCGTCCCCTTCGCAGCCCTCGGCGCCCTTCTCCATGTCTCGGAGTCAACGCTGCGCCACACCCAGGCTCGGCTGCGCCGCCTGGGGACGCTGGGGCGCGGCTTGGGCATGGCGGACGCCACTCTGCGCTGGGTGGTGGCCCCAGAAGTGGTCACCGAAATGAGTCGGCCTTAGCCCGTCGCCGGCTGAGGTCTTAGGGGTTGACCCCCTCCGCCTCGAGTAGTCGGCGCTTGCGCTCTTGGCCCCAGCGATAGCCTCCCTGGCCTCCCGCCGCCGGGACCACCCGGTGGCAGGGAATCAGCAGGGCGACCTGATTCGTGGCGCAGGCGCGAGCCACCGCCCGAGCTGCGGTGGGTCGGCCGATCTCGCTGGCCAGCTGTCCATAGGTCTTGGTTCGACCCCGCGGAATGGCCTGAATCTGGCGCCAGACCAGCCATTGGAACACCGTCCCATGGACATCCAGCGGAAGCTCCGCCTGGCCGACACCGCCAACGGCCAGGTCCTGCGCGACCTGGCGAATCTGGGCCAGCCCCAAGTCGTCTCGAGTCAGCCTCGCCGCCGGAAACTCCCGCCGGATCTGCTCTTCCAAGCGCTTGGCGTCATCTCCGATCTTGACCGTGCAGACACCACGCTCGGTCACCCCGACCAAGACCTGACCCAGGAAGGACTCGAAGACGGTGTAGCGGATCTCGGCGCCCGCGCCGCCCTGCCGGAACTGGCTGGGCGTCATGCCCAGCGTCGCGGGGACCACTTCGTAGAAGGCCCTGCCGGAACCAAAACCAGCGTCGTAAAGGGCTTCGGTGACGTTGGCTCCTGTCGCCAGCGAGCTTCTAGCTCTTTTGGTCTTGAGTGCCCGACTGTACTCGGCCGGGGTGATTCCGTAAGCCCGCTTGAACCGGCGCTGCAGCTGGGTTGGGGTGAGACCCACCCGCCTAGCCAGGACATCGGCACGCCAACCTTCCGGCCTGCGATCAAGCAGATCACGCGCCTGTTGGACGGCGTGGAGGTTGGTGTCGGGCGCATCCGGATGGCAGCGGCGACAGGCGCGGAACCCCGCCGAGCGCGCTGACTCGGGAGCGTCGAAGACAACTACCCGATCGCGGTTCGGGGCGCGGGCTGGGCAGCCGGGGCGGCAGAAGACACCCGTCGAGGTGACACCGAACACGAAGTCGGCAGTGCTGTCCTTACCTACGACGGCTGTCCAGTGGCGGTCGCTGGCCGGCGCGACGCTTGTCATGAGCTCGACCTTAGCGCGAGGACTGAATCCTCGCCATCCGATTTTGACGGCACATCGCTCACCAGGCGCATGGGACTGGGGAACCCGGAGGTAAGCTGGAGGACGCCTATCGCTCTTTGGGGAATGTACGGCGCCAGAGGATCGCGAAGTGACCCGCCGCCGTGGCCGCCAGTACGGCGCCGAAGCCGATGTCCGCCTGCCAGGCAGGACCTCCAGCGAGGACCAGCAGCGAGGAGGCCGCGAGCGCGATCGCGCTTAGTAGGGTGTTGACTTTGCCGAACCGGGTCGCGACCAGCGCGGGGCGGTGTCGAAGCCAGGGATACAGGAGCAAAAACCCCAGCGCCGGGAGACCGTACCGCGCCATCACCAGCACCGCCAGCCAGAGTGGGATGAATCCCACCATCAGGCAAGCGACCGTGGCCAGCGAAAAGAAGACTGTGTCCATGATTGGGTCGATCGCGCGGCCCAGCACGGTCAGGGGCCCTGCCCGCCGAGCGATGAATCCGTCCGCCGCATCGAGACATGCGATCGGCGCGGCAATCGTCAGCAGCAGAACGCGCGCCAGTCCCAGCGGTGGCATCGCCGCGTAGAGGACAACTGGCAGTGAAAGGTAGGCGCGTATCGCCGTCAGGCCGTTGGGGAGGCCGAAGCGGTCGACCGGCGATTGCTCGGGGTAACGGCGCAGCAGTGATATCCCAGCGAATAGGCAGATGGTGGTGATCACCCACCAAGCGCCCCCAGCCAGCATGCCCTGCCACGGTCGGCCTCCAAGTGCGCCAGCGCTGGTACCGGCTCCCAGGGTTAGCGCCAGCCCGATACCACCCCAGAGGCCGAAGGAGAAGCGCAGGGAATAAGAGCGTCGCCATCGTTCCGCTGCGCTCGCCAGGAGCTGCTTGGCGGCAGCGATCGGCCCCACCGTGATCTGTTCCGGGCCCACCGGCGGCCGGGGTTCGGCGCCTGTTCGACTGGTTAACTTCCGAGCAGCCAGCTGGGGGCGCGCAGCACGGGATGAGCTTCCGCGCGGCGTGATCCTCACAATCCCTCACGACTACGGCTGAGCTCGGGTGCCGCGGCGGCAAGCGACGATTCGAGCCTGACGAGCAGATCGTCACATGTCTCGATGTCGACGATGAGAGGCGGAGCGATCATCAGCCAGTCACCGAACCGCCCACTGTTCTGGCGCCGCGAGTAGAGAAGCAGGCCGTGGTCGAGGCCGTGGCGCAGGACGATCGCACCCGGATCGACCTCGGCAGGAAAGCGAGCGAGCGTCTCCTTGTCGGCAACGAGCTCGATTGCGAGCAGCAACCCCTGGCCGCGGACGTCCCCGATGAATGGTGAGCGCTCCGCGACAGCCTCAAGACCGGTGCGGAGGTGCGCCCCTATCTTGGCCGCATGGGCGATCAGGTCGTGTTCGACGATCTCGTCGAGGATCGCGGTGCCGGCTGCACAGGCGATCGGATTAGCGTCGTAGGAGTGGGAGACGACGAAGCCCGTCGACGCGGAAAGCTCTTCGACCAGGTTGGCGGGCATTAAGGCGGCGCCGAGCGGCGCATACCCGGCTGCCAGGCCCTTGGCGAGCACCACGACATCTGGCAGGGCGTCCGGGGCTTGCTGGCAAGCAAGAAAATGCCCGGTCCGGAAGGCAGAGACGCTCTCGTCGAACACCATGCGGATGCCGTGGTGGCTGCAGATGGCGCGCGCTCCGCTCACGAATGACGGATGCGGGACATTCGCGCCGGAGGACTGACCGCCGACCGGTTCCATCACGAACGCGAGAACCTGATCAGGACCAAGGCGGTCAATGGCTTCGTCCAGCGCGGCGAGACTCTCCGCGGCGGCCACCTCAGGGCTAGGCGCCCGGAAGGTGAGTGGGGCGGGAATCTTCTCCGAGTACACGGTCATCGGTCCCCAGAGCCCGGGGGCGTTGACGTCGCCGTTGAGGCCGAGGGTTTGCAGGGTGGCGCCGTGGTAGCCGGGTAGCAGTGAGATAACGCAGTGGCGCTGAGCCTGCCCGGTGGCCACCGCGTGGGCACGTAGGAACTTGAGGGCCATCTCGACGGCCTCCGAGCCACCGGAGGTGAGGTGTGCTCTCTCGAACCCGACGCCAGCGAGCGAGGCGAGACGCTCTGTGAGCGCTGCGTTCGCAAGATGCCGGGTCGTCCGCGAGTAGGTATAGGTCAGCTTGCGCCCCTGTTTCAGCATTGCCTGGAGCACCCGCTCGTTGCCCTGGCCCAGCCCTGCGAGAAAGGGACCTGAACAGGCGTCGAGAAGCCGTCTGCCGCGGTCGTCAATGAGGTAGAGGCCCTCTCCCGAGACGATCGTTGGCAGCCAGCGTGCCGTGGCGCGGTCGAAAAACACGTCTTGGGTGCCGCCCACTGCCGGCTGACGCCAATCTCCCATCACAGGCCTCTAACTGAGCTGATCCTCGCGCCACGGGTGGCCGGAACTTTCATTTTGGGGACCGCAGGGGCTGCCTCTGCCCGGCGCACGTACTACCGCCTAGGAGTTCCTGGAACGATGGCTCAAAAGGGTTGAGCCTCGATTACGTCCTTTTACCCTTGTTCGATACCGCCAACTCATCACACAGCAAATCTTGCCTGCCATCATCTCCGGCATGCCCACGCCCGACTGCTGCTCGCCTCCGGGACCGACCTGGCAACCGTGTCGGCCCAGCTCGGGCACTCGTCCGTGGCACTCACGGCTTCGACCCACGCCGGTGTGGCCCCAAGCCGGAGGAGGGAAGCGCTCGACCGACTCAACCAGCTCCTGGGGCACGGCGCCCCATTTCTGGGACTCTAACTATGTGCGGCTAATTTGCCGTCACGATGGAGCCCTAGGAATAGTCACGACCCGCGTTGTGTACTCAAAATGCGCACCAGCCCTCGTAGCTCAGGGGATAGAGCAGCGGTTTCCTAAACCGCGTGTCGGAGGTTCGAGTCCTTCCGGGGGCACCACAAACGGTTCTAAATTGTGCTAGTTCAGGTGGCGCTGCGCAAAAGGCTTCGGCCGATGCGTCGCACAACTTCGGCTGAGGTTTACCAGCGACTTCGGCTGATTGGTCACAGTCGCGTTCACGCGAGGGAGCCACATACGCCACCTCGTGGTATCCTTACCATACAGCTAATGTAAGGAGATACGAATGGATGCGGCAGCGAGGGTGAGCTCGAAGGGGCAGGTGACCGTTCCGAAGGTGGTGCGAGACGCGTTGGGACTCAATCAGGGTGACGAAGTCGTGTTCCGGGTCGAAGGCAATCGTGCCGTCTTGGCTCGGACCGTCGATTTTCTGGCCCTTGCGGGCACGATCTCAGTTCCAGCCGGGAGGCGCAACGTCGCCTGGGACGAGGTGATTCGTAAGACTCGAGCGGCTCGCGCTGCCAGCCGTCGGTGAGTGCGTTCCTAGACACGAACGTACTCGTCCGGCACCTCACCGGCATCCCCGAGGAGATGGCAGCTCAAGCGACCGCCTACCTCAGCACCGAGTCAGGGCTTTTCTTGACCGATCTCGTGATCGCCGAGACGGTCTACGTGTTGGAGTCGTTCTACCAGTCGCCGCGCCTCCAGGTCGCCGAAGCAATTCGATCTCTACTCGCATTCAAGTCTGTCGTCTGCGTTGATACGGCGCTCTTGCTAAGGGCGGCTGAGGTGTATGAGACCGACCCGCTCGACTTCGCAGAGGCCTACCTGGTGGCCTGTGCCGAGAGCACGGGGATCAACAAAGTCGCCTCATTCGATAGGTCTATCGATCGTGTCGGGACAATTGAGCGGGTTGAACCGAGAGGTGACTGACGGTCGGTGTTTTGGTCGTCCAGTGCCAAGCGTCACCTGGACGCGCCTGAGTTGACATCGCCGTAAAGCAATATCAGCCTGGGAGCATCAAGGCTCAAGGAAGTCGATGTGTCAGGCGTCAGCCGACGTCCCGACGGGCACCAATTTCGATTTTCTAACGAACACCCGCCACCAGCGACTAGCTCCCACCTTGATCTATGGCTTATGGGTCAAAACAGGGGACTTACCAGAACGAGGGACGGGAAATATGTGCGGTATCTGGCATCATCTCTGGTGAGCAACCGGTACCCGCGCACCGCAGCGTGAGCGGCGATGTAGAAGTCTGGGAGCGGAGAACGGCGCTGGCCGCCTCGCTTGCGATAGGCGAGCTAAACCTGCTTGCAAGGAAACCAGCCTCGTAAGGTAGCGGCTCGCGCTCGAAGTCACTAGCGGGAACAGCGGCGTCTAAGTCTTCGATCGTGTCGAATCCGGTAGAGACCTGTGCATACACGATGGAGTTGATCGCTAGGCGACCCTCATCCTTGGCCCGGGAAACGGCCTGCTGAGACCACTGTCCACACCGCTTGCAGTGGGCGGATGCCCAGTGCGGACTGAGCGGGCGCTCTCGGCGCTGGCGTGGGTTCGTCGGCTCATCACGCAGCCCGTAAGCCATCTCTTGACTCACTTGGCGTCTAGTGATATATTTATCTAGATAACTAGGTAACTGGAGTTATGATGATCGAGTTTCACTTGGACACCCGCTCAGGCGTTTCTCCCTACCTGCAGATCGTCCACCAAGTTCGCCAGGCCCTTCGCCTCGGCCTCCTCCGCGAAGGAGACCAGCTCCCCACCGTAAAGGAAGTGGTGGCGCGGCTGGCGATCAACCCCAACACCGTCCTAAAGGCATACCGGGAGCTCGAACACGAGGAGTTGGTCGGCGCCCGTCCAGGAATTGGGACGTTCGTGACCAGGACGCTGACGGATGTACGACTGGGAGAGCTTGGTCCCCTGCGCCATGACCTCCGGCGCTGGCTTGCGAAAGCGCGCCTGGCCGGGCTCGACGAGGAGAGTATCGAAGCTCTCTTCCTCGACACCTTTCGTTCCGCCACCGCGGAGGGTGTAGCGTGACCGCAGCCTTAGAGACCACGGGATTGGGCAAGCGCTATGGGAGCCGGTGGGCGCTATCCGACTGCACTCTGGCAATTCCCACCGGGCGGGTCGTCGGGCTGGTCGGACCAAACGGGGCCGGGAAGACGACCCTGCTCTCTCTGGCAGTAGGCCTGCTGTCCCCGACGGCGGGCTCGATCACTGTGCTCGGTGCCGAACCTGCCGTAACTGGCCGGCAGATGAGTCGGGTCGGTTTCGTGGCCCAGGAGACATCCCTCTATTCACGCTTGACGGTTGCCGATCATCTCCAGCTCGGGGCGCACTTGAACCCAGGCTGGGACCACGACCTCGCTCAAAGCCGGCTGGCACTGGTGGATCTGGACCTCGGACAGCCGGCTGGCTCGCTCTCGGGGGGACAGAAGGCTCAGGTGGCCCTCACGCTGGCTATTGCCAAGCGCCCGGAGCTCTTGATCCTCGATGAGCCTGTGGCGAGTTTGGACCCCCTCGCTCGGCGCGAATTCCTCCAGGTTCTGATGGAAACTGTCGCCGACGACGGTGTCAGCGTTGTGCTCTCCTCTCACCTCGTCGCTGACGTTGAACGCGTCTGCGATTACTTGGTGGTGCTGGTCTCCTCACGCGTGCAGGTCGCTGGGGAGATCGAGAAGCTGCTGGCGTCACACCTACGCTTGACCGGACCTCGGCGTGCCCTCAGCACCCTGCCGAAGAATCAAAAAGTTATAGAAGCGAGTCACACCGATCGCCAGAGCACGTTGCTGGTGCGCACCGAGGAGCCGATCCTGGACCCGGCCTGGACCGTCGAGCAGGTCGGCCTAGAAGACCTCGTGCTGGCCTACATGCGCCAAGCACGGGAAGTTCGCCAGGCCACCCTGAGGATCCAGCCATGACGTGGCTGACCTGGCGTCAATACCGTACCCAGATCCTGGTCGCAGTGGGTGCTTTAGCAGCACTCGCAATCATCCTGGTGCTCACCGGTCCAAACCTTGCGCACATCTACAGCACGACCGTCGCCGCCTGCAAGAGCCACAACGACTGCTCGACTGCGAAAGCTGCATTTCTACAGCACGACACCTACCTGCAAACAGCTCTCGGAATCCTTCTGCTTGTGGTCCCGGGCGTTGTCGGGCTCTTCTGGGGGGCGCCTCTGATCGCCCGCGAACTGGAGACCGGTACCTACCGCCTGGCCTGGACCCAAAGCGTGACTCGTACCCGCTGGTTAGCTGTCAAAGTCGGCGTTCTCGGCATTGCCAGCATGGCGGTAGCCGGACTGCTCAGTCTGATGGTGACTTGGTGGTCCGCACCTTTCGACCAGGTCAACATGAACCCCTTCGGGTCGTTTGACGAACGCGACATCGTCCCAGTCGCCTACGCGGCGTTCGCCTTCGCTCTTGGGGTCGCCATGGGAGTGCTCACCCGGCGCACCCTGCCGGCCATGGCCGCCACCGCGGTCGTGTTCGTCGCCGCTCGGCTCGCTGTGTTCGCGTGGGTACGACCGAATTTAGAGGCCCCGCTTCATATCACCGTGCCGGACATCGTCGGAGCCAGCCCGGTGACACCAAATCCCCGTGACTGGGTCACCTCGACTCAGACCATCAACGCCGCCGGGCGAGTGATCGGTGAAAACGGATACATAGGCAGTGGAATCAGCGTTACGTTTGGAAAGACGCATGGGGTCACGATAAGCGGGGTGGGGTCATGCCCTAACCTCACGATCCCGCCTCTACCCGGTCATATACGCGGCCCCGGCCCCGCCGGAGCTCACCTCGTGCAGGAATGCCTAGACCGGCTCGGGGTGCGCGATTTAGTCGCCTACCAACCGGCTGGCCGCTACTGGACGTTCCAATCGGGCGAGCTGGGGATCTTTATCGTCCTCGCCTTGCTATTAGTGGGAATCTGCTTCTGGTGGGTTCGCCGTCGGCTGGCCTAACCGGCGGAATTCCTCACCGCCCGATGGTCACACCGAACGACGTCCATCAAACCTAAAACACCACACCCGAGCCCCCCAATCAGCGAGCGGTGAGGTCGTGCAGGGGACTGTCTCGCCTCTCGTTTCTGGGTGACCGGTACCTCGACCACCGAGAGCTACACGTCGGTGCTTTCGACTTGACCGTGGAGCCAGGGCGTGTTGCACACGGCGACCAGCAGGCCGTCTGGACTCAGGAGTCGTGCCGTGACTTGAGTCCAAGGCTCAGTCCTAGCGCCGTGGATCAGCTGGTGGCCGGTGCTCACCAGTTCCTCGGCCGCCGCGGCGACGTCGGCAACTTCGAACTCCATACTGGCTTGCGGGATCTCGATTTCTGACGGCCATTCGTCCGTTCCAAAACATGCTCTCGCGGCTTCGCGCAGAGGCCAAAGCCCAAAATGCTTCGTACCTTCGAGATGCTCGGTGTAGATGTAATCACCGTCCCCGCCCTCGAATGACAGTCCAAGCCCGTCCTGGTAGAAGCGCTTGGCGGTGCCTGCATCCCTCACGATCGGAGCCACACTTGCGACGAATAGGACCTCCACGATCGTCACCTCCCGTTGCTGAATTTGATCCGAGTTTTTAGCACCTACC
>JBAUWA010000073.1:0-2152 GCA_049583555.1 Candidatus Dormiibacterota bacterium | reverse complement strand
AGCGGCTGGATCTGCTGGAGAGGCTCGGTCGTCGCCACGGAGGGTCTCTGGACTCGGCCCTGGCCCGGCGCCGGGAAGCCGCGGAGCTGCTGGAGGCGCTGGACGGAGGTGACAGCGACCTAGAGAGGCTCGGCCGGGAGCTGGTGGACCTGGAGGCCGAACTGGCCGATCACGCAGAGAAGCTCTCCGGGTTGCGAGGCAAGGTGGCTTCGGCGCTGGCCAAGGCAGTCACCGCTGACCTGAGGCGCATGCTGATGCCGAAGGCGGAGTTCCGGGTGCAGATCTGGCAGGTCGAGGAAGGCCAAGGGATCCTCTCTTCGGGAGGCTTGCGGTTGGCGGCCGGGCCCACGGGCTGGGATCGGGTCTCTTTTGACCTGGCGGCCAATCCTGGGGATCCTCCCCGCCCGCTGGCGGACGCCGCTTCGGGAGGCGAGCTCTCCCGGGTGGCTCTGGCGTTGCTGTCCCACCTGACTCGGGAGTCCGGGGTCTCGACCGTGGTATTTGACGAGATCGATCAGGGGCTTGGTGGGGAGGCAGCCAACCGGGTGGGTGAGCTCATGCGAGAGGTGGCCAACCATCACCAGGTGATCTGCATAACTCACCTGGCCCCGATAGCCGCGCGCGCCGACACTCATCTGGTAGTGGCCAAATCTGAGCGAGAGGGTCGCCCCTACAGCGAGGTGTCGCCGGTGGCGGGCGCGGATCGGGTGGAGGAGTTGGCTCGGCTGCTGGCCGGGGAGGCGACCCCCGGGGCGGCTCGGGTCCATGCGGAGAAGTTGCTTTCGGCGGTGGGCGCGGCTCCGGAGTCGAGCTGAGCCTTGGCTAGTCCCGAGCAGGCTGCGGAGCTAGAGCGACTCGCCGCTCTGCTCAGTGAGGCGCAGCGTGGCGACCTCGATCTGGGCACGGTCGAGCTGGCCACCCTCACCCGAAGCCTGAAGGATGAGGTTACCGCCGCCGATGGGGAGATGGACCTCCTCTGGGCGGCGGAGTCGCTTCAGATTCTGGCCAAGCTGCTTGAGATCAAGATGGGTCGCCATCTCGAGGACACGAACGACGCAGCCTTGCTCGGCCATGCCGAGCCCCTGACCGAGGAGGAGGACCCCGGGGAACGCCTTGCCGAATATCGGCTCTTCAAGGCGGCCGCCGGAGTGCTGCTGGCTGACTCCAGCGCCGGTCCCAAGGCCTTCCTGCGGGTCCTGGGGCTGCCGGTCGAGCCGCAGGCCACGCTTCACCTCAACCCCGAGATCCTGGCACTGGCGCTGGGTGAGCTCCTGGCCCGCCTTCCCGAACCGACCGAGCTGGAGCTGGCGCTGCCCCA
Organism: Candidatus Dormiibacterota bacterium; assembly: GCA_049583555.1. GTDB lineage: Bacteria > Chloroflexota > Dormibacteria > Aeolococcales > Bog-877 > Bog-877. Next base: position 834 of record JBAUWA010000073.1, on the reverse strand, counting down.
TCCCCGCTACTCCGTTTTGGAGAAGATGGACGAGTTGAGGGGCCTGCTGGGGGAGCGGCCGAAGCTGCGCTTCGACCAGGTCTTCGCCGCCGCTCGGGACCGGCTCGAGGCGGTGGCCCTGTTCATGGCGCTGCTGGAACTGATCTGGACGGGTGAGGCCGTCTGCAGCCAAGCGTCGACGAGCAGTCCGATCCTGGTGGAGCGCGCCGGTGGCAGCTGAGGAGAGCGAGTTGGAGGCCGGCGCGCTCGAGGCTGTGATCGCGGTTCTGTTCGTTCGGGCCGAGCCCATCTCGATCGGCGAGCTGGCCCGCACCTTGGAGCTAAGCCGCGATGCGGTCGAGCAGGCGGCCAGCACCGCCGCCACCACACTTGAGGGCACCGGGCTAATGCTCCAGAGCCACCGTGACCAGCTCCAGTTGGTGACCCATCCCCAAGTTGCCTGGGCGGTGGAGCGGGCCCTGCGCCCCGAGGTGGCAGGACGCCTCTCCAAGCCGGCTCTCGAAACTCTGGCGATCATCGCCTACCGCCAGCCGATCACCCGGATCGCAATCGAGGCGATTCGGGGGGTGAATTGCGAGGCGGTGCTGGAGAGCCTCACCCGTCATGGGCTGATAACCGAGGTGGGGCGGGAGGAAGGCCCGGGGCACCCCCGGCTGTTCGGCACGACCCTGCGCTTCCTGCAAGTGGTGGGGATCTCCCAGGTCGAGGACCTCCCACCACTGCACAGCCCCGAGGCCGGTGCCTGGCTGGGGCGTGCAGCCGAGGTCGCGACGCCCGATGCCGAGTGAGCGGTTGGCGCGCTGGCTGGCCCGGACCGGCGCCGCCTCCAGGCGG
>JBAUWA010000072.1:0-3901 GCA_049583555.1 Candidatus Dormiibacterota bacterium | reverse complement strand
GATAGCGGAACGATTCACTAGTCCAGCGTCGGAGGAGATTCTCAAGCGCGTCGTCAAAGCACTCGGCGAGCGAAACCTGACACCGGTCTTGGTCGACACCGCAGCGGACGCACGCCAAGCCGTTCTGGAGATGATTCCGGAAGGCTCCGAGGTTCACTCCGGGAAGTCAAAGACGTTGGAGGACGTCGGCCTATTCTTCGAATTTCAGGACTCGGGCCGGTACGACTTCGTGCGCACCAGGGCCTTTTCGAGATCATTTGGTGCACGCGCCTGCTTCTGGGAAGTGCCTAGAAACGTGGCTTCGTAAACGATTGACAGCCTAAATGACAGCTAAGTCCACGCGGCGGTGCGGTGGGATGAACGCCCCCGCTACCATGGCAGTCAGGTCATGTACGTAATCGACTACGTCATCTACAGCTTGTGGGTCGCTTTCTGGTTGGCATGGCTGGCGGCGGCCCTAACCGCCAAGCGGGCAGCCCGGACACGCATGGGACAGTTCGTCGGATTTAGGGTCGCACTGTTCATCATCATCGTCTTGGTCGTTCACTCGGGAGTCTTCAAAGGGCACGACGCCTTCGTGAGCAACCCCGTTCTCCAAGGTATCGGCGTGGTCCTGTTCTTGATGGGGTTGGCATTGGCCGTCTGGGCACGGGTCTATCTAGGACGAAACTGGGGCACCCCGATGTCTGAGAAGGTGGACGCAGAGTTGGTGACCACCGGTCCATACCAATACATTCGGAACCCCATCTACTCGGGCATCCTTCTAGCAGGCATCGGGACAACGGTAGGCGTCAGCTGGTATTGGGTCGTCGGAGTGGTGTTGGCGGGGGCCTACTTCATCTACAGCGCGTCCGTGGAAGGGCAGATCATGGAGAGGCGCTTCCCGGAGACGTATCCGGCATACAAACGCTCGACCAAGATGTTGATTCCTTTGATATTTTGACACCTCAGCCGGTCACAGCGGCGCGCTCCAACGAGCCGGCGTCACGTTGTCGATGAACTCAATGCTGTCCTGCCAGGATGCTTTCACGTCTGATTCAGCTTCCCATGCCTTAACTGTGCGCGCGGGGCAACCTTCTGGGCGACACCTGGTCCCACATGATTGGTCATCGCCCGGATTAGCTCAACGAGATCGGCGGTGAGCGTTCGCATCGCCTCGGCGATGATCTCCCGGATCGCAGGGAAGTCTGTACGCCGGTCCGGTCGGGTCTCGACCGTGGCCAGATTCTCCGTGAGCCACCTTTAGATTTTCTTCGCACCCTTGACAGCCCAACTCGAAACACCGCCCCGCCCTGGTGGGCGCCCTATTCCCAGCGGAAGTACCGAGTGGCAAGGAACGCAAAGACGAGTGTGTAGCCAACAAGGGCGACGAGGGTCGTCAGCAGGGGTCTGGTATTAAAAACCGAATAGAGGAGAGCCCTAACCGCCGCACCGCTCGGCGAATACCACATCACGTCCTGAAGCGGCCCGCTGATTTGCACAGGCTGTATCCACAACCCCGAGAGGAACAGTAAGGCGAAGAAGAGCACGCCGCCCACCAATTGCGCCTGGATCAGTGTTCGAACCAGTGCGACGACAACCAAGCCCAGCGAGAAGATCACGGCAATGGCCAGTGCCAGTGAGAGGATGAAATAAGGGATGCTAACGTGGAGTCTCGCGCCGAAGATCGCCGTACCGCCAAGAATGATGATCACGACTGCCACAGCGGCGAGCACCAAGTCGACGATCAGTTGTGCTCCGAGCAGTCGTGACGGATGCACCGGGGTCGTGGAAATGCGTCTCAGCCATCCGATCTCACGGTCTCTCACCAGCGTACTTGGCAGGGAGATCGCTATGGCAATGAACGAAATGACCATGAGGGTCGGGACGTACAGGTCGATCACGGTCAGGCCGCTGTTGGCCACGTTCCCTGGGGCCTTCTTGCTGATAAAACCAAAAACAATCAGCAGGAGCAGGGGAATCCCCACGCCGGGCCCGAGAGCATAGGGTTCACGAAGAGCGAGCTTTGCCTGCACCTTGAGCAATCCGAGGAGCTGAGCGCGCGACCGATGGCTGCGTTCCCCCTCCAGACTCGGCATCATGCTTGGACCTTTTCCCCCTCGCTAGACGCAGCCTCCCTGGTTAGCCGGATGAAGGCATCATCAAGGTTTCCACCTCTGGCCTCCAGCTCTGACACGTGGACTCCCATGGCTGCGAGCGCATTGATCAGCGATGCGGCCAAATCCCCGGTACCCGTTACGGTCACGTAGCGGTCTTTTCGTTCTACCGCCTGGACACCGTGAACGGCATACAACGTCTGGTCGTCCACCGGTTGTGATGGGACAAAGCGGACTCTGTTCATCCCTGCTTCGGCGGCGATCGCTTCCGGCGTGTCCAGAGCTTTGACGCGTCCCCCGATGATGAGCGCCAAGCGGTCACAGAGGGTTTCGGCCTCATCCATGAAGTGGGTGACGAGGATCACGGTGACGCCGCCTTCGCGCATCCGTTCTATGAGCGCCCAGGTGGCTCGCCGCGCCTCGGGATCGAGGCCGGTGGTCAGCTCATCCAGGATGGCGATCTTGGGGTTCCCCACCAGCGCGAGCGCTATGGACACTCGTTGTTTCTCGCCGCCCGACAGGTTCTTGAACGCGGTACGCTCGATGTTCTTGATGGAGAGGGTCTGAAGCACCTCCTGCGGATCCAGGGGGTGCGCATAGAAGGATGCGAATAGCTCGAGTGCCTCGCCCACCCTCAAGCGTGGCGGCATTGCGCTCTCCTGCAGTTGAACACCGACGAACTCTCTGATCAGGTATCGATCGCGCTGCGGAGATAGTCCGAAGACGCTGATGGATCCGGAATCCGGAACACGAAGGCCCGAGACACATTCGACGGTCGTGGTCTTTCCTGCACCGTTGGGGCCGATGATCCCGAAGATCTCGCCTTCCTGAATCGAAAGCGACACGTCGTCGACGGCGACGAGGCCCCCGTACCTTTTAGTCAGATTCGTGATCTTGACTACAGGCTGCTTGGCAGGTTGGCTGTCGTTGCTCTGGGTGTCGGCGCTCTGGATCACCGACGGAAGTGTAGTCAGCCCGCGCCGCCAGCGGAGGGGCCGCTAGGTGTCGGGCAGCCCGGCACTATCCGCGAGCGACGGATGTACCTTGCGCTCGACTCATGGCTTCGGCGCTACCTTCAAGAGCTCGTCCGACCCTGCTGTACGCCGGGAATCCGAACACCGGTGGTCCGGCCAGGAGCCACGGCCTCCGCCTGGGCCGCTTCCGGGTGATGCGGCGAGGCACCATCCCCGAGGACGCCGTTCCCAGTGGGGAGAACTTATCACCTCGCAACGATCCCGTCCTGAGCAAGCGCATCCCGCAAGGGGGCACACGCCGCCGGTGGGGCCAGACCACACCTTTGTGGCTTGGGGAACTCGTACAATGACGGCCAATTTGCGACCGATTTAGGGAGATTGTGGCGATGAGCTACCAAGACGCCTACCTTCGGATGCTGAACAAGTACTTTGGCTTCGAGGGCCGAGCCACCCTAGGCGAGTTCTGGAAGCCATTCGTAATCAACTTCATAGCCGGCGTGGTTTTGGCGGTGCTGGAACTGGCTATTCACCCCCTGGTGTTCGTGGCCTACCTGTTTTATCTTGCGATCCTCTTCCCGGGACTGGCTCTCTTGTTCAGACGGCTTCACGACACAGGCCTCAGCGGCTGGTGGTGGTTGGTGGGCCTAATTCCCCTCGTCGGTTGGCTGGTGATCATCTACCTGGCCGCCCAGCCCGGAAACCCGGATAGCAACAGCTATGGCCCTCCGTCTGACGTCACTCAAACAGCCTGAGTTCCCGAACGGAGCGATCGCGCGGCCATCGTCGACGCTGTAAGGACACGAGTACGCCTCAGCGCTCGGTAGCGGCGTG
>JBAUWA010000071.1:0-18158 GCA_049583555.1 Candidatus Dormiibacterota bacterium | reverse complement strand
CAATGTAGGACCGGTCATCAACGATGAACTGGTCCGAGAAAGTGCGCGAGATCGGCCCCTCAAACTCTGGGGCAAAGTAGGAGATCGGGAAGATTCCCGGCTCGCAAGGAGTGCTCTCGGGCGTACTCGTTGGGGTGGGCGTAGCAACAGTAGGTGTAGGTGTTGGTCGCGTCGTTGGAGGGGAAGTCGTGGTCGGGGTCGGGTGCTGATTCGCCGTCGCGGTGGGTTTGGACGTGACCCGAGTCTCTCCCGGGGTCTTCGGATTCCCCCCCACGCTCACTTCGTGTTGGGTCCCGCCGTGGGCCTTTGGACTGGCAGCCTCAGCGGGCGCGGGCGCGCCGCTGCCAGATCTCGCCGTTGGCCTTGTCACCCCTGGCGCCACCTTCGCCAATCCAAGCGCCACGCTCGCCGCAACTACGATCGACAACGCCGCAACAGCTAGAAGCGCGCCGACCCAGCCCATGTTGGGAGGCTACGGCCGCGACCCCGCGCCACCAGTGACTCCGTGGTGACAAGAATTTACCGCCCTCCATCAACATCGATGCCCCACCCCAACGCCCAAGTTGCGCAAAGGCTCATCGGGAAATCAGGGGGTCGCTACCGCCAAGAATACGGACCCTGCGGCCACTACTCAGGGCGGCACCGAGATCGCTGCGGTCAAGTCCTCGAGCAACCACCTGCGGCCGAACCGGACAGCTGCCCTAAGCACCGCTTGTCGCGACCGCCGCACTCGGCACATCGCTGTCTCGACGCTCAACTGGCGCTGAAGTCGGCGAATTCTATGCTGGTCTGAGCGCTCGGAGCCCAGGTCGGATCGTGCCCGCCGTAGAAGCTGGAGAAGAACAGCCCGTCAATCGGGGTAGCCGTGGTGGTGATATTGAGACCGCCGGCCTCGATCACAACATGTCCATTTATGGAAAGCACCGCCTGGCCGTTGGATTGGCCCGGGCTGTTGATCACCACGTGCAGCGACACGGTCTGCCATTGGCCGTTGGCGGGCCAATAGAAGGAGCCCAGGCCGATTTGCAGGCCATATCCAGTGGTGCCGGCAAAGTAGGCGTAGATCTCGCCGGCACCCTCGGGCCGCCACATCAGACGTGCCGACCAGCCCTGGGCGTTGTGGCCACCACCAGAGAAGGGTTCCACGCCGCCGTAGAAGCCGGGGAGCTTGCCCCCCCTGACGAATTGGAACGAGTTCGGGAAACGGACCCTGTAGGTCAATGTAGCCGAGGTCCGAGGTCCCGAGCTGAACGGCTCACAGATCTGTGCACCTCCATACGGGGGGCCCATGCTAGGAGCGGTCGACCCGGCAGGGTAGATAACCGTCAACACGTCCTGTGAGACGGCAACCACCTGGTCATGGAACGTGCAGAAGGATGCTCCTGGATCGAAGTCGGGACCGAAGAAAGCGGGTAGCGCCCCCACGTTCTGGGGCGACGCCGATCCGACCGGGCTGGGTGAGGTGCTCACAGTCGGGCTCGGGGTGGGAGCCGGTGTGCTAGTGGCCCCCAGGTGCGCATCGGAGCCGTTGGCGCATCCCGCGGCCAGTAGGGTCAGTGCGGGCAGGAGCGCAAGCAGACGAAAGGTCAGGCCGATCTGCATGCCGGCCATGCTAGCCGAGGCGATTGATCGAGTAGATCCTCAAAGCTCCGGGTGGCCGCGGCGCGGAGAGATGCGCGATCCCAAGGCACCCCGATGCTGTCCCCCGGGCATCGGCTTGATGGGACCGGCGCTGAAGTCGGCGAATTCGAACCTGGTCTGGGCGCTCGGAACCCGGTTGGATGGTGGCCGCAGTAGAAGCTGGAGAGAATAGCCCGCGCATGGGAATCGTCGTCTGAGAGTGCTGTCGAGCGCAGTGGAGTCGATCACAACCTTGCCCTCGATCCACAGCACCGCATCACCGTTGTTCAGGCTCGGCCTATTGAGCACGATGTTGTGAGACTCGATCGGCCACGGGTCCGTCTGCCAGCCGGAACAAGCCCCCAAGACCGAGCTGAACCCTAGACCGGTGGTCTCGGCTAGATGGGCCGAGATCTCCTCTGCCCCGCCGGGCACCACATCAACGTTATCGACCGGCCGTTGGCGTTGTAGCGGCTTCCGGAGAAGGGCTGCACCCCGCCAAACAGTACCGGGAGCTTGACTCCCTGGACAAACTGCAAGGCGGGCGGGAAGCGATCCTAGTAAGTCCTTACCGCTAGGCACGAAGTCATCCACTTGCCGCGGACCCCCAATGGGGAGATCGAGAAATCCGGACCGACTAACGGCATCGTTACAACCCGCCCCGCCAAGGTAGCGCCCACCTATGCTCCCCAGTAGCTCGGGCGCTCGAAGTAGCGGATCTGAACCGACCTTTCCGCAACGCCGCGTCGGCGACATCCCACCGGCGCGGGGTTGGGGCCGACTGAGCCGGCGGGCGGGCCTAACAGTCACGAAGTGATGCATTTCTTGGTCGCTGGGTTTGGTAGAGTCCATCACGAAGGTTGGCTCAGGCTGGCGACACAGCGTCCGCGGTTGGGTGCAGAAACCCGTGGGCTGCTGATTGCTTGGGGAACTGAGTGGCGCGCGCCCTTACCGCATGACTTGGGAGAGGTGAGAACGTCGGTGTCAGATAGCCTGGAAGTGGGCAATGACGTTTACCCATCCCCAGACCACGAGCCGATTGCCATCGTGGGCGCTGGCTACGTGGGACTGGTCACCGGGGCATGCCTTGCCGTGACCGGTCGCCGGCTGACGCTCGTCGAGGTTGATCCTCAGAAGCGAGATCTGATCGCTCGTGGCGAAGCTCCGATCTACGAACCGGGCCTGGCCGCCTTGCTGGCGCGGGCGATCGAACACCATGACCTCAGCGTGGTCGGCGACCTAGCCACCGCGCTGAGGTACGCCAAGCTGGTCGTAGTAGCGGTCGGCACGCCGTCACAGCCCGATGGCAGGGCTGACCTCAGCGCCCTCGACAGTGTCATCTCCACTATTGGCGCAGAAGCTCGCCCGGGAACCGTCGTGGTGATCAAGAGCACGGTGCCGCCAGGAACCGGGCGGCGGTTCCAGCGGGCGCTCGGACGTGGTGAGCGGGGGGTGCAGGTGGTGTCCTGCCCAGAGTTTCTTCGCGAGGGCTGCGCTGTCCAGGACATCACCCAATCGGACCGGTTTGTGGTCGGTGGATCTGACGAGGCGGCGGTGTCACGGACAGTGGCCGCCCTCAACGCCTTCGACGCTCCGGTGCTACGTACCGGGAACACTGAGGCCGAGCTGATCAAGTACGGGTCCAACGCATTCCTGGCGATGAAGATCTCGTTCATCAATGAGATCGCGAACCTCTGTGACTTGGTGGAGGCTGACATCGACGACGTTGCCCAGGGGATGGGACTGGATCCCCGTATCGGGGCTGCCTCCCTCCGAGCCGGCCTCGGGTTTGGAGGATCGTGCTTCCCCAAGGACGTGGCAGCCCTGGAGCACGCGGCTAGGCGGGAGGGATTTACCTTCTGGATGCTGCGCGCGGCAACGGAGGTGAACGAACAGCAGCGGATGAGGTTCGTGCAGAAGATCCGAGAGTCAGTCGGCAGCCAACTCGAGTCGCGCCGAGTTGCGGTGCTCGGGCTCGCCTTCAAGCCGGGGACGGACGACCTGCGCCAAGCCCCCAGCCTGGCGATCGTTACCCGCCTCCTCGAGCTGGGAGCTAGTGTCGTAGTTCACGATCCCATCGCTATGACTGAGGCGAAGAAGCTGCTGCCCTCGGCGCAGTTCGCCCCCGACCCCTATAGCGCGCTGGAAGGCGCGGACGTCATCGCTCTGGTGACCGAGTGGCCTGAGTACCGGAGCCTTGATTGGGCCAGGGCGGCGAGGCTTGTGAATCGGCGCTCGGTCGTGGATGGGCGCAACTTCCTCGACCCCGCTGACCTCGCCCTCCATGGTTTCAATTACTACGGGATAGGTCGCCTCCGCCGGACCACCCAGTGGGATCGCCGGAAGACAGACCGCAGCGCCGCGCATGCGGTGGCAGCGACCGTGGGCATCCCGGAAATCGGTGATGCCCCAGTCGCAAGCACCGGCCTGCTTGACCCGCTTGCCGGCGCAGCTAGCCTTTGACAGCCTTCGCCGGACTCACATGGCAGCAGATCGAGGCCTACCGCCTGCTGGTGCCGATCGGCATCGTGGGAGTGCTCTCGTGGTCAGTGTGGCTGATCCGGATAACGCTCTCACGCCGTTACCGCCCCACGCCGCTCGGATTCATCTCGACCACGTCGGTGGTGGTGCCCTCTTATCGAGAGGATCCCGAGATTCTCGACCGATGTCTGGACTCGTGGCTAGCGGAAAAGCCTTCCGAGGTCATCGTAGTACCAGATCTGGCCGACCGCGAAGTCATCAGGCGGTTGCAGGGGCGTACCGATCCCGTGCTCCGGGTAATCCCCTTCGCCCACGAGGGCAAGCGCTCGGCCCTGGGGGTGGGAATCCGCGCCGCAAGGGGCGACATCCTGATCTTGGCCGATTCCGACACCCAGTGGCTGCCGGGGCTGCTGCGCGCGGTCCAGGCCCCCTTCAAAGACCCAAAAGTCGGCGGTGTTGGCACCCGGCAGAATGCCTATTTGCCCGACTCCAGCGTCTGGCGCCGCGTCGCCAACTGGATGCTGGACATCCGTTATCTCAACTATGTCCCCGCCCAGGGCCGAGCCGGAGCGGTCGCGTGTCTCTCCGGTCGGACCGCCGCCTACCGGCGCTCCGCCGTGCTACCTGTTCTTGGCCACCTAGAGCACGAGTTCTTTTTGGGGCGGTTGTGCAACTCGGGAGACGACGGGCGGCTTACCTGGCTAATGCTCGCCTCAGGCTATAAGACGGTGCACCAGTCCACCGCTCGGACCGTGTCCATGTTCCCCAACGAGCTCGGCGCGTTCCTCAAGCAGCGGGTGCGCTGGAGCCGCAACTCGTACCGCTGCTACCTAACTGCAATGTGGAAGGGGTGGCTGTGGCGGCAGCCGTTGATCTGCCAACTGACGGTCCTGCAGGTGTCGCTCACGCCTTTGACCATGGGCATCGCCGTCACGTACCTAGTGCATTGGTTCCTGATCGGCGAGTCTTGGCAGGTGACGGTGGTGGTCGCCTGGCTGCTGCTAGGACGAAGTCTTCGCGGCTTCTCGCATCTGCGACGTCATCCCAAGGACATCCTCATACTTCCACTGGTCGCGGTGATGATCATCTTCATCGCTCTGTTCGTGAAGACCTTCGCGCTGATCACCATGAATCGCCAGGGCTGGTTGACACGGCGCTCGGGTCTCATCGGCGGGGAGGGCCAGGGCTCTGAATCTCTAGCCGGGACGCCCTCCTAGTGCGCAGGCGTAGCCTCGACATCCTGGTAGTGCTGCTCGCACTGATTGCGTTTGTTGCCATCGCTCTGATCCCGTGGATTCAGGGAAGGGCCGAGACGCCTCCTTGGGTTTCCACCGTCAAGCACACATCGCCGGTTCGGCTGCCAAAGTCCCCGCCGGAACTGGGAGCGGTGACACTGCCGGCGGTGGCGCAACCGATTCGAGTGGACGGTCCAGCCGCCAAGCCTCCCACGGGTGACGGCAACTTTCTACCGACTCTGGTGAGCAATGAATCCAACCGACTGAGGGTCACGCTCGAGAGCTCGGTGCACATGACTGTACCTGGAGTTGTGAACTTTCCCGGTTCGGTCGCCACCTTGGTGCTGCCCGGGCGGCCGACGCCCTACGACTTCGCCGACTTGCTCAGCACAGGGGCCGCCATTCCCTGGGATAAGCCCGGCACCTACATGCTCTTGGACAGCGTGTTCGTGGCCCCGTCGGCGACCCTCAACATCAGCGGGGACAGCGTCGGGACCTTGCTAATGAACACCTCTCCCAGCGCCTTCACCTCCATTGTGACCTGGGAGGGAACCATCACTATCACGGGGAGCGCCAAGGCCCCGATCACGATTACCGGGTGGAACAACGGTCCCGCCACCAACCCCAACCTCGGTCGTCCCTACCTGAGAGCTGTCGGTGGCGACCTTGCCTTGGCGTACGTCCACACCTCCTCGCTGGGCTTCTGGAGCGGGGTAACAGGAGGCGTCTCCTGGACGGGCACCGATTACCGGCCCGCGACCGGGGGGGCGACCAATTCACGGTTCATAGGGGATACCTACGGTGCCTTCGTGGAGGGAGCCGAGGACGTGCAGTTCTCCGATGACCTCTTTGAGGGCAACCAGGTCGACGGCCTCCGGCTCCACCGCGACACTGACAACTCCACCGTGACCGCATCCGCCGCGGTCCGAAATGGTGCCAACGGCTTCGTGATCAGTCGGGGCAACCACGACGTCCTCACCGGCGATGTCGCGCTCCACAACGCCCGCAACGGGTTCCTTCTCAATGCCCAGCCGCTGGTCAACGGAGCTTCTCCTTCCGGCGGCTCCACGCTTCCTTCATCCGGCCTGGTGCTGACCGCCAGCGAGGCGCGAGGCAATGGAGGATCGGGGATCCTCCTGGAGGGCGGGTTGGGCACTGTTCTCAGTAAGAACCTCGTTTGCGGCAAAACCACCGCCATCGCCATCCGCCTCGGGGCAACTGGCACTTCATTGGTCGGCAACGACGTGCGCTGCGGGAAAAACATCGCCCTCTCGATCGGCCCCGGGGTGACCTCAACCACAGTCTCCGAAAACACCCTCACCCATAGCGACATTGGAGTCATGATCCTCAGCTCGCCGTCGACACATCTGCTGGACAACCGCTTGTCAGCCCTCAGCGTGTTTGGGATCTCGGTGAGGGGGACGTCGCCGGGCTCCGCGGGTAGTGGGAACGTTATCGCCGGCAGAGGGTTCGAACCGGTCCAAGTGACCTACGGGACTAAGTCTCCTACGTTCGTGGGCACCAACCTGACCGCTTGGGAGCGCCGGACAAGTCCCACGGTCGTGGGTTATCTGATCTTTCACCCACTTCTGCTCACCTGGCTGATCATCCTCATCTTCGTAACCTTTTTTTGCATCGTGACCCGGCTGCGCCGCCGCCCCCAACTCCCCTACGCGCATGTTCTCCCCTGGCAAGGGAGTTCGGGTGCAGCCCGAGTTCGGGCTCGGCCGTCGACGGGTGGAGTGACCGCGCCGGCTCAAGCACAGTCCGCGCCGGTAGCCAGCCCAGGGGCTGCCACCACGAGCAGAGGGCTTCCGCTACCGGAAGCCGCTCCCACCGTGGCCTCAGCGCTTACCACCGAGCCGGGCTCCGAGGCTTCTACGACCATCTGGGCAGCCCAGAGCCCGTCTGGCCGCCGGTAGCTGCCCCACGGGCATCGCCCACCGCCCTCCTCGGTCTCCACGACGTCCTGAGACACCAGAGTGGGGGGAGATGTGCGTGATTTCAGCAAGTCTCGCGGTTGCAAGGTCCTGCTCGAGACCGAGCTGGAACGTCTTTGAATCATCTTCAAACCCTCCACTCCGTACCACCCCAAACCTGCGGCAAGCTCGAGCGATTTCACCAGACGCTAAAGCGATTCCTGGCCACGCAACCGTTGGCGCCAACCTTGGCGGTCCTCCAGCTTCAGCTCGACACTTTCCGTGCGTATTACAACTACCATCCACCTCACCGCGCCCTGGACGGCCAAAATCCGCTGACCGGCTTCCACGCTCGCATCGAAGGCTCGCCCCGAAGGACCAGCTGCAGCTGTCCAATACCGCGTCCGCCACGACCGCGTGGACAACCAGGGCCGCGGCACCCTTCGGTATCGGAGCGCCTTCGCCCCATCTTCCCGGGAGGGCCATGCCAGTGGGCCCGTCAGCCTGCTGGTCGACCAAAAGCACTTGCGGGTGATCCGCGAGGACGGATCCCTTCTGCGCGAACCAATCGCGATTACCAACCCCTGGGCACCCCCTCCGGGCGCCCTAGAGTTGTCCACGATGACGTGAGACATGTGTCCACGATGTCCTGAGACATGACACTTGTGGGCGGAGAGGGATTCGAACCCCCGTAGGCGTAAAGCCAGCTGATCTACAGTCAGCCCCGTTTAACCACTTCGGTACCCGCCCGCGCCGGAGTATACCGATGGCTAGCAATTGGCTCGGGGATGGTCTTGAAGTCGTTATTGAGTTGTGCCCAAAGGAGGCTGGTTTGGCAGACGAGGCACCTGGTTTGCGACCTGAGGTCGACTTCTCCACCTTCGAGAAACTCGACATACGGTCCGGCGTCGTAATCGAGGCGAAACGCTTCCCGGAGGCCCGGAAGCCCTCGATCAAGCTAACGATCGACTTCGGGCCCGACGTCGGTATCCGTCACTCCAGCGCCCAGCTGACCCTGCACTACCAGCCGGAGGCGCTGGTGGGGCGGGATGTCCTGGGAGTGGTCAACTTCCCGCCCCGCCGCATCGCCGGATTCCCGAGTGAGGTCCTAGTGCTGGGCCTGCTCGCATCCGACGACCCCGGAGACGTGATCCTCATCTGCCCGGACCGCCCGGGGACCAAGGGCAGGCGGCTGGGCTAGGAGGCTGGCGCCCCCCGACAGTGAGGGAGCGCCCAGGTGTTGCGGCCCCAAGAAGTAAGATCACCACTGGGTAAGCGATGGACCGCCCAGGGGCGGAGAAGGAGATGGCAATGAGCATCATGCGTCGGATGTCCGACCTGTTCCAGCAGAAGGCCAACAAGGTCCTGGACCGGGCGGAGGACCCAGTCGATGCCCTCGACCTCTCCTATCAAAAGCAGCTGGAGTCGCTGCAGCAAGTCCGCAAGAGCGTCGCCGAGGTGCTGACCTCGGAGAAGCGGCTCGAGATGCAGGCGGACCAGCTCCAGCAGACTCAGCAGAAGTCCCAGACCCAGGCCAAGCTGGCCTTGCAGCAGGGCCGGGAAGACCTGGCCCGGCTGGCCCTGACCAGGGCCCAGCAGGCCCAGGCCCAGGCAGACGGGATGCAGCAGCAGATCCAGCAGCTGAAGGACCAGGAGCAAAAGCTGGAGCTGACAGCCCAGAAGCTCCAGGCCAAGGTCGAGTCCTTCCGCACCCAGCGGGAGACCATCAAGGCCCAGTACTCAGCGGCCAAGGCCTCGACCCAGGTGGGAGAGGCGGTCACCGGTCTATCCGAGCAGATGACCGACGTCAACCTGATGGTGGAGCGCGCCCAGGACAAGACCCAGCAGATGCAGGCCCGCTCCGCCGCGATCGACTCCTTGGTCGACAGCGGAACTTTGGACCAGATCGGGGTAACCTCGGGCGACGACATCGACCGCCAGCTGCAGGGCCAGCTGACCGACTCCCAGGTCGACGCTCAACTCGCTGCCATGAAGCAGGAGATGCTGGGCACCACCGACACCGCGCCCCGGATCTCGGCCGCCCCCTCCCCTGCCCCACCTGTCCCCGCCAGCCCCCCCACCAGCGATACGCCCGATGATCAGAACATCGTGGTTCGCATATCCGGCGAGGACCAGTACCGCCTCAACATCGCCGAGCGGCCGCAGCTGGAGCCCTTGGACGAGGTCCTCAGCAAGGCCATCGAGAGCCAGGACCAGGCCGGCTACGCCCAGGCCCTCAGCGACCTCCTCAATTTCGTGCGCTCCCACGGCAGCAAGCTGCCAGCCGACTCCTTGGTCTCCTCAGACGTGGTCCTGCCTTCCGAGGACATGACTCTGGACGAGGCCACCAAGCTGCTCTCCGACGGCGGCAACGTGGTCGAGGCGGGCGCTCAGGCCGGAGCCTAATCGCCTTCGGCTAGACCGGCACCCCCCAGAGGGGAAACCAGGAGCTGAGGTTCGGTTCGACCGGCAGGTCCTCCTTGACGATCGCCGCCAGCCGCATCTCCTCGGCGTTGTCGCGTTGGTGGTCGCCGCTGGGGACGAAGGGATAGAAGGTTCCCTGCTTGTAGCCGTAGATGAAGTAGACCTTGACCTGATCCTGCTTGAATGGGAATACCGAGGCGAGGAGGCAGTCCCCGAGTCCCTCATCGATAAGCCCCTGAGCCACTCCGTGCAGGGCGGCGATCAGCGCCTCGAAGTCAGGGCCGGTCACCACCATCCACTCGAACCCGAGGTTGTCCTTGATCTCCTCGACCTTGAGGGCATCGTCGGGTGCGGTGGTGTCCTGAACCTGGAGCATCCCCACGGTGTCCTTCATCAGCTGGTCGAACCGGCCCGCCGGCAGCGCTTTGAAGACGACGCCCACTTTGCCGGTCGACTCGAGAGACGCCGACACCTGGAGTGTGATCAGCGCCGTGCTCATGGCGAAGACCTTGTCCTCGTTCGGCTTGGGTAGCCGTGTCCGTCCCACTAAGGAGTCGAGGAAACCCATCTCCGACTCACTCTAACGAGAGAGCTCCGCCTCCAGCTCCCGGAGCTTGGCAAGACGATGGTCCAAGGAGGGATGGGTCGAGAACATCTCGGCCAGGCTGCCCTTGCCCATGTGCACCGCCGGAAAGATCATCAGGGCGTTGGCGGTTTGCACCTGGCGCAGGTCCCGGGTGGGGATCCGGTTCATTGAGCCGCTGATCTTCTGCAGTGCCGAAGCCAGCTGAGCTGGCTCGCGGGTGATGATCGCCGAGCCCCGGTCGGCGGCGTACTCGCGATAGCGGGAGAGGGCGCGGATCAGAACAAAGCTGATCGCCCAGACCACCGCCGCGACCAGGATGATCAGGATCATCCCTTGGCCCTCGCTGGCGCCGCCACCGCGGCCGCCGCGGCCGCCGCCGTAACCGCCACCCATGCCGAAGCCGCCGAACATTCCGAACCACATCCCCGACTGCACCAGCAAGGCGGCCACGGTGGCGAAGAAGCTGGCCATGGCCATCACCTTCACGTCCTTGTGGATGACGTGGCTCAGCTCGTGGGCCAGAACCGCCTCCAGCTCCTTGGGTTCGAGCTGGTTCAGGATCCCAGTGGTCACACATACCACCGCGTGCTTGGGATTCCGTCCCGTTGCCAGGGCGTTGGGAACCGGCGACGGGATCACCGCCACCTGGGGCATCGGCATGTCGGTTATCTGGCAGAGCCTGCCGACGATGTCGAAGAGCTCCGGCTGCTGCTGGGCCGTGACCAGGTGGGCATGAAGGCTGTTCAGCACCAGCTTGTCCGAATAAAAGAACTGTGCCACCAGCAGGACCGCGACCACGATGACGATCAGGGCGATTGACACGTGCAGGAGCAGCAGTACCCCTACAAATGCCAGGTAGACCACCCCGAGCAGGAACAGGGCCAGAAACATCCGGGCTGTTAGACCGAAATCAGCGCCGAGCTTCCTATGCATACACAACCTATATACCCGTTTCTGGCCGGATCACGCCGTTCGGCGCTCCGTCTCTGACCGGGAACCGGTCAGAGACCGGTTAGCTCAGACCTGGTGTGACGCCCTGGTAAGAGCGCCAGGAGGCGGCGTAGGCTCCACCACTTCGGAGCAACTCCTCGTGAGTCCCGGACTCGACAGCCTGGCCACCGGCCACCACCACCACGAGGTCTGCATCCACCGCGGTGTGGAGACGGTGGGAGACCGTCACCACCGTTCGTCCCTCCAGGACTCGGCCCAGTGATCTCTCCAGTTGGCGGGCCGCTCTCGGGTTGAGGAGCGAAGTCGCCTCGTCAAGGACCAGGGTGTGGGGGTCCGCTAGCACCAGGCGCGCGAGGGCCAGCTGTTGAGCTTGGCCAGGGCTAAGACGGGTGCCGCCGGAGCCGATTGGGGCGTCGAGGCCTCCCGGCATCTCGGCCAACCAGGATCCCGCACCGACGGCACGGAGGGCGCTCTCCAGCTCACTGTCGGCGGCTTCCGCGGCCGCCAGCCTCAGGTTCTCCCGCAATGTGCCGCTGAACACGTGGTGCTCCTGGGTTAGCAGCACCACCTGAGATCGAGCGTTCCTCGAAGCAAGGCGATGGACATCGACTCCCCCGACCGTGACACGTCCCCGCCTGGGGATGTAGACCCCGGCTAGGAGCAGTGCCAGCGTGCTCTTGCCCGAGCCGCTGGGTCCTACTACCGCGACCCTGCTACCGGGAACAGGTCGGAGGTTCATCCCGTGGAGAACGTCGTGCTCGGGACGATAGGCGAACCTAACCGAAGAAGCGTCTAGCTGCCGGCCCTGCGGCTCTGCCTCGGTGTCGGGCTGCCGCTCCACCTGGCCAACTCCGATCAGGCGAGACAAGGAAGCGCCTCCAAGCTGAAGCTGGTCCAGCCAGCTGAGGATGACATCCACAGGTTCGATCAACTGCTGGGTGTAGAGGGAGGCGGCCGTCAGGGCACCGAGGCCGAGCAACCCGTCGGCATGCAGCACCCCGCCGATGGCGACACACAGGACCAGCGGAACCAAGTAGGTGGCCTCGCTCACCGGGAAATACACCGTGCGCAGCCGTAGGGTTGCCTTCTCTGCTCCGATCCAATCTTCAATGGCGGCGTCGACGGCTTCGACCCGGTGTCCTCCCAGGCGGAGCGCTTCGATGGTCCGCCCCGCCTCCACCGACTCCTGGATCAGCCCGTTGACCCGTCCCTGGCTGGCCCTCTCGCGCAAATATGCGGACGGAGCGCGGTGGAGATACCAGCGGGTTGCCCATGCCAGGATGGCTCCTGCCGGCAGCAGGGACAGAGCAAGTACCGGCGCCGTCCAGATCAGAGCACCCACGGTTAGCAGCAGCGTCACGGCCGCGATCACTATCTCCGGCAGGGCACGCTGCACGGTCTGGGCCAGGCCGTCGACGTCAGAGGTCGCGCGGGTGATCAGGTCGCCCGTCCCAGCCCGCTCAACCACTCCTAGTGGCAGCTCCAAGACATCGCCGAGAAACTGCTCCCGCAGCCGGGTCAGGACCCGGGCACCCAGAAGGCCGCCGCGCCGGCCGGCCCACCAAGTGAGCACGGTTCGCACAATCACTGACGCCAAGAAGACCGCTAGGACCGGGCCTAACACACGCGCCACGTCATGCTCGGTGGCGGCTTGAACTACCACCCCCAACGCCCAAGGCCCGACCAGTCCAGCCAGGGTCGCCAGAGCTTGCAGCAGCAGCAGGACGACGGTGGCGGGCCGCTCCCTGGCCATGAGCCGACGCACCGCCCTCATCACCTGTCGGCCGGAGGCGGTGGGGAGTAGCTGCGGCGAGCCGTCCTCAGTCATCAGGCGAGCTCCCGCTCGAGCAGCGACCGGTAGCGTGGGTCACCCGCCAGCAATTCGTCATGACTCCCGGAGGCGACCACCCCCCCGTCTTCAAGGACCAGGACTTGGTCCGCTGACTCCATGAGGAGCGGGCTGGTGGTCATCACAACCGTGGTCTGGCCTGACCGCAGTTCCTTGAGGTTGGTGACCATCATCGCTTCGGTCTGACTGTCAACCGCGCTGGACGGCTCCTCCAGCACCAGAATCGGCGCCCCACTTCTCAGCGCCCGGGCCATCACCAATCGCTGGCGCTGCCCGCCCGACACCGACCGGCCGCGCTCTGGCAGAACTTGCTCGAGCCCTTCCGGGAGGTCGGAGACGATCTCATCCGCCCGGGCAGCATGGACGGCCTCGGACAAGCTGGGCCGGGCCTGGCGCGAATCGGGGATCGGTGGATCGAGGTTGTCGCGCACTGTGCCGGCCAACAGCGCCGACTCCCTATCAACGACCAGGATCGTCTCGCGCACGAGTTCTACCGGCAGGGCGCTCAGCGACCACGCTCCGAGCGTGACCGTTTGGCCTGGGGGCGGATCGGAGTAGCGGCCCAACCGGTCGGCCAGCTCGGTGAGCTCGTCCGGATCGCTACTGGTGATCGCCACCAGGCGGCCGGGCTCAATTCGGACTCCGCTCTGAGAGTCCTCCAGCGCTCCCTCAGCCAGCTCGGGTGGGGACGTGGGCCCGGGCATCGCCCCGAGGCCGCCGACCGGCACCAGCTCGCGCTCCCGCTCCAGCACGGTCAACACCCGCCGGGCAGCCACCCTGCCGGCGCTCCAGCTCTGCGCAGCTTGTCCGAAGATGCTCAAAGGCAGGAGCATGAACGCCGCAAAGGCGTAGACCGTGACCAGCTCACCCGGGCCAACCTGGCCTGCCTCCGCCATCCTCGCGCCGATCCAGGTGACCGCCACCAGAAAGCCCCCCGGCACCAGAGCCTCCAAGGCGGTGAGCACCGCAACCATCTGGGCGGTGCGACTCATGGTGGCCCTCACCCGTCCGGCAGCCAGCGCGAACCTCGAAGCGAACATCGCTTCTCCTCCCAGCCCTCGCAGCGCCCTAAGACCCACGACCACGTCAACCGCCTGGTCGGACGCCGCCGAGATCGCCTCCCGCTGGGCCTGCTGGCGGCGGGCCAGGGGTCGCAAGCAAGCTATCAACGAAGCCAGGGTCAGCGGACCGCCGACTAGCGCCACCAGCCCGAAGGCGGGTGCCAGGACGAACATGACCGCGGTCACCCCCAGGTACGTGAACGCGGCCCCGGCGAAGATGCCTGTCATGTCAAAGGTGAAGCCGATCCTGTCGACATCAGTGGCGCTGAGGCTGGCAACCTCACCAGCTGCCACCTGGCTGGCCAGCTCCCCGCCGAGCCTGGCGGCGCAGCGGATGATTAGCTGCTGGGTGCGAGTGGCGGCTCGGAGATAGTTGGTGACCGCCCGCCGGTGCCTCATGATCCCGAAGAAGGCGGCGAAGAGTCCGAGGATTAGGATTACCCCGCTCCAGGCCAGCACCTCGGTAGGCCGGCGCTGAGCGGCTGCTTCCACCGCGTCGCCCAGCACAATCGGGATTGAAGCCAGGCAGCCCATCCAAAGAACGCCGTAGCAGGCAGCGGTGATGAGGTTCTGTCTCTGGGTGCGCGCCAGCCACCACAGGAAGTGGTCGGGTGATCGGAGATCAGGCTTACCCGGATCGACGGCAAGAAGGGGGCGCAAAGCTAGGTTCTCTCAGTGAGGTCCGGCGACGATTGCGGACCGCTGCTAGGGACGGCAAACAGGGGGCGGCTGCTCGCGCGAGATGAACATCTTACGCAGCTAGGCCCAAGGGCGACCACCATGTGGTCGGCAGGACGAATCCTTTCTCCCTCGGCGCAAGTTGCGACCCGGGGAAGGTCCGCGGGGCTGGCGCTAACATGACCACGACGTCCGTGGTGGGCGGCCAAGCTCGAAGGAGTATTTCGAACCGATGTTTCTCGGCCTGGATGTTGTCATCGGCGTGGTAGTGCTATTCCTCGCCTCGCGGACCTCGGTAGGTCGCCGCACCGTCAATCTGGCCCAGCAGAAGATCACCCATCTCCTCGACCGTGCCGAGAACCCGGTCGAGGCGCTGGACCTCTCCTACCAGAAGCAACTGGAGGCGCTGCAGCAGGTTCGTCGCGGAGTGGCCGAAGTCGTCACCTCGGAAAAGCGGTTGGAACTCCAGGCAGCCCAGCTGCGACAGAACCAGGAGAAGCTCCAGGGCCAGGCCAAGTTGGCGGTTCAGCAGGGCCGCGACGACCTAGCCAGGCTGGCCCTCACCCGCTCCCACGCCGCCGACACCCAGCTCCAGTCGCTGGACCAGCAGGTCCAGCAGCTCAAGGATCAGGAGCAGAAGCTTCAGATCACCTCGCAGCAGCTCCAGGCTCGGGTCGAGGCCTTCCGAACCCAGCGCGACACCCTCAAGGCCCAGTACTCGGCCGCCCAGGCTTCAGCTCGCATCGGTGAGGCAGTGACCGGGATCTCGGATCAGATGACCGACGTCAACCTGATGCTCGAGCGTGCTCAGGACAAGACCTCGCAGATGCAGGCTCGGGCTGCAGCGATCGACCAGCTGGTCTCGTCAGGAACGCTCGACGCTATTGGCAGCTCTGGGGGAGACGATATCGACCGGCAACTACAGGCAGGTGCGACGGACGCCGCCGTGGAAGCGCAACTCGCACATCTGCGCCAGGAGGTGCTGGCCAAGCCGGCTGATCAGCAGCGTCTTGGAGCGGCGGACCCGTCGACGGATCCACCTAAAGAGGGAGGTTAGGAGATGGAACACGCAATCGGATTTATCGTCATCGGACTAGTCGTCGGTGCCTTATTAATCCGTAAGTCCCGGGCGATGGGCGCGATCATCCGGGTGATTGGAGCGCTGGTTGGTTCTCTGGCGGCAGGCTTCATTTCCCGCGGTGTGTTGGGAAGTGGTTCCACTGCGGGGAAGTACGGTTCGTTTGTCATCGCACTGCTGGCGGCCATCGTCGTCGGAGGGGTCGCGGTCCTGATTAGCAACTCGTCGATGGCTGGCGGCAAGCGCTAGCCCGCTTCGACGACCCGGATTTTTGATTGCGCTGCGACGATAGGCTCGCCAGCTCTATCTCGTTCGACCCTTCAGCCGGGCTGGCTAGCCAAATAAGCGGCTGCGGCCTTGGCATCCTTAACCATCTGTTCGGTCAGCGCGTGGTCGCCAGGGAATGTTTCCTGAGGGCGCAGCCTCTCGAGCACCGAGACCAGGGCTGTTTGTCCATAGATCTCGCCTGGATCCTGTAGACAGTGGACTTCCAGCTGGCGCTCTGTACCCCCAAATTGGGGACGGTTGCCGATGCTCCCTACCGCTCCGAGCGTGACACCGTCCTTAGCGGTCAGCTTCATCACATAGACACCGTCCGGTGGCAGTGCCTGCGCCGTTGAGAACTTGATGTTGGCGGTCGGGAAACCCAGCTTCCGGCCCAACCCGTGGCCGTGGATCACCTCTCCAAGCACCTGGAATGGCCGACCCAGCATCTCGCGCACGGCTGCCATCGATGCAGCCGCCAACTGATTGCGGATGGCCGAGCTGCTCACCTCGGCTCCCCTCCAGCTGACCGCCTCGACGACAGTCACGCCGAAGCCCACCCGGCCGGAGTAGTCCTGGAGGAAGTCGAGTTTTCCCTCCGTGCCCTTACCGATGGAGAAGCTGGGCCCGGCGACCATCACCTTGATCGCCAGCCGGTTGACGATGCGCTCCATGAACTCGCTCGGGCTCATGCGGAGAATCTCCGCGTCGAACGGTATTACCCATAGCTGATCGACGCCGTGCTCTGCCAACAGCCGCCGCCGCAACTCGAAGGTGGTGAGGAGACCAAGCCCCAGCTCGGGATCGAGGACGGTGCGCGGATGGGGTTGGAAAGTGATGGCGACAAGCGGGACCCCGAGGCGACTGGCCGCGTCACTGGCTGCCGACAGAATTGCCTGGTGTCCCAGATGAACTCCGTCGAAGTTTCCCAACACCAGGCAGCTCGCTAGCGGAGGGGCGTGATTGGGCTGGTGGCCCAGTCCGAACTCGGCCTTGAGGCTGGCTACCTCAGCCACTGATGGGAAGCAGGACCTTGGTAGGCCTGAAACGAAGGCCCGTCACCTCCCCCAACGCCACCAGCCGACCGTCGGGACCGTGGGCCCTCACCTCCAAGCTTTGAGCGCTCGCATCGACCGGCGCCTCAGGCGCCCGCTGGACCCAGACCGACTGGCCGCGCTGTACCGCCAAGGCTCCCGCCGGCAGCAGCTCGATCCGGGGAACCATCTCCAGCGCCAGCTCGGGTGGCAGGAGATAGCTCCGCGGATCCGATGAGGCCATGAGATCTTCGAGGCTGATCGAGTCAGAGATCTTGAAGGGGCCGTACTCCGTGCGCTCCAGCCAGGCCAGAACCCCACCCACCCCGAGCCGCTCTCCTAGATCGGTAGCCAGCACGCGCAGGTAGGTACCCCGGCCGCAGACCACCTCCACCTCGGCCTCAGCCACCTCGCCCGGTACGTATGAGCGCAGGCTAATGCTGCGAATCTCGGCGGGACGAGCCTGGCGCTCGACGATCAGACCCTGCCTGGCCAGCTCATAAAGGTGGCGGCCGTGATGGCGCACCGCCGAATGCATTGGGGGCACCTGTTGCACGATGCCAACGAACTGCTCTAGCGCGGCTGCCACATCGGTCTCGGTCAGGTGAGCGGCTGACCCCGATCTCCGAACCTGGCCCTCGAGGTCGCCGGTATCGCTGACCGCGCCGAGGCGAAGGCGAGCATGGTAGGTCTTGGGCTGACGCAGGATGTACTCGACCAATCGGGTGGCGCGGCCGACGCAGAGAGGTAAGACTCCTGAGGCGGCTGGGTCCAGGGTCCCGGCATGTCCGATATGGCGCTCGTCCAAAGCCCGGCGAGCCACCTTGATCGCGGCGAAAGAGGTCATTCCCCCAGGCTTGGCCAGATTGAGCAGCCCAGTGACCGTTGGCTGCTCACTCCGCATTCGACCCCGGCTGCGATCGGGGGCGATGGTGGTCAACCAATGGCCTCGATCAGCCGCCGGGCCTCCGCCAACAC
>JBAUWA010000070.1:0-2558 GCA_049583555.1 Candidatus Dormiibacterota bacterium | reverse complement strand
GCCCTGGAGTCAGTGCGTGCGGTGTGTGACCGTTGCCTATGGATAGATCGTGGGCTCCCGCGCCAGATCGGTGGGGTGGACACCGTTCTAGCCGCCTATCTGGCGGAGGTCAATCGTCGGGAAGAAGCGGAGCTACAGCTGACCACCCGAGATGAGCTGGACACCTCACCCGGGAGGATGGGGATCTGCATCACTTCAGTTGATCTGGCCGGTCCGGACGGTCCCACCACCGTGTTCAACACCGGCGATCCGCTGACGCTTTCAGTGGGATACAGGGCGCCCAATCCGCTCAAGGGAGTGCGGTTCAGCGTCACGTTTCTGCGGGGGGATGGCGTACCGATCCTCACCGTTCCGACTGATGATTTGGAAACCGGTGACACCTCGCTGCCCAAAGAGGGACGGGTACAGCTGGCTTTGCCCGGCGTGCCTTTCCTAGAAGGGATATACCGGCTCAACGTGGTCATTGCCAGCATTGCTAGCGGCGAGCAGTACAAGCGGGTGGAGAAGGTGCGCCCATTTCGGGTACACAGCGCCGATAGGCGCGAGGTGGGTATGGCTTTGTTGGGCTACACGTGGGAGCTCCCGCGGGTCACCTCCAGAGTAGGCGGCCGCCGCTAACGGGAGCGATGGCCCCGGCCGAGCTGGCCTGTGGCCGTGAGCGCCCAGGACTATCCCAACCAGTTGAGTTTGTATTCGACCGTCGGGTCAGCCGGCGAGAGCGTTGTGGGCGAAGGTCAGGTTGTGGTTCGCCAAGTAGTTCCAGACTGCCGCGACGGCGCTACCGAACACCAACGCCACTAGGTAATACATGTGGAATTGGGAGACGCAAGTTAGGAGCACGGCTTCATTGATCAACAGACCAACCAGGCTCACCCCTTCGAAGACAAAAAAGCGCCGGCGCCGCCTACCACCGCGGCGATCTCTCCAGGTAATGAGGGAGTTGAGGGTGAAGGTGACAAGGATCGCTAGTTGAATCGAGATGCCAGAGGCTAGCCACAGGAACAGGTGCACATGGTGGTAGAGGATCACTGTGCCGACAAAGGTTGTCACCAGGCCGAACCCGCCCACTAGTAGGAACGTCGGGAACCGTCGGCCATGGTCGCGGAGGAAGTCCTGAGCCTCGCTGAGTGATGGGCGTCGGCGTTCCAAAAGAGAGTTCAAGGCCCTGACGGTATCAAAAGTTCGCAGCGATTCCGATCTCGGTGGGGTCGCACTGGGGTGACGGCTTCACGAGGGGACCGAAGTCCTGGGGCCGGAATTCGCGCTAAGCCTTCCTGAGCTCTGGCTGAAAGCCTCTAGAGCTCGGTTAGTGTCGGTTAGTGTAGGTAGCAGACCGATCGCGCCCGAGCAGGGGAAGTTAGGAGGTGCTCCGCGTGAATCGTTTCCGGGACCAGGTGGCGCTGGTTACAGGAGGTGGCCAGGGAATCGGCGAGGCAACCGTGCGCCGATTCGCCGAGGAAGGCGCCAAGGTGGTGGTGGCGGACCTCAACCGAGAGGCCGCGGATGCAGTCGTGGCGAGGATTACTGCCGCCGACGGCCAGGCCCTGGCGGTGCGCTGTGACGTTCAGGACGAGGCCAGTGTGGAGGCCCTCGCCGAGGCCGCTCTGGGTCGATTCGGACGGGTCGACGTCCTGGTCAGCAATGCCGGGGTTACCCGAGACAATCTGCTCCACAAGATGAGCCTCGCCGAGTGGGACGAGGTGATTCAGGTCCACACTCGGGGTGCATTTCTGTGTGCTCGAGCGGTGGCCCGCAACATGGTTTCGAGGCGCTTCGGGAAGATGGTCTTCCTGTCCTCAACCTCGGCTCTGGGCAATCGTGGTCAAGCCAACTACTCGACCGCCAAGGCTGGGCTGCAGGGGCTGACTCGGACCCTGGCACTGGAGCTGGGGCCGTTTCAGATAAACGTCAACTCGGTGGCGCCGGGGTTCGTAGATACCGCCATGACCCGGGCGGTGGCTGAGCGGCTGCACATGCCGCTCGAGGACTTTCAGCGCGAAGCGGCGGCTCGGGTTCCACTGGGGCGCCTGGGGCAACCTGAGGACATCGCCGCGGTGATCGCCTTTCTGTGCTCGGCCGACGCCTCGTACGTCAGCGGCCAGGTGATCTACGTCAACGGGGGCCGGCCCAGCTAAGCCGCTCCGGCTAGGTTGGATCTGCTGGCGGGCTCCAGTCAGGCGGGCGTCGCTCGAGAAACGCGTCCATGCCCTCGGCAGCCTCGGCGCTCGCGAAGAGTCGGGCGGAGATCCCGGCCATCGCTGAGAACGCTTCGTCCCGAGACATCGCCGGCACATCCCGGAGGATCCGCTTGGTGGCGGCGAGGGCATGGGGGTGGGCCTGAAGTAGCGCGCCCACCACCCGCGCCACCGCGGACTCTAGATCGGACTCGAGAACCACCTCGGACACGAGCCCGATGGTCTGGGCCTCGCGCGCCCCGATCGCCTCCCCGGTTAAGAACAGACGGGCCGCGGCAGTTCTTCCGATCTTGGGCAGGACTACCGCCGAGATCACCGCCGGGGCCACCCCGAGCCGCACCTCACCGGTCGCGACCACCTGGT
>JBAUWA010000069.1:0-25505 GCA_049583555.1 Candidatus Dormiibacterota bacterium | reverse complement strand
GTCCCGGAGTCGGTCATAGTCACCAGCACCTGCTCACGGACCACGCTGATCTCGGTCACCGTGGCTGGCTGGCCCTCAACATCGAGGCTGCTACCGGGGAGGGGGAGCCGGCGCTTGAGATCGACGTACTGCTCGTTCTCGTATTGGAGGCAGCACTTGAGCTTCCCGCACATCCCGTTGAGACGGGTGGGATTGAGGGGCAGCCCCTGCTCCTTGGCCATCTTGATGGTCACGGGCACGAACTCCTTGAGCCAGGAGGAGCAGCAGAGGCGGCGCCCGCAGGGGCCGTAGCCGTCCTTCTCCTTAGCCTCGTCGCGGGCCCCAACCTGGCGGAGCTCGACCCGACAGCGGAGCCGTGTGGCGAGCTCCTTGGCCATGTCCTGATAGTCGGTCTGGCGCTCCGCGGTGAAATCGAAGAGGATTCGCGAGGCGTCGAAGCTGATCTCAGCCCGGGCCACCTTGATCGGAAGGTCGCGTTCTTGGACCAGATCCCGAGCCATCCGGATCACCTCGGGGACACGGCCATCCAGCTCGGCCCGGCGCGCCAAGTCCTGCGGCAGGGCGCGCCGCAAGACCGGGGGCAGGGGGTCGGGGACCATGCGCCGATCCATATCGGTGGCCTCCATGACCACCTCGCCGATTTCCTCCCCACGGGCCGTCTCCGCCACGACCTGGGTGCCCGGCACCAACTCCTCGTCCCCGGGGGCGTAGTAGTTCAAGGGTCCGTGGCGGCGGAACTTAACCCCCACCGCTAAGGGCATCGAATCACCTCTGATCGCTTCCGCTGACGACCGCCTGCCGAACGCGCCCCGGGGGTTCCTCGGACTCGTCTCCGAAGGTGAGAAGCAGGAACCGGTCCAGGACCAGCCGCGGGGTCGACATCTCGTCGAGCCGCGAGAGTGCGTCGAGGGCCAGATCGTAACGCCTGGAGCAGCCGGCGGCCCCGAACCGGTCCACCCAGGCCGCCGCCCGGTCGCGATGTTCGGGCCACCGACTGGGCAGGGGAGCGTCCAGCGCCAGCAGGCAGCAGTCGCGCAGGAAGCTGGCCCAGACCCGCACCGCCCCCACCGCCACTTCTCGATCAGTGCCGCGCTCGGCCAGCTGCCGACTCAGATCGAGCCAGCCTTGAGGTCCCTGTTCGGCACAGGCGAACAGGGCCTCGAGCTGCTTGACCGCGGTTTGGCGAAGATGCTTGTCTCCCGCCATCGCCAGTGCCAGCCCCGGGCGTCCCAGACAGATAGCGGCTGCCACCTGGGCCACCTCGGGATCGACGCCGCAGTCCGCCACCAGCCAGTCGCGGATGGTCTCGGGCTCGACCGACCCCAGTAGCAACTGTTGGCAGCGGCTGCGCAGGGTGGCGGGAAGGTGCTCCGACTCCGGTCGGGAAGTGCAGAGCCAGATCACCGTGTTGGCGGGCGGCTCCTCCAAGAGCCGGAGGAGGCTGTTGGCAGCGGGCAGGGTCAGACGTTCGGCGTCGCCGATCACGGCCACCTTGCCTTTGCCAGCAAACGACGACAGGCTGAGAAAGTGCTGCAGGGTGGGGCCCTCCTCCGAATCCGCGTCGGGGTCGCCAGCGCGGATTCGCTCGATCTTGATCGACGAGCCGCCGTCGTCCAGCCAGAGGTCGGGGTGGGAGAGCAATCCGCCCGGCCAACCCTGTGCCTCCAGGAACTCCGCTGCCACTGCCAAGGCTAGGGTCGTCTTGCCCACCTGGGGCGGGCCGGAGATCCAGTAAGCGTGGGCGAGGGTCCCAGTCGTGAGCTGAAGCCGCAGCGCCGCCACCGCCGGGAGATGGCCGATCACACCTCCCAGCCGCAGGTCGGCGGGCTTCACCTCACCGACCCTCTGCGCCCTAGCTCGGCTGGCCACCTTGGAAGCCACCTTAGCAATCGCAGCTGACTGCCCCAGCGGTACCGCGGCTCCGGCTCATACCGGCCAGTAAGAGTCCTCCTGCCCAGGGTCGGGCAGTGTCACCGACAGAGCTCGAGCGAGCGCCTGGAGCTGGGCGGTTACCTGGCGCGGGTCGGTGCCGTTGATGTTGACGTGGCCCAACTTGCGGCCCGGCCGGGGATCCTTGCCGTAGAGATGGAGGTGAGCATCGGGAAGGCTCAGGACTTCGGCTGGCTCGGGCTCCTCGCCGAGGATGTTGAGCATCGCCGTATAGCCGGTGTTGGAAGTCTCACCCAGCGGCCAATCCAAACCCGCCCTCAGGTGGTTCTCGAACTGGCTGCAGTGGGCCCCGTCCATGGTCCAGTGCCCCGAGTTGTGGACCCTGGGAGCGATCTCGTTGGCGAACAGCCTGCCCTCCACCTGAAAGAGCTCGACGGCCAGCAGGCCCACGTACTCAAGCTGCTCCAGCAGCGCCGCCGAGATGGCCGCCGCCTGCGACTCCAGCTGTGCGGTAACTCCGGGCGCCGGAGCCAGCGTCAGCCGCAGAATCCCCGCCTCGTGGTGATTCTCGACCAGCGGATAACTGCCGACCTCACCGGACTGGGCGCGGACGCTAAGCGCGGAGAGCTCGCGCTCGAAGGGCACGACCTGCTCCAGGATCGCCGGGACCCGGTCCAGTTCGAACCAGGCTGACTCTAGTTCGCCGGGCTCGAGCACCAGCGCCTGCCCGTGGCCGTCGTATCCCAGGCGCCGAGACTTGAGGCGAGCCGGGACTCCCACTTGGCTGATCGCCGCGACCAGATCGGTATCCGAGCTGACCTCAGCGTAGGTGGAGCTGAGGATTTCGAGCTGGTTGAAGAGCTGCTTCTCCAGCAGGCGGTCCTGGGCGACCGCGAGGGCTCGCGGCGGCGGGAAGACCGGGCAGCTCCGGGTCAGCAGCTGCGCCGAACTCTCTGGCACGGATTCGAACTCGAAGGTGATGAGGTCCGAGCTGGCGGCGAGCTGGGCCAGCAACCGAGGATCGTCGTAGGAGCCGACGAGCTGGCGGCCGACTTGTCCAGCCGCGGCACTCGGGTTCGGCTCGAGGAAGGTGAATCTCAGTCCTAGGGGAGCACCAGCCAGCGCCAGCATCTGGCCGAGCTGACCTCCTCCCAGGCAGCCGATCTGCTGCGGCACCTAGGACTGGGACGGCTTGGGGTGGGGGTCGGGCTGGCCCAGAACGGAGTCGGTCTGCTTGGCCCGATAGCGGAGCAGGGCCTCTCGGATGGAAGCATCGCCGAGCGCCAGGATCGACGCCGCCAACAAGGCGGCGTTGACGGCTCCGGCCCGTCCTATTGCCAACGTCCCCACCGGAACTCCCGCCGGCATCTGGGCGATCGAGAGGAGCGAGTCGACGCCGTGCAGGGCTTGGCTCTCCACCGGCACTCCGAGCACCGGGAGGTGGGTCTTGGCGGCAAGCATCCCGGGGAGGTGCGCAGCGCCACCCGCCCCGGCGATGATCACCCTGACGCCCCTGATCTCAGCCGACGCTGCGTATTCGAAGAGCAGATCAGGCGTGCGGTGAGCCGAGACCACCCTGGTTTCGTGCGCCACCCCCAGTTGGTCGAGGGTTTCCGACGCATGGCGCAAGGTCTCCCAATCCGAAGATGAGCCCATCACCACCCCTACCAACGCGGGGGAACTGGGGCGCTCGCTCAATTCCAGGTCCTGGAGCGGCTCACCCCGGCAGGTTAGCTGGGCGCGGCGCCCCGGCGGGGTTTGGCGGGCGGCAGCTGGGAGCTCGCTTCACTGCTTTCTGCGGAGGCCGACTCCGAAGTCAGCTGAGCACGGTGCTGAGTCCAGACTAGATAGATCCGCTGGATCGCAGTGACATTGGTGGCGATGGCCAGGATCCAGAGCATGATGGTCAGTTGCGCCAGCACCAAGCCCAGGACGGTGACCACCACCCGCTCGGGCCTGGCGAACCAGCCGTCGTCGCAGGTGAAGCCGAGCGACTGGGCCCGGGCCCGAACGTAGCTGACCAGGAGCGAGCCCAGGAGGGCTGCCGCGATCAGGAAGACCTGGAGATCCTGATGCTCGCGGATCAGAAGGAGATAGAGCAGCCCCAGGTAGATGGCGCCCTCGCCATAGCGGTCAGCGGTGCTGTCGAGAAACGCGCCGTAGCGCTGGGTGCGTCCTGAAACCCGGGCGACCGCGCCGTCGAGAATGTCCATCGACCCCGCCAGCAGCAGCACCAATCCAGCTGGTAGGAGCATGTCGAGGGCGATCAGAACCGCCGCCACTACGGTCAGACCCAGCCCCACCAGGGTTATCACGTTGGGGCTGAGCTTGGCCAGTCGCGCCGCGGCCGCCAGCCGTTGGGCTCCGGCTCTAACTGAGGCTTGGAGCAGTCTGCTGAACAACGGAATTCACCTCGGGAATACTCCGCGCCCTGAGCGCGGACTCATAGACGGCTAGAACTCGATCGGCGATCAGCGGCCAGGCGTAGCCCTCGGCGGCGACCCGCCCTCTCGCACCCATCTGCCGGCGCAGTTCAGGGCTGTCGAGCAACCTGGCCAAAGCCTCCGCCATCTGGGCTTCGTCCCCAGGCGCCACCAGCAATCCTTGGTCGCCATCTGTGATCACCTGGCGGAACCCGTCGATGGCTGTCGCCACCACTGGGCGGCCGCAGGCCATTGCCTCGAGCAGGATGACGCCGAAGGACTCCTTGCCGGGGTTGGGGGCGCAGTAGATGTCGGCGGCGGTGAAGTAGCCGGGCTTCTCGGCCTCGGCAACGAACCCGCAGAAGCGAACATCGGGAATCGCCTCCTCCTCGACGCGGCGCTCGTAGCCGCGGCGAAGAGGTCCATCTCCGACCACCACCAATTGGCAGTCGGCCCTCACCTGGCGCAGCAGCTGATAGGCATCGAGCAGGGTGCCGAGACCTTTGCGCTCCTCCAGCCGCCCCAGGAAAAGGATTGTCTGGCGCTGTGGGCGCGTGATCCCCGGAGCTGGCGGGACCGAAGGGTTGAAACAGACCGGGTCGATGCCGTTGGGGATGACCGTGTAGTCAGCGGGGAAGTAGCGGGAGACGAATGACTTGGCCGGGTCCGAGACCGCAATGCAAGCGTCGAGGCGACGGAAAAGCCGGCGCAGCAGAGGTCGTCCGTAGTAGTAGCCCAGGTTCTGCCGGGCATAGGCGTGAAAGGTGCCGACGTTGACCCCATCACTGTTGAGCCGGAGCACGGTCACCGGCAGCGCTGGCATCAGCGGCTCATGCAAGTGGACCACGTCAAACTGCTCCCGATCGAGAATCTCCCGGATCCGCCGGGAGAGATGAAACGAGAGCGATATCCGCGCCACCGAACCGTTGGCTGGTACCGGGATCGGACGTCCTAGCGGGTAGAGCCCCTCTACCGCGGGCTCGTGCTTTCCCGCCGAGGGGGCGAGGATCTTTACCTCGGTGCCGCGATTGCGCAGTTCTGCGGCCAGGTGACGGACGTGCTCGCCGACGCCACCCGGTTTCCGATAGTCATAGGGCGAGACCATGCCGACCTTCATGTGCCCGCCACTCCGGTCACCGCCGGGGCCGAGGCAAGCGGCTCCAGATCGGCCATCGGCTCCCCGAAGAGCGGGCTCAGAACATGCCACTGATCGGCATTGGCGCGCAGTGTCGGCTCGAGCACTCGAAGCAACTGACGTGCTCCTCGCCTGAAATTCTCGTGGGCATCGTCGCCCAAGGGGATCTGGACCGGGGCGAACCCTCGAGCAACGTAGGTGTCGTCCGCTTGCCGCAGTAGGCTCACCGGGAGGATGGTCGCGCCAGTACGGGCAGCGATCTCGACCGCGCCCAGCGGGATCGAGGCGCGGCGCCCACAGAAGGGCAAGGCCTCGCCGGTGCCGAGTAGATCACGGTCGATCGCCATCACGACCACGCCATTCCTGGAGAGGATCCGGTAGATCTGGCGTACCGCAGCGGCCCCAGAACGACTGACCGCCTCCTGGTCGCGCTGTCGGACGGCGTCGACGTTGAGGGGGATGACCTGACATCCCACCCGGCTGCGAGCACGCACCAGCCAGTTGAAGCAGCGGATCGGGCGCACCTGCTCGGCGAGTAGTGCCAGCCCACCTCCGGGATAGGCGAAGTGGTCCTGCAGGGCGGCGATCGCCGCCTCCCACGCTCCGAGATGGAGACTGACGATGATCAGCCCTTTGCCGCCTTCCTGGGCCTCCTTCAAGAAGTGGCCATCCTCGACCGTTATCAGGCCCCGCCAGCTCTCCAGCGGTCGATGCGACATCTGCAGAAGGTCTATCCAGGCCTTGAGGAAGTTGCGCACGTTCTGACGCAGCAGCTTTCTCATGCCCCGCCTGCCCAGGTCGGGCCGGACCACCTGGAGATTGGCCCGCAGGCCTTGCCAGTGTGCAGGCCAGCAGACGATCAGCAGCGCCGCCAGGGGACCGGCCAGTCGGTAGGCAACCTTGCGGTCGACTGTGCGCAGGGCGAGCTCAGCCGCCCTCAGCCCGACGTAGGGGAGGATTGGCTCAGGCGCAGTTAAGGAGGGGAGCGCCACTTCAGATCCCCGGCGACGTCGCACTTCGATTCGCGGGATCACCGCGCGGCGGACCGTGAGCTTCATGAACGGGGCGCCCCCGGGGCGGTCCGCGACAGCGAGTGGAAGGCAAACCACTGAGACGGCTCCGCCCGGATCATCGCCTCGAAAGCGGTGGCGATCGATTGGGTCAGATCGCCGACCCGCTCCTGGCTATCCCCCGACCCGGGTTCGGTCAGCGGCTCCAGCAGCCGCGACTCGTGGGATCCGTCCCGCCGTCGGCGCATGTAGCCCGGGATCAGCCTGGCGCCGGTGCGCAGGGACAAGGTGGCAGGGCCGGCAGGCAGTACCACCTGTTGGCCCAGGAACCGGACCGGAACCCCAGCGCCGCCCTTGTGGATGTCGCAGGCCAGCAGAAGCACCTCATTGCGACGCAGCGCGCGGAGGGCCTCCCTGGCACTGGTGGGGCCGATGGGAATGACTCCAACACCCAGTCGCTCTCGACTGGCACGGATCATGGCATCGACCTCGGGGGGTCCGAACGGGTCAGTGATGGCGTGCACCGGGTAGCCGCAGGTGGCGATCGCTGCTGCACCGAGATCCCAGTTTCCGAGATGGGGAGTGACCACAATCGCCCCCTGTCCGTCGGCCAGTACCCGAAACAGAGGCTCCATCGGTAAAGCGCCGGCCGTCTGCTTCAACTCCTCCAGCAGTTTCTCCAGCACCAGGAAGTCAAGGATGGTGCGGGCGTAGTTTCGGAAGGCACCGCGGGCGAGCTGGGCGCTAGCGGCTGGGTTGCCGTCCGCGAAGGCTGAGTAGTTGCCCCGGGCCCGTCGGGCCCGTCCGGGCAGAAGCGCATAGGCGGCGGTTCCGCCCAGGTCGGCCAGGCTATAGCGCAGGCGGCGCGGCATCGGTTTGGTCAGGACGGTCGCAATCTTGAGTCCGAGCGCGAGAAGCCCGCCCCTCTCCACCCAGCCCTGACCCTCCTCCGGGTGGGACGACTCGAGGGCCTGGGAGTCGAGCTCGCTACCCGGCTCGAGCCGAGTCGTTGCCGGTTCCGCACTGCGGACCGAACTCATCGCCCCGTCAACCCGTCGGCCCAGGAGCCCTCCCCGGCGGACCGGGGATGAGGCGATCCTAGGATTCGCTCCCAACTCGGGCAGGGTCCAATGCGGAAGCTGTCGGGCCGACTGCGCCGTTGCCACTCGAATCCGGGACCTGGTGAGCTTGCCTGGACGCAACGACCTCCTCGGGGTCACTGATGCATGCCGCTCCCACCCGCCCGGCGATGAATGCCTCGGTGAGCTCATGAGCACGCTCGTCAGAGACCTGGTAGGGCGGCGACTTCATGAAGTACGACGACGGCCCCTCCAGCGTCCCCGAAAGGCCGCGGTCAAGCGCGAGCTTGCAACAGCGCACCGCGTCGATCACGATGCCGGCGGAGTTTGGGGAATCGTGGACCTCCAGCTTGAGATCCACCGTCAGCGGCACATCCCCGAACGCCTTGCCCTCCATCCGGATATGCGCCCACTTTCGGTCCTTTAGCCAAGGAACGTAGTCGCTGGGACCGATGTGCACGTCCTCGGCCGCGAGTGGATGCTGCATCTGAGAGAGCACGGAGTTGGTCTTGCTGATCTTTTTGCTGACCAGTCGCTCCCGCTCCAACATATTGAGAAAGTCGGTGTTGCCACCGAAGTTCAGCTGGTAGGTGTGGTCCAGGTGCACACCGCGCTCCTGAAAGAGTCTGGTCAAAACGCGATGGATGATGGTCGACCCCACCTGCGACTTAATGTCGTCGCCGATGATGGGAAGGTTGCGCTCCTCGAACCGCTTGCGCCAGTAGTCCTCCCGGGCGATGAAGACTGGCATACAGTTGACCATCGCGCAACCAGCCTCGAGGATCTGCTCGGCGTACCACTTGGTGGCCGCCTCGGAACCTACGGGTAGATAATTGACCACCACATCGGTCTTTGTTTCCTTGAGAATCCGGACAATGTCGGCAGTCGAACCCGGGGCCTTTTCAATGATTTCTGAGAGATATTTGCCGAGACCATCATGGGTCATTCCCCGGTGTACGGGTACACCCAACTTGCCAACTTTGGCAAAGACAATGGTGTTGTTGTGACCCCGAGAGATGGCTTCGCCCAGGTCGTACCCAACCTTCTCCCGGTCGATGTCGAACGCGGCCGAGAACTCGATGTCTCGCACGTGATACCCGCCGAGATCCACATGCATCAAGCCCGGGACAAAGTCATCGCTGGCGGCATCGCGGTAATACTCCACTCCCTGTACCAGGGACGACGCACAGTTGCCGACTCCGATGATGGCTACAC
The DNA here is from genome assembly GCA_049583555.1 of Candidatus Dormiibacterota bacterium. Taxonomy (GTDB): domain Bacteria; phylum Chloroflexota; class Dormibacteria; order Aeolococcales; family Bog-877; genus Bog-877. The sequence goes on along the minus strand of JBAUWA010000069.1, from coordinate 16,753 downwards.
GAACCTTGTTGGTCATCCAATTACCTCTGGAAGCGAGCGCTCGGCCCTGCTGTGGGACAGCGGCTGACTGATGATTTCCGCCGATTCGGCGGCGGTACCGGAAACCCCCTCTGCGCCGGGGACGGGCACTCCTTCCACCAGTTGGAAGAAGCGAGAGAAGCTGGCTTGGATTGATTCACGATCCAGGCGACAGAAGACCTCGCGACCTTCCCGCTTGGTGGTGACGATTCGCGCCCGCCTCAGGAGCCGTAGGTGCCACGACATGCGGGGCTGACTTATGCCCAAGAGCAGGGCCACGTCGGAGACCCGCGCCTCCTTCACCTCGGCTAGCCGCTGCACGATGCGGAGCCGGGTCGGGTTGGCGAGTCCCTCGAAGTAGGCGGCTAGATCCCCCTCGGGAACGCCGGCAATGGCCAGGGGGAGAACTCGGCGTTGAGGCGGGGGCGCCGCTGCGGGCACGGAGCGATTCAAATAAAGAACCCTTTCATAAAGGTCACGTTATGTATCTTACTCGACACCCGAGCCCGGGTCAACAGTCCAACCCTTGGCCTGGCTGCTAGAGGTTCAGGGAGTCGCGTCGGGGAGCGGCGGTGATCAGGCGCCAGCCAGATCAGTCGGGGCGCTGTCTACCGGCGGCAGATCTCGCACCTGATCCTTGGTTAAGTTGAGGTGCACCCCATCCTTGACGGTGCTGACGGCGCCGATCGGGATCAACACCCGCTTGCGGCCCCAGAGGTGCCCCTCAGCGAGGAGGATCTGGAGCACGCGATGGTTGGTGGCGTCGAGGACTAGGCCTTGCACTCTGCCGATCCCACCGTCGATCGCACGCACGGGATCACCCCTCTCCATCTCGATCTCGCCGGCTGGGACACGGTCCGAGATAAACGCCTGGGGCCCCGCGTAGCCAGCGCCCATCCCGCCCAGGCCAAATCCGAAGCCCCACTGCCCACCAGCACCGGATAGAAACTGCACCTCGTCGGCCTCTTTGAGCGTCTCCAATTCGCTCTTGGAACATCGCAGCCGGGGCTCCTCGCCCCCTGTTTCGACCAAGTCCATAGGCACCAGTCGGCCCATGCCGGTCCAGTGCTGGGGTCCAACCACGAGATGCGTCGCCCGGCGGTCATCTGGGTCGACGATCACCCGCCTCAGCTCGCCGCATATGCCGTCGGTGCACGCAAGCGCGGCGCCGAACGTGAACTCCATGGACCGGGCCGTTCCGGACTCACTCATAACGGTGAACTCCTATCCCTGGCTGTGCCCCAGTCGTGGCTCGGGCCAGAATGCGATCCGAGTCGTTTGGTGTCAGAAGGCAGTAGAGACCTCACGCGGTGCCGGAGCGTCTCGATCAACCGCTGACCATGACGATCTTGCCGGTCACCTCGCCCTCCTCAAGCCGCTCGAACGCCCGCTGGGCCTCGGCCAGCGGGTAGGTGCTGTCGATCAACGGTCGCACTCCGGTGGTTGCCAGAGTGGCCAATAGAGAGGCGAATTCGGCGCGAGTGCCCATGGTCGACCCCAGAATCTTCAGCTGGCGCCAGAAGACGCGGCGGAGGTCCGCGGATGGCTCGGCGCCCGACGTCGCTCCGGCCACCACCACAGTGCCGCCCCTCCGCAGCGCCCGCAGGCTGGTGGGCCAGGTGGCTGCGCCCACCGACTCGATCACGGCGTCGACGCCAACCCCTTCGGTGAGTGCCATCACCTCCTTAGCCGCCTCCCTGCCGGTCGCGACCGCCTGGTCTACACCCCGGGCCAGGGCGGCCACGCGCTTGGCGGGGTCTCGGCTGCTGACGATCACGCGTAGGCCACTGGCTCGCGCCAGAAGCTCGACAGCCGTCGATAAGCCTCCGCCAGCCCCCTGGATGAGAATTGTGTCCCCGGGTCGGACCGAGGCCTTGGTGAAGAGCATGCGGTAGGCTGTCAAGTAAGCGGTAGGAAGACACGCGGCCTGCTCGAAACTGAGATCATGAGGCAGGACAAATAGATTCTCCGCCGGTACAATGCAGTACTCCGCGAAGGTCCCCTCCCAGCGCCCCTCGCTGAGGATGGCAAACCTTTGACATGAGGTCTCGTCCGGGCCTAGGCAGGCCTCGCAATCACCGCAGGTGATCACGGCGTGCGCCACCACTGGGGTTCCCGGAGGGAATCGCTCCGCGGTCTCTGGTCCGTAGGCGTCGACCGTCCCGGCCGCATCGCATCCCAGAGTCCAGGGAAAGCTCGATGGCGCCCCGACCCCGGCCAGGGTCCAAAGGTCGTGGTGGTTCAGCGAGACCGCCCGAGTTCGTAGGCGCACCGCTCCGCGCGGCGGATCCGGTACCTCGCGATCACCGACCGCGAGATTGTCCAGCGGCTTGGGACCTCCGGTCGCGGTCGCGAACGCGGCTAACATCGGGCCCTCCACTCCTCCGCCTCATTCCCCGCGGTTGACTGCGACTTTAGTGGCCAGGAAGACAAGTCGTGTACCGGGCCAGCCCCGCTCTGCTGAACTATTCTGACCCCAAGATGTCCTCGGAAACTCAGAACTACCGACTGAGCAAGCGGGACCGACGCGGGTACTCGGATACCCCGTCAGTGAGCCCGATCATCATCCAGTCGCTGGGGCGCCGGGTCGACCGGGTTGCCCGACGGATGGCGATCGAGATGGCACGCACCATCCCAGTTGCCGAAGGCTTCGCCGGCGGTTCCGCCTTTGGCAGCGAGGTATTGGCAGCGTGCAGGGAAGGAGTTGGCACCATGCTCGCCCTTTGGGCGGAGTCCCGGCCGCCATCTCACGCCGAGCTGCAGCAACTGTCGAGGATGGGAGGGCGCCTCGCGAGCACCGGGGTGCCCCTGGACGCCATCCTGCGCGCCTACAGAGTCGCCGCCTTGGTGATCTGGCAGCACGTGATCGAGGTGGTGCGGATCCACCCCGAAATCGAGCCCCAGTCAGTCTTGACCGCGGTGGGACCCCTCTTCGACTACCTCGACGCCATCAGCGTCGCGGTCAGCACCAGCTACTTGGAGACCCGCGAGCGGGTTCGGCGCGAGCAGGATCGACAGTACGACCAGTTCTTCAGCGACGTACTGGGAGGTACCGCCGACCCAGAGGCAGTCGTCAAGGCCGCCGAGGGTGGGACCGCCCTGGAGTTCCCCTATCGACTGGTGGTGGTCGGGGCCGACGACGTCTCGGCCGAGGCCACGATCGCCACCGCCTGGATGGTCGTGGGCGCCCATGTGGCCCTCTACCAATCCAGCGTGGTCGCGCTGGTGCCCGAGCAGGTACGGATGGGGACCTTGCAGCGTCTCTTGCAGGTGGCGATCGGTTCTGATCGAGCTCCCTGGCAGATGGCACACGGGCCCACCGCGGCAACTCTCGCCGAGGTCCCATCGGCGGTACGTGCCGCCAGGGACACGCTGACTGTGGGTCAGATCCTGATGCCCGACGAGCAGCTGTTCGACAGCGCCAAGCTCCATCCCTACCTGGCCTGGATCCACGACCTGTCCGGGCTCAGGGAATTCGTGGAGGCGGCCCTGGGTCCGCTCCTGGAGCGGGAGCGATCGAGGAGTCTTCCCCTTCGCGCAACCTTGGAGACGGTGCTTAGCCACGAGGGCTTGAGCGCCGCCGCGCGATCGCTCGGAGTTCACCGCCACACCCTTCTGTATCGGGTGGAGCGGATCCAGGACCTGGTCGGTACCTGGGACGACCCCGAGGATCGCCTGCGACTGGAGCTCGCCCTCCGGGGCTCTCGTCTGCTGGACGCCCTCTCGCCTCCGGAACTGGCCAGGCCCGCCACGCGAATGATCGCGGACGGACGCCGCTAGGTTGGAGTCCCGCAACACAGGCGCGGGGGAACCCTCGAGCGCGGGCCGGCGCGCCACCGCCTCGCCTTGAAATCATCCAGTACTGGGCCATCGCGCCAGTCCGTCTACGACGCCATAGTCGTCGGCGGAGGTCACAACGGACTGATCTGTGCCGCCTACCTGGCTGGGGCTGGGCAGAAGGTGGTGGTGCTTGAAGCCAGACCCCGGGTCGGCGGTGCGGCGGTGACAGAGGAGGTCTGGCCCGGGTACCACGTCTCGATCCTCTCCTACGTGGTCAGCCTGCTCCGGCCAGCGATCGTCCGGGAACTAGGCCTGGCTCGCTTCGGTTACCAGGTCTACCCTCTCGATCCGGCCTACTTCATGCCGTTCCCAGATGGACGCTCCCTGTTCTATTGGGAGGACGTAAACCAGGCGGCTGCCGAAGTGGCGAAGTTCTCGGCGCACGACGCCCGCGCCCTCATCGAGTACGACCGGGCCATCGGAAGGCTGGTTCAGGTGGTGCGCCCGTTGCTCGACATGGCGCCTCCGGCCCTGGACCTGCGCCGTCCAGCTGAGCTGGGCAGGTTGACGCACATGGGACGCCATCTGCTCCGGCACCGCTCCGAGCTCAGCCAGCTGACCGACATCATGACCATGTCGGTCTCCGACTTCCTGGATCAATGGTTTGATGACCCAGCAGTGAAGGGCGCCCTGGCACCCGGGGGAGTGATCGGCGCCTGGGCTGGGCCGCACTCGCCGGGGACCGCCTACGTCCTGCTCCATCATCGAATCGGCGAGGCGGGCGGCCAGCGTGGTGGCTGGGGATTTGTCAAAGGCGGTATGGGAGCTCTTTCGGAGATCCTCGCCAGCGCGGCTCGCGCTCGCGGCGCCGAGATCCGGATCGGGGTCCGGGTCCAGCAGATATCGGTGAAGGGATCCCGAGTCCAAGGGGTGGTGCTGGAGGACGGCACCGAGCTCCAGGGCAGAAGCGTGATCTCCGCGATCCACCCGCGCACCACCCTGCTGGATCTGGTCGGCGGAGAGCACTTGCCGGCGGGATTGGTGCTGGAGATGGAGCGCTATCGGAGCCGGAGCGGCTCAGCCAAGGTCAACCTGGCCCTGGCCGAGCTGCCCAATTTCCGGGCCCTGCAGACGACCGCGGCAGGCCCACAGCATCCCGAATTCATCATCAATCCCTCGATCGAGTACCTGCACCAGGCTTGGGACGACGCCATCTCCGGAAGCTGGAGCGCCAATCCCATGATGGACTGCGTCATCCCCACCACCAAGGACCCAACCCTGGCGCCCCCGGGCCGCCACATCCTCACCTGCTTCGTTCAGTACGCTCCCTACGAACTGCGAGATGCGAGGTGGGATCAGGAGAGGGAGAAGTTCGGGGACCGGGTGGTCGAGATCCTCGGTAGTTACGCCCCCAATCTACCCAGCGCAGTGATCGAGCGGCAGGTCATCATCCCGCCCGACATGGAGAGGGACTTCGGCCTCTTAGGAGGCAACATCTTTCAGGGGGAGATGACACTGGACCAGCTCTTCCTCTTGCGCCCGGCCTCGCAGGCAGGTTCCTACCGGACCCCGGTGACCGGTCTCTACCTGGGGGGTTCCGGAACCCATCCCGGGGGCGGTGTGATGGGTGCCCCTGGTCGCAACGCTGCCCGGACCGTGCTCAGCGACCTCCGCTGGCAGACTTGGAGTGCGCGCTTAAGACGAGAGACTCGAGACAGCTAGGGCTTCGAGCAAGCCTCGTGTCAACGCGTCGCGCGCCGGGCTGTCGCGGTCAGCGCCCCCTGGCGTCGGTTGCCGCCTCGACCAAGAGTCCCAGTCCGATTCCCAGCATCCAGACGTCCTTGCTGACCGCGGTGCCGGCGGGGGTGGGCCAGACACTCCCCGGCAGGTGCATCGCCGGAGTCCGCAGGTACATGGCGACCAGCGATCCGGAGAAAAGGGTCAGCGCCCCTCCGGCCAGGGCGGCTGGTACAAAAGGCGCCAACAGGGCTGTCCCAGTTGCGATTTCTCCTAAGGCCAGAAGCCGAGCAAATCGCGAGGGCGGGATTCGTTTCAGCAACGGAAACGCGCCACTCGCCATCGCGTGGATGCTCTCGGCACGTTTCTCGTCTGCGTCCCACTTTCCTAGCCCGGCATGAAGTATGAAAGCGCCGGTGCTTACGCGAGGGGGTAAGTCGCGGGCCATCATCGCAGGGTTCATTTATCACCTTTATAAGCAGGTCGTCGGCTGATTTCGCAGTTGTTGTCGTCTGATCCGATTTAGCTGGCCTCTGTTGCGGCTCAGCCCTGTCCCTATCCGCCGTGAGGCGCCCGCTGAGCCTCACGACTCGCCCCTACTACAACCCTAGCCCTGGTTGACCTCGCTTGCCCACCCGAATACGGTAATCAACGATGCGTCTCGCAAGTCGGCCGTGGGCCGGATGAGTTGACTGAGCTCACCTACCCGTCTGCCGCGGGCTCGGTGCGCGGTTATCTGGCGGTGCCCCGAAGCGTTGGTCCCTGGCCGGGTGTGGTCGTGATCATGGATGCCTTCGGGATGAGCAACGATTTACGCCAGCAATGTGATCGGCTGGCAACCCACGGTTACTTGGCTCTGGCGCCGGACCTGTACTCCTGGGGCCCCAAGATCAGCTGCATCCTGGCGACTTTTGCGGCACTCCGGCGCGGCAGCGGGCGGGCATTCCATGACATCGAGGCAGCGAGAGTCTTGCTAGGGGCCCGGTCCGACTGCACTAACAAGGTTGGGGTGATTGGCTTCTGCATGGGCGGCGGCTTCGCTCTTCTGGTGGCTCCGCAGTTCGACTTCGCCGCATCCAGCGTCAATTACGGTCAGGTGCCCAAGGACTCCGACCGGCTGCTGCTGGGCAGCTGTCCCATCGTCGGCAGCTACGGCGGGAGAGATCGCATGCTCAAGGGTCACTCCGAACGGCTGGAGGCAACCCTGCAGCGCCTCGGGATAGACCACGACGTGAAGGAGTACCCGGGCGCTAGCCACGGCTTCATGAACCGGCATAGCGGAGCTGTGGGAGCGATGGTGCGCATCCTCGGAGTTGGCTACGAGGCCGATTCAGCAGAGGACGCCTGGCGCCGGATTCTCTTGTTCTTCGAACGCCACCTGCGCAGCGCGGGACAGACTGCCAGAGGTGACTCCGACCCTAGCTAGACCCTGGGTGGAATCAGGCTCTAGCTAGGCGGCGTTGCAACTGGACGGGTGGCGTCGTTTCGCGAATTCGTGAAGAGAGCCGCACCAAAGTTCGGATAACGTATCATTCGGCAGGTTGATGATCCGTAAACCGAATCGCGTGGCGAGCCGGAGCACTCCGTCGGCAGCGCGACGGACAGAGCGCGCCGCCCTGATTGCTCGCCTGATGGAACAGCAGTCACAGTTGCGGCGACGGTTCGAGGCGGTCAGGCCCACTCAGCTGGGAGCGCTGGACCCGACGGTTCGGGAACTACTAGCCAACACGACGTTCCGGCAGCACGAGGTGCTCCGTCTGGTGGCTGTCCGGGGTCCCCTGGCCATGCACGAGCTGGCCCAGTTCCTGGGCATCAGCCGAAGCAGCGCCACCGAGGTGGTTGACCGGCTGGTGGCGCATGGCCTCTTGGAACGCGGTCAGAATCCTATCGATCGCCGCACTGTCCATGTTGGCCTGACGGTGCGAGCTCGGGGCCTCGCGGCGCAGGTCCGGCAGGCCCTGGAGCCCGGCTTCGCCTCCCTTGTGAGTGTCCTCGATGACGACGAGCTCGCGACATTAGTTGACCTCCTCGAGAAAATTGCGAAGCCATCTCGGTCCGCGGAGGAAGGCGAGCCATCATCGGGCGCGGAACGGCGCCGATCCGATGGCGGCAAGGTCAGCGCGGCTCGCCGGCGGCCAGTTGGGTGACCGCTTTCTTCACCGGACTCGGCCACCTCGCGGTTCGCTTCCGGTTCGCGGTAGTCGTTGCCTGGTTCGTGGTTGTGGTTATCTGCATCCACCTGCTCCCCAGCTTGGCTTCGGTCAGCAAGGACAGCAACTCAGCCTTCCTGCCAACCAGCGCGCCCAGCTCTAGGGCCGCCCTTCTCGCCAGCCCCTTCCAAAACTCAAAGTTGGCAGCAGCCACCCTGGTTGCTTCCAACTCATCCGGGAAGCCGCTCAGCTCCGTCGATCAAGCCGAGATCACCGCATTTGAGGTGAAGGTGCGGACGATGGCGCAGGTCCGCCTGGTACGCGACCTCGGCACCTCTCCCAATGGCAAGGCCCGCCAAGCCCTGATCGAGCTGGCCGTCCCTGCCTTCGGAGGGGGCCAAGGGGCGCAGGTTGTGCACGCGATCCGGGCCAGGTTCCCGGCTGCCGGCGTGACCGGTCTCAACTTCTATCTGACGGGTGACTTGCCGACCATCATCGACAGCCAACAGTCGTCGAAGCATTCCCAGAGTCTCACCCAACTCTTCTCGGTTGTCTTCATCATCGCGCTGCTTCTGATCGCCTTCCGGGCACTGCTCGCCCCCCTTATCACACTTCTGCCCGCAGCCCTGGTGCTGGCGCTTTCCGGACCGGTGGTGGCCGAGGCCACCCACATAGGCGTTCAGGTCTCCGTGATCACCCAGGTGCTGCTGATCGTGCTTGTACTGGGAGCTGGCACCGACTACGGCTTGTTCCTGGTCTTTCGGGTGCGCGAGGAGCTCCGTCGAGGACTGCAGCCTCACGATGCTGTGGTCAAGGCGGTGAGCACGGTGGGTGAATCGATCACGTTTTCGGCGCTCACCGTGATTGCCGCACTTCTCAGCCTGACACTGGCCCAATTCGGCCTTTACCAGAGTCTCGGTCCCGCGTTGGCGATCGGGATCGGCCTCATGCTCCTGGCCGGGCTGACCCTGCTCCCTGCGCTCTTGGCAATCTTCGGCAGGGCCGTGTTCTGGCCCACCCGGACTGTCAAGGAGGACCGCCAACGGGGAGGAATCTACTCCTGGTTGGCGGCCAGGGTGGTGCGACGGCCGCTGCTCATCCTCCTTACCGGGGTAGTGGTCTTTGGGGGCGTCGCCGTCGGTGCCCTGACCAGCGCCACCGCCGGATTCGGCAACACCTCGGCACCAACTGGGACCAACTCCGCGGCAGGCGCGGCCATCCTGGCCAGAGACTTTCCCGCGTCCAACGTGCAGTCGTCGGCCGTGCTATTCCAGCTGCCCCAATCGATCTGGGGAAACCCGGCTGTCCTCAACGTCGCCCAGAGAGATCTGACAGCCACCCATCAGTTCAGCAAAGTTGTGGGTGGGTTGGCAGTCTCCGGCCTCACTCCGGCGGAGGTGACTCGCCTCCACTCCCTGTTAGGCGCTCCCGCACTCCTGCCTCCAACCTTTCAACAACCCACCAGCGTTACCGTTTCACCCGCCCTCTATAACGCCTACCGGGAATTGGCGGAGTACATCAGCCCCGATGGGCGCACCATCCAGTTCTCCACCCTGCTGCTGCACAACAACGACAACTCCGCCCGCGCGTTGGCGGCGATTCCCACGGCCCGGAGAGCGGTGGCGCGGGTGGCGACCCGCATCGGAGCCAGTGAGAACGGCATCTTCGGGCTGCTGCCGTTCGCTTACGACGTCGAGAACCTCTCCAACACCGACCTGATCCACATCATTCCCCTGGTCACCGTGCTGATCGCCCTGCTGCTCGCACTAGTACTGCGCAGCCTGACGGCGCCCGTCTACTTGGTGGTGAGCGTGGTGCTCTCCTACCTGGCGACGCTGGGTCTGGTGTCGGTGATTTTTGTCCATCTCTTGGGGCAGAGCGGGATCAACTTTCTCCTGCCCTTCCTGCTGTTTGTCTTCCTCATGGCACTCGGCTCCGACTACAACATTTTGATGATGACCCGGATTCGCGAGGAGGTTCAACGCTTGCCGCTGCGGCAGGCGATTCAGCGGGCGGTGGGTATGACCGGAGCCACCATCAGCACCGCCGGCCTGGTGCTGGGTGGCACCTTCACGGTCCTCGGTCTCGCCGGCGGAGGCAGTTCGGGAGGGTCCGAGATCCAACAGATTGGCTTCGGCATTGCGGCGGGAGTCTTTATGGACACCTTCATAATTCGCACCCTGCTGGTCCCGTCGGCTGCTGTTGTGCTGGGACGGTGGAACTGGTGGCCTTCCGACCTGTCGCGTTCAGAGGTCGGTCCGGTTAGAGCTGATGCTCCTGGCACTTAGCAGGACGCAATGACGCTGGAGCGCGCTGTTGAGTCACCTTTCGGAGTGGCACTTCACAGGCAGTTAAAGCTGGTCCATCAGATGCTGAGGGACGACCTGACCCTCTGCCGCGAGCTGGCAGCGGATGTAGCGGCAGGAGCAGCGAGCAGCGAGATAGTGCAGCGCATCGCATCACTCACGACCAGGAGTTCGATCTGGACTTTGCGAGTGAACTGCCTCTACCACTGCCGGGTGGTCCACGCCCACCACCATGGCGAAGACGCCGAGATGTTTCCTGCGCTGCGGCGCTCCAACCCAGAAATATCGGGGGTAGTGGACAAGCTGGAGAGCGATCACCGGTTCATATCCGGACGCCTCGACGAGGTGGAGGCAGCCGCGGCCGCTCCGGGTCTAGATGGCACAGAAGCTACGCTGGCCCGCGAGCGTCTGGTGAGGGCACTCAGCGACCTCGCAGATCTTCTCCTGGCCCATCTCGCCTTTGAGGAAGAGGCAGTCGGGCCAGCGATGCGGGCATGGAGCAGTTGGCCCGAAACCTAGCAAGCAGCACTGCGGGGTGACCGACCCGAGCGCCGGGCGACAGTGCGCCTTGCCGCCGGGGCCCGCTCTCAGCCGGCTGACGTAGTCAGGTGATAGCGTGACGCCGTGAAGATTGGGGTCGTCGGCATCGGCAAGATGGGACGACCCATCGCCGAGCGTCTCCTCTTCGCCGACCACCAAGTCTCGATATTCAACCGCTCGGACACGGCGCGGGTCCGCGCGCTCCAGGAACGGGGCGCGGACGTGCGCTCGTCGCCTAGCGAGGTGGTTGCAAACGCAGAAGTCGTTCTGACCGCCTTGCCTACAGAAGAGAGCGTCCGCAGCGTTTACACCGAGATGGTGGCGGTGGCCAGTCCCGGCCAACTCTTCGTTGACCACTCCACCGTGAGCATCAGGCTCAATCGATGGTGCGCAGAGGAGTTGAGCAGTCGGCAGGCGTCCTTTATGGACGCGCCAGTCTCAGGCGGTCCAGCGGGAGCCGAGAGCGGAAGGCTGACGGTGATGGTCGGCGGCGACGCGCAAAGCTTCGAACGTGCGCTGCCGATCTTCGACCTGTTGGGCCACAACGTCCGGCTCTGCGGACCGGTGGGCGCCGGGCAGGCGATCAAGCTGACCAACCAGTTGCTTGTCGCCGTCCACACCGCAGCGGTGGCCGAGGCTGCCGCCCTCGCCCTCAGGCTGGGAGCCGACCTCAGCACGGTTGAGGATGTCATCGGCACATCCTTCGGCAGCTCGGCGATGTTGCTGCGTAATCTGCCGCGGTTCCGGGCTCGCGACTTCGAGCCGGCCACGCCAGTCTCACTGATCTCCAAAGACCTCGGAATCATCCACACCGAGGCCAAGGCCGCCGGGGTGCCACTGCCGCTGGGAGGTCTTGCCGAGCAGTGCTTCGTCGCGGCCAAAGCGCGAGGTTGGGCGGAGGAGGACATGTCCGCACTCTTCAAGCTCTGGGATTCGAGCGGCGAATCCCGGCCCGCATCTGCCGGCTGACGTCAAGTGCCACGCTTCGCCGCCAATCTCAGCATGCTCTGGCAGGAGCTCGACCCCTACGATCGGTTCGCGGCCGCGGCCAAGGCGGGGTTCACCAAGGTCGAGATGCTGTTCCCGCAAGAGCTGGACGCGTCACGCCTAGTAGCGACGCTGCAAGTACATGGGCTGGAGATGGTCCTGTTCGACCCCACCGCCGGCGACTGGGCCTCGGGAGAGCGGGGCACTCTGGCACTGCCGGGCCGTGAGGAGGAGTCAGCCCTGGCGGTGCGCGATGCCATCACCCTAGCCCAGCGGATTGGGACGCGCCGGCTCAACACTCTGGTGGGAGTGCTTGCAGCCACGATCGACGTCCAACAAGCGGAGACCACGGCCGTCGCCAACCTGCGCCAGTTGGCGCCGCTGGCTGACGAGGCAGGGATCACTCTGCTGATCGAGGCTTTGAATAGCGTCGATGCACCCGGATACTGGCCGAGCACGGTCGCGGCAGCAGCACGGCTGGTCGACGAGGTCGATCGCTCCAACGTCCGCCTGCAGCTGGACCAGTACCACGCCGCGATGGCGGGCGAGAATGCGCTCACCTGCTTGGAGGAGTACTTCCCTATGGTCGGTCACGTCCAGATCGCGGACGTTCCCGGGCGCCACGAGCCGGGGACCGGATCGGAGCCTATTGGCGAATTCCTCAAAGCCCTGGATCGACTTGGGTACGAGGGATTCGTCGGGCTGGAATACCGCCCTCTGGTTGACACCCCGTCCAGCCTCGAGTGGCTAGGGATGACCGCGTCAAAGCCGAACTAGCAGCCCTAAGGTGTCGGAGTCACCCTTCAGTCGTCGCTGCCCGGCTCGATCCGCCTGCTTACGATCCACGCGTGCTTGCCGACCTGCCGGCCTCGCGCGAATCCCAGCTCCTCGAACAGCTCCACGGTCGCGCTAAACAGGAACCGATCCTGAGCCTCGCGGCCGGAGGTCACTTCGGAGATTGCCTCTACCAGGCCACCACCAGCGGCGGTGATCCGCCCCAGCGCGCCCTCGAGCGCGCATCGTGCAATCCCCCGTCCGCGATGCCGCTTGTCGACGAAGATGCAGGCGATCCGCCAGCGCGCGGCTGGCGGTGGGTCCTTGGCGTATTCGCGGTTGTGCTTGAGCCCAAGCTCCTCGGGAGTGCCGTACTGGCACCAGCCCTGTGCGATCCCGTCTTGGTCGAACACCAGGACCGCGTGGGCGCGGCCCGACCGTACTAACTGCTCCTTGAGCGCGCGCGGGTCACTGAGGCCGCGCTGGTACTCCTTGTGGTTCGCGATACACCAACACCCTCCGTAGATCCCGTTGTTGCGCTCGACCAACTCCGCGAACGCGTCCCAGGTGGAGGTGTCGAGTGGCCGCGTCGTGTAGGGCACCTCCGTGGGGAGGGTCGCTCCCCCGGACAGCGGCGCTGAGTCGTCAGGCATGAGTGACCTCGGCCAGGAGTTTGGCGAGCTCCACATCTGTAAATGTAGGCAAAGCCATCCCCACGGTGTTGTCTTAGCCACTCTGATCGGACGACCATCTTTGCGAGAAGAGATTTCCTGGTACCCGCACGGGGAGTCGAACCCCGGTTACCACCTTGAAAGGGTGGTGTCCTAACCGCTAGACGATGCGGGCTCAGCGAGAGGCGTCCCTATACTCGCAGGAAGTGGTGGAGGTCCAACTTGTGAAGGACACCGGCCCGAGTTGAGCACCGAGCCAGAGCGGGCGGACGACGTCTCGGCCCCGGGGGCGGGAGAGTCACGGCGCTACCCCAAACTCGGCACCCGCGGTGTCTCGGTGAGCAGCTCCGAGTCGGCTGACGTCCCCATCCTCACCTCTCGCACTGAGGGCTGGATGGTAGCGATAGCCCTTCTGGTGGCTGGCTGCATCTCAATGGGGATCTATCTGGTCGTCCTGCATCATTGAGCTCTCTTCCCGAGGATCTCCTCCCCAAGCTGATTGAGCTCCCGGGTGTAAGGCGACTGCGCTTCGCTCCCAGTCCCACCGGTGGCGATCTCCACATCGGCAACGTCCGGACCGCCCTGCTCAGCTACTGCCTGGCCGGCGAAGAGGGCCGATTCCTGGTCCGTATCGAGGACACCGACCGGGAGCGCTATCAGCCTGAATCAGTGCCCCGTTACCTGGACACCCTGGCGTGGTTGGGGATGCGCTGGGACGAGGGCCCCGACATCGGCGGTCCCTGCGAACCCTATGTGGAGTCGGAGCGCCTGCCCTACTTTCAGGCGGCGGCCGGACGGCTGGTCGCCGAGGGCACCGCCTATCCCTGCTTTTGCACCAAGCAGCGCCTGGATGAGTTGCGGGCCGCCCAGCGGGCCGCCGGTCTGCCGACTCGATACGACGGCAGGTGCAGGAACCTGAGCGCGGAGGAGGTGAAGGCCCGACTCGAGCGGGGTGAGCCCTCGGTGGTGCGGTTGCGGGTACCGCCGGGAGAGACGCGCTGGGACGACCTGGTACTCGGACCTCAGCTCCTTGAGAACGACTCGGTCGACGACCAGGTGCTGCTCAAGTCCGACGGCTTTCCCACCTACCACCTGGCTCAGGTCGTCGATGACCACCTGATGGGAATCACCCAGGTGGTACGGGCGGTGGAATGGCTGCCTTCGACCCCCAAGCACCTGATCACCTACGCCGCCTTGGGCTGGGACCCACCCCAGTTCGCCCACGTCGCCCTGGTGCTGGGGCCAGACCACAGCAAGCTCTCCAAACGGCACGGAGCGCAGACCGTGGCCGAATTTCGGGCGATGGGATACCTGGCTGAGGCGCTGGTCAACTTCCTCGCTTTCCTCGGTTGGTCCCCGGGGACCGAGGAGGAGATCTTCACCATGGCTGAGCTGCGCTCGCGGATCAGTTTCGAGCGCCTCCATGCCAGTCCCGCGATCTTGGACCAGCAGCGGCTTGACTACCTCAACGGGGTCTGGATCCGCAAGTTGCCCGTGGACCAGTTGGCCGAGCGGATCAAACCTTTCCTTCCCCAGGCCAGGCCGGACCAGTTGGTCCCAATCGCGGCTATGGTGCAAGAGCGCATCCGCAGGCTGGATCAGGTGCCGGGACTGGTGGCGTTCGCCTTCTCCGAGCCCACTCCGGACGCCGACTTTCTGCGAGGCAAGCTGGGCGCCGACCAGGCGCGTGCCTTCCTAGAGGGCGTCCCTGAACGCCTCGAGGGCGACCCCTCCCAGCTGATGGACCGGCTGCGGCAGCTGGCCCTACAGCTGGGAGGCGGGGATCCTGCCCCCGACAAGAAGTTTGTTCAGGCGGCGATGCGGGTTCTGCGGGTGGCGACCACCGGCGCCGAGGTCACTCCCCCACTTCCGGAATCGATAGCCCTCATTGGCAGGGAGACCGCCCTGAAGCGGATCGAACGCGCAGCCCGGGTCTTAGGTGGCGAGGTCTGAGCACTACGTTCTGACCCACGCTGGCTCCTGATACCGTCGCCCAACATCACTTGAGCTCGGGCTGTCTGGGAGGGATCGCCGGGTGCGGCGATTGCGCTAGGCGCTCCAAAGAGCTCTGGTAGATCTCATCTTGGAGCGCAGCTATGACGGGTGACCGCGCATCACCGAGCGAGCGGACCTTTCCCGGGCCACCTTCTCTGCGCACTACCGCGACCAGGCCGACCTACTCACGGCAATGGTCGAGGAGTTGGCCCGCGGCTTGATCGAGATTTTCTCAGCGGCTACGAGTCCCAGGAGTCGTCTCTGGACCCCAGTTGAAGCGTGGGCTCCTGCAGCGACCGAACTCGGGTCCCTCGATGTGAATTCTTTCAACCAAAAGGTCGCTTCCCATTGCTGCACGACCGGCGTCCCTGTAGCCTTGGGTTGTTGCCGAGCTCGTGTGGGGGTGTAGACAGTGGCAGTAGCTAACAAGATCGTCGGCAACGCCATGCAGATGGTGATCTGCCAGCTGGAAGCGGGACAGACCGTCTACGCCGAAGCTGGGAGGTTTCTCTGGAAGACGACCAATGTCTCCATAGAAACTCGCTTGTCCAAACCGGCCGCCCAGGGCGGAGGTGGCGGCGGCCTGCTCGGTAAGGCCTTGGAGGTGGGCAAGCGGGTGGTGGCAGGCCAGAGCCTGGCCTTCCAATACTTCACGCCGGTGGGTGGCAGCGGCCTGGTCGCCTTCTCGGGCACCCTACCAGGCGAATTACGCGCCCTCGAGCTGGACGGCACCGTGGGCTGGCTGACTGAAAAGGACGCCCTGATCGCCGCGGAGGGGAGCGTTAACTTCGACATTGCCTTTGCGGGCTTCCGCACCGGTCGGCGCGGTGGCACTGGATTCGTGCTTGAGAAGTTCACCGGAACTGGCACCCTCATGATCGCGGCCGCGGGCAACTTTATCGATCTCAACCCGTCGAAATACGGGGGCAAGATCCAGGTTCATGCCGGTGCCCTGGTGGCCTTCCAGGACACGGTCCGCTACAGCGTCGAGTACATCGGCGGCTTCAGCGGCGCAACCTTGATGACCGCCGCGTTCGGAGGTGACGGCATCAGTCTGGCCACGCTGGAGGGCGATGGGACGGTTATTCTGCAGTCAGTCAACTTGCACGGTCTAGCGGAAACGCTGGAGAAGTTGACCGAGGACCCGAGCGATGACAGGGGTCACGCTGGCGTCGGCGGATTGTTCAACTAAGTCGCCACATACGTAGAGGAGATTGCTGATGAGTTTCATGGACAAGCTTAAGGAGCAGGCCGAGCAGGTGGCAGCGAAGGCCCAGCAAGGCACCGCTCAGATGCAGACCAAATTCGACGCGGTGCAGGCCAAGCGAACAGCCGACAGCTTGCTGCATGACCTGGGCGCGGCCTACTATGCCGAACAGCGTCAAAGTGGTCCGCACGCAGCAGTGGAGTCGGCGCTGGCCGCGCTCGATGCCCATGCCAGCCAGACGGCGCCGATCGATGCGGGCACCACCGGACCACAGGCGATGCCCGCCCAGGCGGCGCCCCCAACCGCGTCCCAGCAACCCGCGGGGGACTTCAAGCTCGACGACGTCTGAGCTCGAGACACGGGAGAGTACCCGCCTGGAACCGCACTGCGGGGCAGGGAAGCGTGTCTGCAGAGTCGCGTCAGCCCTACAGCTGAGCGACCAGGGCCCCTCGATCTCGTCGGGCCCTGAACAGGCGAGGTTGGTGGCCGCTACTATCGTCGTCAAACTGGCTCTTGCCAAGTGTCGGGGCGCGCTAAGAGCATCAGCTCGACCAGGCGACATTGGGGCGTTGCCAAGTGGTAAGGCGC
>JBAUWA010000068.1:0-3566 GCA_049583555.1 Candidatus Dormiibacterota bacterium | reverse complement strand
CCGATCCCGGCGATGCCGGTCACCTGGACCAGATGGGCCCGTCTGTCCTCGGTGCTGGTGTGGAAGACCTCCTTGACCAGCCTGAGCTCACGGTCTCGACCCACGAAGGGAGCTTCCAGGCGCTCGGACTTCAGCAGTCCTCCCACCCCCGCCACCACTCGGAGCGCCCGGTACAGGGGCACCGCCTCGGCCTTGCCCTTCAATTCATGCGCGCCAGCGTCCTGGTAGGCGATTGCGGCCTCGCTCGCCCGCTTGGTGCTCTCCCCGACCAGCACGGTCCCGGGCTGGCTCTGGGTCTGGATCCGGGAAGCCGTGTTAACCAGGTCTCCCGCCACCATCCCCTGGCCTCTGGCCCCGAGGTTGACTGCAGCAGTACCAGTCAGCACCCCCGCTCGGGCTGCGAGCTCAGGCGCCTTGACCTCTTCTCCCAAGGTGGCGACCGCCTCCACCAGATCAAGCGCGGCACGGACCGCCCGCTCGGCGTCGTCCTCCTGGGCGACGGGGGCTCCCCAGACCGCCATCACCGCATCACCGATGAACTTCTCCACCGTGCCGCCGTAGCGCTCGACCAAGGCCCGGCAGACGTCGAAGTAGCGGCTGAGCAGCTCGCGCACCTCTTCGGGGTCCCGGGACTCCGAGAGCGCGGTGAATCCCACCAGGTCCGCGAACAAAACCGAGACCACTCGAAGCTCGACGACATCTTCGGCCGGAGAGCTGCCCGGAGCGGTGGAGCTGGTTGGCGCGCCGGCAGTTCCTGCTGTTCCGGCCGAGCTTGCTGCTCCGACCGAACCTAAGGGCGCACCGCAGTCCCTGCAGAAAGTGTCCCGCGCGTCGATGGCGAAGCCGCAGGCGGGACAGGACAGACTGAGCCGAGTCCCGCACCTGGCACAGAACTTGCTACCCGGGCTGGATTCGGTTCCGCAGTTTGGGCAAACCACCCACACGCCTCCTCCCGATCGGCTGACGGCGTTTCGAATGGTACCTACCATCAGGGGGCCAGCTCGCCGAGCCTCGAGTTGGCTCAGTCCACTGACCGCTGTGCCAGACGGGTGGATGACCACAGCAGGACCGCACCCACGATCAGCGCGCCCACGCCAATGGCCTGGAAGAGGGGAATGAGACGGCTCAAACCGGCATAAAGGAGCGTGCCCAGAGGCCCTGCTCCCGAGAAGGCGAGGGTGTAGAGAGAAAGCACTCGACCGCGCATGTTTCCCGGGGTCAAGGCTTGGAGGGTCGCCAGCATGGCAGTGTTGGCGGCTACAAAACCCAGGCTTATCCCGATCAGACAGGGTGCCGCCAGGAGCAGGTGGTTGGCCCTCGTCAAGCCGAAGAGAGCGGCGGCGTAGACCGGCGCCGCGACCGCCAACAGAAGTCGAGGGCGTACGCGCCGGCTCGCGAAGCTGATGAAGATGGCTCCGGCCAAGGCTCCGATCCCGCCCAGGCTGTACATCAGCCCTAGGACTTGACCTCCGCTATGGAGCTCTTCGCGGGCAAACACCGGGAGAAACGGCATGTAGCCAACCCCGAGTAACCCCAGCACAACGCTCGCGATCAGGATCGCCCGAATCGTGGGCTGCTGCGCGGCGAAGCGCAGTCCTTCAGCCATCCGGGCGAAGGGCCGGAATCTGCCCGCGCCGGAGCCTTGACGGAGGTCAGACCATCCGCCGCGGGCGAGGACCAGGAGGAAGGGCAGGCCGCTCACTCCCATGGCTAGAAAGCAGCTGGCTGCTCCCCAGACACCGAGCAGCAGCCCTGCGACCGCTGGGCCCACTATCCGGGCCACGCTGCCGAGGCTGCTGGTCAGGGCGGCGGCTCCGACCAGATCCGGGGCCGGCACCAGGTCGGCGACCAGTGCTTGCCGCGTCGGTTGGTCAAATGCGTCAGTGGCCCCAAAGCAGACCGCCGCCCCGACCAGGACCGGCAAATCGACTCGATGCAGGAACGCGGCGAGGGCAAGCAGGAGGGCGGTGAGAGTTAGCGCCGTTGTGGTCCCGAGCAACATCCGACGGCGTGAGAGCCGGTCGGCCAGAGCCCCGGCGGGGATGGAGAGTGCGATCGCCGGAATCCCGTCGGCGGCGCCAACTAATCCCACTGCTGCAGCTGATCCGGTGACCTTCAGAGTCAGGAAGCCCAGGGCCACCAACTGCATCCAGGCACCCAGCGAGAGGGGAGAGCTGCCAAGCAGGTAGCGTCGAAATGTAGGTATCCCCAGCGCCGCAGGTGCTTGGCGCCTCAGCGACCCAAGCCAACCTGGAGCAGCGGTGGTTCCCAGGTCAACCGGCGGCGCTTCCGCACCCATCTCAAGGTCGCGCCCCGATGGATCCGGCAACGGCCCGAGATTGGAGTTCACGTCATCCATCCTCGAGATCTAAGGATGCGGCTAGCGCACTTTCTGGTCAGATGATCAGGGCCAAGGCGCGCTGAGCTTCCGTCCGCGCCGCTCTTGACGGATGCAGGCGTCGTCGCTGGATGGGGCCGTGGCTTTTCATGATCAGGGTTGACAGCCTGGGCCACAGACCCCAAGCTTTGTGACCTCATGGTTTGCACAGGAGCGGCTAGTAGAAGCCACGGATGCCTTTGCGCGTCCACGTATCGATACGTGGACGGCAGCACGCCTTCCGTGGGTGGCTCTCCCGGGTAAGTACACCGGTCGCGGTCGTAGAGGAAGGCGTGGAGCGGGATCCGCGCCTTTTTTGATATCGGCCCTGGTCCCGCTTCACCGATATCAGTGGAGTTAGGAGATCAGAGATGCAGGAGAACGGTTCCAGACCGGTCGCTGGCTCGCCGGCGGTGAACGCCTGCCGCGGTGTGCGCGGTGCGACAACAGTCGACGGCGATGACCAGGACGGATCGCTAGCCGGCGCGGTGGGCGAGATGTTGCTGACGATTTTGGAAGACAACCGCGCCACTCGCGAGGATGTCGCGGCCGTGATTTTCACAGTCTCCGAGGACCTCGCAGGTACTAATCCGGCTGCCGCCGCTAGGTCCCGTGGATTTGACGACGTTCCTTTGCTCGTGGTCCGTGAGCACGGGGGCGACCAGAGGGTTGGGCACTGCGTTCGCGTACTGGTGCTGCTCAATACGGTGCTGCGACAGTCGGAACTGAGGCACGCATACCTGCGAGGAGCTGGGGTCCTCCGCCCAGATCTGCAGCCCGACCGGAGCGCTGGGGCCGCGATGACGAAGAAGGCCGACATGACCGGTGGCAGGTATCTCCCGGGCCGGTCCAAGCTCAGTGTGGGGGCAGGGCGGGTCAGATGAACCGGCTCGGCAAAGTGGCGATAGCTGGCACCGGCCAGGTGGGAACCATGATCGGGTCTGCCCTAATGGCTGCTGGGACCAAGGCCGGCATTAGCTCGGTGGGACTCTTCGACGTCAAGCCCGAGGTGGCCGAAGTGGCGCTGGGCCTGGGGGCAGGCGATATGGTTCTGACCGACCCGGAGTCGGTGCTGAGCGGGGACGTCGTCATCCTGGCTATGCCCGTCGGGGAGATCATCGCTTGGTTGGCACGGTTTGGGCCTGGCCTGCGACGGGACCAGCTTTTACTGGACACCGGCAGCGCCAAG
>JBAUWA010000067.1:0-2006 GCA_049583555.1 Candidatus Dormiibacterota bacterium | reverse complement strand
GGGGCACTGCCAACATGGACGGCCCCGGGCTCGGGGTGGAGGAAGACCTGGATGACCCCGAAGAGCGCCAATCCAAAAACTGCCGCCCAAGCGCCCTTGTGCCAAGCGGCCACCATCCCGCCCTGGGTGAACCGCAGAGGCAGCAGAGCCAGGACGTTGCCGACCAGTGCGCCCACAAACACCGACGCCAGCAGGTCGTCGAGCAGGATCAGCGGTGGCGCCGCCCCGGGGAACTGGGCGTGGACGTGGATCGCGGCCCAGGTGCACCAAGCCACCACCCCAACGGCAAGGTAGGCGATCGCGGCCAGGGCAGCCACGTGCCCCTGCTCGTTGCGTCGAAGCTGGGTGGCGAAGACTACCCCGCAGACCAGCCCGTAGAAGTATCCGGGCTGGAAATCGGTCAGCCTCGAGACCAGTACGCATGCCCCTGCGACGGCCAGCCCCAAGGGGATCGGCTGCAGTTCCCAGACAGTGTCGCGACCGCGTTGACGGCGGTAGAGGTAGCTGACCGAGGGCACGATCGCCAGGCTCAGGCAGAGAGCAAGTGCGGTGGCGATGTAGCTGACGACGGAGGTCCCGTTGAAACCGAAGTTGGGACTGAGAAGGGCGTCCAGCAGTGCTCCGACCAGCAAGGTTCCGGCGAAGAGCCATCCGGCAGCGCGCCGGTCGGCCTTGCGCTCGAACCGGTCGCGGAGCCGCCGCAGCCAGCGCATGCGGCGCTCGGTCAGCTCTCTAATCTCCTCATAGTTCTCCTGAAAGGCGTGGTTGAAGACGCTTGAGGGGAAGGTCACCAAGAGCACCAGGGGGATGGTTATGGCCAGGTTGGCCGCCGCCAGCTGGGGCGACCGGAAGGCCTTCCAAGGCGTGTTCAGTGAGGAGGCCAGACTGGACACGGTGAGCCCCGTCGCCACTACCGGCACCACGTAGACTCCAGCCGGGTAATCGTCGAAGCCGACCCCCCAGTTGGTGCCGTTGGCGGTATTGAGTACCACCAGCCCGGTGCCGAACTGGATGCCCGCCGCGGCCAGGTAGACGTAGCCGCCGCCCGGGCTCACCGCGACTCCGGCGACCACCGGACCGGCGGAGCCGTCCTCCGCCACCGACCCGGTCTTCGCATTGATCACGGCGATCGAGTCCCACTGGTGGCTGATATAGACCTGGGCACCGTCGGGACTGACCGCTATTCCTGTCGGCGTCAGTGGGCCAACTCGGAACTCGCGAAGGGCATGGGTGCTTAGGTCGACCTCGGTCACCTGACCTTCAGTGCCGCCGTTGCCGTCAGCCACCCACAGCCGGCTGCCGTCTGGCGAGGGCGCCACCGCGAAGGGAGTGAGCCCGGCGGGCAGCGGGATGCTGCTCACCGCGTCATTCGAGGTCTGAATGACGCTGATCCGATTGACGCCGCCATCGGCCACGTACACCTGCTGGCCGTCGGCTGTCAGCGCCACCCCCTGGGCCTGGATACCGGGTGCGGAGCCGAGCCCCACATCCGTGAACTGGCGGTCGGAGAGATTCACCACCGCCACCTCGGGCTTGGACTGCTCCGCCACGTAGGCGAACTGAGCGCCTTGGGTGATGACCACTCCTTGGGGGTTGGTGTTGAGGCCGAGTTCAATCGGCGGACCGAAGAGCGTCCCGGTGGTCAGATTCACCACCAGCAGCTCCCCCATCCCGGTGCTGGTGGAGGCGGTGACGTAGACATAGGGGGAGTCAGGAGATGAGGCCAGCTCGTGCGCCACTCCGTCTGGAGGGGAGGCGCTCTTGCCCAGGGGCAGGTCCACGATTCGCAGGCGCATGTCCACCGGATCTATCACCAGCAGCTCGGGTTGGCGGGCATTGACCACCACCACGTTGTAGGCTGGCGCGGGCGGACTGTAGCGGGCGAGGTCTACCCCGGTGAAGCCGTCGCTGGCAAGAGCGTAGAGGACGCCACCCAGCGCTTTGAGCTTGGCGAGGCTGACCCGGTAAGAAGGGTCGGCGCTGGTGTACAACGTGCCGTACAGAGG
>JBAUWA010000066.1:0-4518 GCA_049583555.1 Candidatus Dormiibacterota bacterium | reverse complement strand
CAGAACGGCTTGGCGTGCGTCCGCTGCGGTGTCGACCAAGACCGGTGTCAGGTTTCGCTCGCCGAGTGCTTTGACGACGCGCTTGAGAATCTCCTCCGACGCTGGACTAGTGAATCGTTCCGCTATCAGGCTCACTTAGGACCTCTCATCTGCCCCACTCCCATCCCTGTACGCCACCTGCGTGTCGGCTGGAAGGGTACCCTCCCCAAGTCCGAAAAAGAAAATCGTTTCGGACTTGACTCAGCGTCGCAAGCCTTTGCGGGGTCGAGTTGGCGCAGATAGATTGCCGATCATGGTCCTTGATGAGTCATCGGCGTGCCATCTCTGCCCTCGCATCACTCAAGCAGCAACCAGATGACGACTCCGATGAGGGCGACCGCCGCCGCCCGATTGAAATAGAGCGCAGTCCCAGGTCGGGATAGACGCCGCGTCAGCGAGGACCCGGCGAGGCCCCACGAGCTGGTACAGGGAAAAGCCAGCACCGCCGCTGCCGATGCCACGATGAGTGCAGACCAGACCTGGGCAAGTCCGCCACTATGGACCACGAAGAGGCCGGCCAAGCTCAACGACAAGGTGATTGCCTTGGGGTTGACCCACTGAAAGAAGACGGCTCCCCAGAAGCCCAGCACAGGCCCCGTTGACCCGATGTGGTCGGCACGCCAGAGCCTCCAGGCCAGCCAGAGCAAGTAGGCGATGGCCAAGCCCTCAACTAGGCGCGAGAGCGTGGGCACGGCGTGAATTACGGCGGCAAGTCCGATGCCGCAGATCGCCACCTGTAGGCCCCAACCCACGCTGACCCCGGCCCCGGTTGCGAGCGCTGCCCGGTGCCCCTTGGCGACCCCAGCGGTCGTTACCGCGAGATTGTTCGGTCCTGGGGTTATGGAGGCCACCAGCACATAGACGACCAGCGCCCCAGGATTCTGAACAAGCACGGTCACGACGTTGAGTCTGCGGGGTCGAGCATCGAGCCATACATGGCGAAGGCGGCGTGGGTTCGTGTCACAGCGCGATACTAGGGCTCAGAAAGCGAGGGTGAGGTCAAGTCGGCGCGGTCGGTTCTGCGTCGTGCAACTTCGTTCCCGCAATGACACGAGCACAGGAGGCTGCTTATGGGCATCTGGCAATTAGACCCCTTTCATACCCAAGTCGAGTTCTCGGTTAAGCATCTGGGGATGATGACGGTGCGCGGACACTTCGCCGACTTGCAGACGTCGGGCGACATCAACGTGGAACATCCTGAAGCCGCGTCAGTGGAGGTCGTCATCCAGACCGCGAGTATCCGAACGAACAACGAGCGCCGCGACAATGACCTGCGCAACTCCAACATCCTCGACGTCGAGCACTTTCCGACCATCACCTTCAAGAGCACCAAGATCGTGGCCACAGCCTCAGACCACTACTCAATGACCGGGGATCTGACCATCAAGGGGAACACCCGCCCGGTGACGCTTGCGGTAGTGAACTACGGTGAGTTCAACGACCCCATGATGGGTCACCGGATCGGCTACGGCGCTGAGACCCAGATCATGCGTAAGGACTTTGGTCTCAACGTCGACATGCTTCTGGACGGCAGGCTCGTGATCGGTAACGAGGTTCAGATCACCATCGAGGGCGAGCTTCTCGAGGCTGCGGAAGTCCCGCCTGCGGCTTCCGCATAGAGCTTCGCCCTCCCGGCGAACGGGGACTGAATGGGCCCCCCACAGGAGCACGAATGAGCCAAGCGACTGAACTGGTCGACCGACAGATCACTGCCTACAATCGCCGCGATCTCGATGCATTCGTGGCCTGCTACTCTGCCGACGCCCCGATTTCTCAGCCGGACGGAAGCTTGCTGGCCGATGGACAGACTGAGATCCGCTCTCGCTTTGGCGAGCTATTCGGGCAGAGCCCTAAGTTGCATGCTGAGATCCGGGTTCGGATCGAGGTGGGTCCATTTGTCATCGACGGGGAGTTCATCACGGGGTTCTGCCTAGCCGGTATGCCAACCGAGGTGCACTCAGCGGTGGCGTACCGATTCGCCGACGGACTGATTCAAAGCGTGCAGCTCTTCGGCTGAGGGAGTAGCCCCAAAGGGAATCCTTCCGGACGCGCACGACTTCTGCAGCCCGTTCTGACTGACTGCCGGCTAAGGGCCATGATCTGCCGATAGATCCGTCGGCAGGAAATCACTGGTCCCCGTTGGTAGGCTCGTCCAGCCGACCTCGGCACCGCTAGCCTGACTACTGGCAACCCGTGCGGGAGCCTGACGTCACCGTGCCGTGCTGTGGTGTGCTGGAGAGGGCGGTACTGGCAGTACCGCTTGAGTTCGTGGACGTAGCCATGAACCAGCTGGACTGTCCGGAGTCATCATCGACGAGCACCACTGCCGTGATCGTGTTCCACCCTCGCTGAGCAGGAGCGTTCGCCTCAACGATCCAGACGTCCTCCGGAGTAGGTTGGCTATAGCTTCCACATTGCCACACGACGTCCGTCACTTCTGCCTCAAAAATCGGTGTGGCTGTAATGGAATAGCCCCTAAAGTGGAGATTGCCAGGGTCCTGAGCTAGGTAGCCCGACGCTATCGAGGCTGCTTGCTGGGCAGTCAACTGAGCTGTTGCTGGAGATTTGGCCAAGGCCGTGATTGTCAATCCGGGCAGATGAATCCGCGTCAGAGAACTGCTCGTACCGGGAAAGATCCCTAAAGTCACGAGCGGTACTATGACCGCGACCGCAACGGCCAAACCCAGTCCATACAGATATCTCGCACGCCGGAATCTCGTCCTGGCTCTGACCAACTCAGGAAGACGAACCCGAGTTTTCGCCGGGGCTGGCGTCAGAGGCGTAGTAGAGGAAACCGTCGCTGCGACACGCTTTAACTGGTTGGATAGGCCTTCCTCCGCAGGGTCAGCGCCCATAGGATCTCCCTTAGTCATTGGTTGTTGTAGTCGTCGCCGAGGATCGTTCGCAGTCGTCGCCTTCCTTTGCGTAGTTGGCTGTCCACGTTCTGTGTGGAACATCCGAGCATGGTCGCGATAGATGCCGTGCTCTGATCCTCGACGTGGGAAAGGATGACGCAGAGTCTCATCTTTGGTGGTAGGCGGCGTAGTGCTCGCAGCACATCTATCGTCTCGTCACTCCCAACCGCGGGTGTCGCCGGCTCATTGTCGCGCAAGAGGATTAGCAATATGTCTCGCAGCAGTCGCTTTCGGAGTCGTCCTGCTAGTCGAACTGCGGTGATGCGTAGCCATGGCCACACGGGTTCTGTGAGGTAACCTGGGTAGCGGCGCTCATGCTCTAGCGCGACCATGAAGGTCTCCTGGGCGATCTCTTCCCCGAAAGCACGCCCTCCGGCTAGCATGGATGCCAGACCGACCAGGTGCTGGTAATGCGCGACGTAGATCTCAGCTACACGAGAATCGGCGTCTTCGAGCTCCTCAGAAGTCAAGAAGGAGGTGGCCGAATATTTCTCGGTCGCGGTACCGGCGTCCATACAGATATATAGGCAACGGCAGGCCCTAAAACCAACCTCAACGGCAAGATGTGAGGAAATTCTGGTCCGTCCCCGGAGAACAGGTTCCCGACTCGGCGACCTCCCACACATCCGTTTGGCACTGGGTCGGCAAGCCGCCCGGGCTCAGCTCAGCTGGGCTCCTACCTGCGACTTCAGCTGGACTCGCTAAACGTCCAAGGGCACGAACCTGTAGTCGGTCTGCGCCGACTCCTCGGCGAGCCCGCCGGTCGCCGTCGGACGTGTATGTGCCGATCACCTCTCACTCGAGGTACCGGCCACTGGGCGCGACGGGACCGGTGGGCGAGTGAGTGAACACAGCGGCGAACTCACCGGAGAAGTGCCGCGTGTCGCTAAGAAGTCCCAGCAACGATCTGCTCACAGACAATTCGCTGAGGGCTGAGCGCGGCGCGCAGTGGGGCGAGGTAGTCGCGGAGCTGCTAGAAGCTCAACTCACCGCCAGGGGTCCCTGGAAGATGTAGTCGTGTGCCCACCTTTGCGGGGTCCTTAGTTGCGATCGCTCGTCGCCGATTCGGACCAGCTCACGGGCAAGGGGACGTTCGAGATGAAGTCCGGCATCCCGGCTCGTTGTTGCGCTCAGGCGTGGATGGTCACGGCATATCCGTCGGGGTCGGCAAACACGAAGGTCCGCCCGAAGGGACCGTCGAAGGGCTCGGTCACGATTCGAACGCCGGCATGAAGCAGCCGATCGTGCAGGGCTTGCGGATCATCGGCCTTGAGCCAGAGTGCGACGCCCCAGCCAAGACGCTCGACCGCCCGCAAGTCGATGGCGGGCTCGCGAACGGCAAAGGGGACAGGACTGGTGGCAAAGACAACCGCTCCTGGCGGGCTCTGGGGTGCCCGCTCGAGGCCAAGCTGCTCCGAATAGAACGCGGCAGAAACCTGGATCGCGCTGAGTACATCCATCGCGCGGGGATAGTGCTGGGCTTTCCCAAACCTATCGGCCCTTTCGCCTCAGCCTAATCAAGGTCACCAAGCGCCATCTCCGGGCTGGCGACCATGTGCCACCA
>JBAUWA010000065.1:0-3687 GCA_049583555.1 Candidatus Dormiibacterota bacterium | reverse complement strand
ATCCAAGCGACCGGGTATCCGCCGCCACCAGCGCCGGCGCGGCGCGGCCTCGGCTTCAGCCACTGGCCGCTACGCTCTCCAGCTCGGCATCGTCCCGAGCCTCCACGGCGCGCCCGTCCGACGTGAGCCGAACCGAGAGGATGCGGCTGGAGCCGTCGCCATCCTGGGTCACGCCGTAGAGCATGGAAGCCCTCGACATGGTGGTGAGGCTGTGGGTGACCACCAGGAACTGGCTGCTCTCCGCCCGTTTGCGCAGGAGCTCGGCGAAGTGGGTGATGTTGGCGTCGTCCAGAGCGGCGTCGACCTCGTCGAAGACATAGAAGGGGCTGGGTGACACCTTCTGCATAGCCAGGACCAGGGCCAGCGCGGTCAGGGCTCGCTCGCCGCCGGAGAGCAGCGGCATCGCGATCACCCGCCGCCCTGGGGGTTGGACCTCCATCTCGACGCCACCTGGAGACCCCGCCTCGCCCGGCGTCGAAGCCAAGGTGGCCCGGCCGCCGCCGAACAGCTCCACCCACACCGACTCGAACTCGCTGGTGACCTGGGTCAGCGCCGTCTGGAACCGGCCTTCACTGACCGACTGCAAATGGGTAAGGACCGTCTCCAGATCCGCTTTGGCCGCGAGGCAGTCATCGTGGGCCGCGCGCAAGCCCTCGGTCCGTTCCAGGATCTCGGCGAGCTGGCTCGGTGCCAGCTCGTTGACTGGACCCAGCGAGTTGAGGCGGCGCTCGGTTCGAGCGATCTCGGCGGCAGTCTTGACTGGGTCCTTGACGGCCGCGGCGGTATCGCTGGCGCCGAGGGTTTCCGAGCCGGGCCCGACCTCCGCCTGGAGTCTCGCGACTTGCTGCGACTGTCCCTCCAGGTCTCGGCGCAGCGCCTCCAGCTGCTCGGTCGCGGACGTCACGGCAACCTCCAGTTGAGCTCGATTTCGCTCCAGCTCGCCCAGGGCCTGGATCGGGTCCTGGGAGCTGTCAAGCGCTTGGGACCGCTGGGCGGCCGAGCGATCTAGTTGGGCTCTGGCGGCTGCCACCGAATCACGGGCTGCCTCCAACTGTTGGAGCGCGACCAGGGCCGCCTGATCGGCAACCTGGATGCGCACCTGGGCGGCCCCCTCCCGAACCCGCAGCTGCTCCCGCCGGTGGCGCAGCTCCTCCGCCCGCCGCGCCTCGCCCCTAGCCTCTGCCTCCGAACTGGCGATCGTCAGCCTGGCCTCCTCCAGGCGCCGGCCTGCCGCCAGGACTAGCTCCTCGCAGCTGGCCAGCGCCTCGCGGCAGGATTCGACCCTGGCCGCCGCGCCACCCAGAGACTGCTCCCATCGCTGCAGCTCAACCCCCACCTCCTCCAGGGCGTCCGCGTCCCGCGAGCTCTGCGCTTCCCGAATTTCCAGATCGCGCCGGAGGGCGGTGATCGCGCCCTCGACACGAGCCGCCTCGGCGATCATTCGCTCAACATCAGCCTGGCGCGCCTGGGCAGCGGCCTCCGCGGCCGACGCCTGGCGTCGAGCCTTGTCAGCCAGCTCCCGGTGCTCAGCCGCCGCCTCGCGAGCGCGCTCCAATCTTTCTTCCGACTGGGCCAGTTCGGCCCGCTGCCGCTTAACCGTCCGCTCCGCCTCGCGCAGATGCTCTACCGCCCGCAATCCACCCTCGCTGTGAGCTGGTGTGATCTCGAGCCCAGTTCCCAGCACCGTCCCATCTGCCAGCACTGCCCGACCGTCCGGGAAGCGGGCCAGCCAGCGGCTCGCCGCCTGGCGGTCCCGGGCCAGGCAGACGAGGCGGGACAGCCTGGCGACGACATATAGCGCCGCAGGCTCCCCTACCAATGTGGTCGCCAACGGCCGGCAGCCCTCGGGCGTGTTGGCGATGGCGAGATCGTCGGTCACGGGCCAGCAGACCAACTCTGCCGCCTCGCCGGCAAGATCGAGCGCCTTCCGCGCTGCCGCCTCCTCCCCGACCAGAGCGGCCATGAACGATCCCAATCCGGCCTCGACCGCGGGGGCATCCTCTGCTTGGGCGGCTTGGATGGTCTCGGAAAGCCGGCGTAGTCTGGCCTTCCCACTGCGGGCGGCCGCCGCGATGGAAGCACCTTCGCTGCCCGCCTCCATCACCGCGGCTTGTACCCCCAGTCTGGCCTCCGCCTCGCGCAGTGCGAGGGTCGCTTGGGAGAGGCTGGCCTCGGCCCGCTGCACCAGCTGCCGTCGCAGCAGCTCCGCCTTCTCCGCCCGTTCCCACGCTGCCGTCTCCTTGCTGGCGGCCTGGCGCAGGGCTTTGGCCACGTTGACGGCCTGTTTGAGTTCCGTTTCGGCCCTGGCCTTGGCGTCCGCCGCCGAATCCTTGGCCGCCAGGGCCTGGACGCGCCACGCCTCAGCCCCTGCCAGCCTGGCCTCCAGCTCCGAATGCCGACGCCGGACTGCGGTCAGAGAACGCTCACACTCCTGTTCCTGATGTTGGGACTCGCTCAGCTCCGCCTGGCGCAGGCTGCGCTCCCGGCGCAGGTCGGCGAGCTCCCGCTCGACCTCCCCGACCAGGAGCCGGCCCTGCTCGAGGCTCTTGCGGTCGACCAGGAGACTGGGTCCGGCTCCGGCAATTGCCGCCAGATCATCGCGAGCCTCGGCCAGTGCGTCGGCCGCGGCCGCCCGGGACTCCGCAGCCTGGACCGCGCGATCCTGCCAGCGCTCAACTTGGGCTTCGGCTTGTTGCAGGACCAGAGCCAGGACCCCGGATTGGCGCTCCGACTCCAAGCGTCCGGCCTGTAGCTCCTGCCAGCGATCCCGCTCGATGAGGTAGGTCTGATGGAATTGCTGAGCCCGCTCTCTGAGCTGGTCCAGGCGCCTCTCCCCACCTTCGAGCTGTCGCTCGAGTCGGCCCAGCTCAGCCAGCGCCGCCAGCCAGGCGCCCCGCTCAAGGCTGCCCCGCAACTCCCGGAGTCCGGTCCTTAACCTGGCCGCCTCCTCGGCGGCGGCCGCCTCCGCTCGCAATGACTCGATCCGAGGCAGCAGCTCGGCCAGGCGGCCCATCGATCCCTCGAGCCACTCGCTCAGCGACCTCAGCCTGGTTCCGGAGTCCTCGATCAGGGCCTGGGCGCCGCGTACCCCCGCCGCCTCCTCAATCAGGTGCCGTCGCTGCGCTGGGGTGGCCCGGATGATCGACTCGATGTCGTTCTGAGCGATCACCGCGTAGCCGGCCTGGGCCAGCCCGGTGGCATCGAGGAGGCGGCCCAGGTCTCGGAGACGGACCCGGTGACCGTTGCGGCGGAACTCGCTGGTGCCATCTCGGAAGACCCGGCGGCTGATGGCCACCTCAACGTCCTCAACCGGAAGGCGGCCATCCTCGTTGTCGAAGACCAGAGTCACCTCAGCCATTCCCACGGGGGCCCGCTTGGCGCCCCCAGCGAAGATGACCTGATCCAGCCGCTGACCGCGTAGCTCCCGGGCACTGGTCTCGCCCAGGACCAGGCGGATAGCGTCGACCAGGTTGGACTTGCCGCTGCCGTTGGGTCCGACGATCGCGGTGATTCCCGGACCTAATTCCAAATCGGCCCGGCCGGAGAAGCTCTTGAAGCCCTGAAGCTGGAGACGACTGACCCTCATGGGCTGGGGGGCACCGTTCTCCCTGAGCGCCGTCGGCCGCCGCGGCGGCCGCGGTGGGTGCGTTTGCGCTGACTGGGGTCGCCGGGCTCATCGGGGCCCGA
>JBAUWA010000064.1:0-5489 GCA_049583555.1 Candidatus Dormiibacterota bacterium | reverse complement strand
GTGAAGGGGCTCAACGTCGAGCTTGGCGACCTTCCAGTCGTCGCGCTCGGCGTCACCCCAGGTTGGCTGCGTTCGGAAAAGATGCTTGAAGACTTCGGTGTGCGCGAAGACAACTGGCGCGAGGCTTGCGACAAGACACCAGGATTCGCCATCTCGGAATCACCCAGCTACATCGGTCGCGGTGTCGCGGCCCTGACCGCGGACCCTCAGGCTCGTCGCTTTGCCGGGCAGATCCTGACGTCAAGGCAGCTGGCGGATACCTATGCCTTCACCGACAACGATGGTTCGCGGCCAGACTGTTGGGGCTTTATAGGCAAGTATGGAATTGAATACGAGGGTTCCGACGGGATCGAGGACTTCCGATGATCCCTTTTGAGTTAGTTGGTGAGAGGAGGTCGACTTCGGGGTGACCGGTACTCACGCAAGACCTCGAGCGCACGGTCGGCGTGGCGGTTCATGCGAGTCTCGCTTTTGATCACCTCGAGCACCCGGCCGTCGCCGCCGATCACGAAGGTCCAGCGCTTGACCGGGATCGGACCGAAGCGACGCTTGACTCCGAACTGAGCGGCCACTTCGCGGTCGCGGTCGGACAGAAGCGGGCAGTCGAGCGAGTACCTCTCGGAGAACTCATGCTGTCTGGCGACTCCGTCGGCGCTGATGCCGATGGACTGGGCCCCCAAGGCGGAGAACTCTGGAGCTAGGTCGCGGAAGTGGCAACTCTCGGCTGTGCACCCTGCCGTCATTGCGGCAGGGTAGAAGAAGATCACAACCGGACCGGAGGCGAGGAATTCGGAGAGCCGCCGCGGAGCTCCGGTCTCGTCGGGTAGTTCGAAGTCGGGCACCCGATCTCCCTTGTCCACAGTTCCCAATCTAAGCTAATGAGGCTGGACACGATTGGTGGGGTGGCGTAGCCCACCGGGTTGTCTCGAATTCAAGCACCGAGTGACAACACCGCCACGACTTGTTGGGGCCATTAGGAGGGAGGGAAGGCATATGCCGGTTCTGCGTGGGAGTGGCGTGCTGAGGTCCCCTAGGCACCCAACCGCCCTGCGACACGTGCCGACTACCATTGCGGAGATGTGGGCTGTCATCGGCGCGCGTCACCTTTGCGGACGTCAGGCCTTTAGCCGATAGCGACCGATGACCGTCAACTTGCGTCCCGTCGACGCCCTGCAGGTTACGGTCGTTATGGACCTTTACTTGGACGTCCTCATGAGCGGCCAGGAAGGGGTCCATCGGATCAAGCTCGCCTACGACTGGGCGGATCATGATTCGTTGTTGGCTGAGCATGGTTTCTCGGCGCTGCTGACGACAGAGACCGACGGCCGGCGAAGCTCGGTGCTGTACGACGGAGGACTGTCTCCGCTGGCGCTGCAGCACAACCTCGATGTCATGCAGATCGATGTGACCAACCTTCGATCCATCGCTATTTCCCACGGCCACATCGACCACCACGGTGGATTGGAGGGACTTTTCCGGCGCCACGGCAGGATGAAGTTGCCACTGATTATCCATCCGGACGCCTGGAAGGACCGCAAGGTCGTGTTGCCGACTGGTGCCGAGATGCACCTGCCTCCACCGAGCCGTAACGACCTGGAGCGAGAGGGACTAACGGTGGTCGAGGAGCGCGGCCCTTCACTGCTCATCGACGGAGACCTGCTCGTATCCGGCCAAGTTGAGCGGATTACCGACTACGAGAAGGGCATTCCGGTGCAGTTCTCGAGTGCCAATGGAGAGTGGGAACCCGATCCATGGACCTGGGACGACCAGAACGTGGTCGTGAACGTCCGTGACAGAGGCCTGGTGATTGTCTCAGGCTGCTCGCACGCCGGCATCGTCAATGTTGTTCGCAATGCCCAGCGGCTGACAGGTGAGAATCGGGTCGCCGGCCTGATCGGCGGCTTCCACTTGACCGGTGGACTCTTCGAACCCATCATCCCCGAAACCGTGGTCGACTTAGCTGCCTTGGAAATCCAGCGCCTCGTCCCGGCGCACTGCACCGGTTGGCGAGCCACGCACGAGCTGGCAAGGGCCCTTCCCGGTGCCTTCGTGCAACCGTCCGTCGGTACCGTATTCGAATTCCGCGCCTTCTAACCTGGCTGCCACGTCCGGCCTGAAATCAGTGCGCGTTATCCGGCGCCAGCAACTCCCCGGGGTCCGGTTGGGTCAGCGGGGCCCGTGTGTCTACATGGATTCGTCAAAAACCAGGAAAGATTGCGCGAAGATCATCGAGGGTGAGGCCCGGCGCGTCCAGCTCCAGTGAGGGCGTGTGGGCGGAGTCGAGCCGGCCGTAGACAAGTCGGAGTAGCGCTTCAGCGGGAACCCGCAGGGTGCCGCTCGCGGTTTGATCAGACCACGATTCAAGCCGCACGCCATCTGTCACCAGCGCCAATTGACGCTCCGGCTCACTAGTCAGGACCTGCAATGTCGTGGCGTGACCGGCCGGCTTCCCGACTCGGGCGGCCAACGGGGCCAGGTAGTCGACGAGCAGTTCCACTGCCTCGGCCATAACGCGGGCGCCGGGGTCAAACGAGACCTCGATGTCCCAGGCATGAATGGCGTGCTCAGAGAGGCGTAGCTGGAGCAGTCCCGCAAGGTCGAGTTCTCTGCCGAAGGTGACCACGTGGAAACAGCGAATCTGGTCGGGATCTAGAGACTCCAACCGAGCGACCAAGGCCTCGTTGGCGGCGATGCTGTCGCGGGCTTTGGCTTCGGGAGTGCGGGAGTTCCAGGCGTCCCAAATCGATGGAAAGGCGTCCCGACCCGGCGGCTCCTCACCGCGGAGCCCGGCACTTAGGATCATCCCGAACATCTCCGCCTGACTGCCAAGGTGTGACAGTACCTGTGCGATGTCCCAGCCCGTGCAGTAAGAGCTGAGTTGCAGACCCGCTGCATCGAGGCTGGCGGTCCGCCCGGCCACGTGGTCGTGGGAGTGCCGTAAGGCGCTAATCCAGGGCGAGGGGTCAGTTGACACAGTCAGGTGCTCCATTCCAGCGGGGTAGACGTCCTGCCGATCGAACGCGACTGCGGCGGGCGGGTGGGCGGCTTTGGACGGTTTGGACAGGTGGTCGGGTGGTGGGTAGTTGTGGGGACAACTATATAGCGGTAAGTGCCATTCCGTCCCCTCCCTACGAGTGACCCCGCCGGGACTTGTGGCGGTAGCATGCTAGCCGATCTGAACCACAACGACTTTTGAAGTAGAAGTGCCAATGCCCGCAAGAAAGAAGCCCGCCCGCAGCGCCGCCCCAAAGGTGTTCACTGCCGAGGAGAAGGCGGCCATGAAGGAGCTGATCAAGGAACGGAAGGCGAGTGGCAACAAGGCCGCGGCTGAAGCTGACTGTCTGGCCAAGATCGCCGAGATGCCGCCGTCCGATCGCAAGATGGCCGAACGGCTCCACAAGCTCATCGCCTCGAGTGCGCCGCAACTCGCTCCTAAGACCTGGTACGGAATGCCTGCATACGCCAAGGACGGCACCGTCGTCTGTTTCTTCCAAAGCGCCGCAAAATTCAAGGCGCGCTACGCCACCCTCGGGTTCACCGGCAAGGCCAACCTCGACGATGGTGAGATGTGGCCGACTTACTACGCACTCAATACGTTGACCACCGCCGGCGAGGCAAAGATCGCGAAGCTGGTGAAGAGGGCGGTCACGTGAGGTGACTGTTTCCGCTCGGGGTCCCCGATCGCTGTGGCTCCACCGAGGACAGCCGCCCGGCACGAGGTAATGGATGCCGCGGGGCACTGCGTATGCCCTGCTAGGCGCTCCCAGCGGCCCTAGAGTCGCGATCCCCTGCTCCCCAAGCCACCCGCCCGGAGCAGTCCCCTGGCAAGAGTTTTCACGGCGACCTCCAAACCGGATGGCCAGTGAGTGCTTTGTTGCCCTCTACCGATCTCGCGTTACGGTTCAAGTGGAGCAGACATACGACCGCCCCTGAGACTTGTGGCGGTAGCATGTCAGCCTCACCTCAGCCGTAACACGAGATCAAAGGGTGGCCGCGATGAACTCAATGAGCCTCTCGGTCTGGGTCGGCAGCCGGAAGTCGTACCAGGGCAAGGCCGGGGTAGCCTGGAGAGGCCAGGGGTTGGAGGGGTAGGTAGAGCCGCGATGGCGGGGCTGTACCCGTCCTTGCCCCACCAGGCGCCCTAGCCTCGCGGCTGGGGGATGGTTCTAGTCACTGGCGCGGCTATCAGCCTGTCCCGACTCGGTAAGTATTATTTGGACGCGTGGCTGACGGTTTCGTGCTGATGCCTGGGGAGGGCGAGCGGATCTCCTCGGCCATGACGCTCAAAGTGGGCGACAGGCAGTCCGGGTGCTTCTCCGTATTCGAAGTGGTCGACATCGGGCGCGGTTTCGACGTGGGGGCGCACCTGCATCACAGCGCCGAGGAGATGTTTTACGTCCTGGAGGGCGAGCTCGACTTGCTCGCTTTCGAGCCGCGGGTCCGGACGCCCACCGGCTGGCAGCACTGGGAGTCTCACAGCGGGGCCAAGGTGGCCCGGGGCGGCCCGGGCAGTTTCATGTTCGTCCCGCAGGGCTGCCCGCACGCGTTTGCCAACCCGGGCCCTGGCCTGGCTCGGATGATCTTCCTGGTTGCGCCGCCCGGTCACGAGCATTACCAAAGAGAGCTTGCGGAGCTGGCGGCCAGAGCGACCGGCCCCTTGGACGAAGCGATCGGGCAACTGCGTGCCCATTACGACATCGAGCAACTCACCCCCCAGGTGGTGCCCAGGCCGCGCTAGCTCTCCCAGGAGAGTCGCCCATCGTAGCCTTTGCGCACTGTCACCTCAAACTCCAGTTTTTGTAGTCCATATGAGTAGTCGATATAGACGCGAAAGTCCATCGTGTCGCGGAATTTAGCATCATTCGTTGAGGTGGTCCGGGTGGCTCCAAGGCCCCACGTCGCAAGTGCTGCCCCCCTGGTATGCCTTCCGGCGACCGTGCCCAAACAGGGGGTTCGGGTCGGAGCCAAAAGCTCGTACCAGGGGCAGTCCGATGACACTAGGAAGCCTTGGACGGGCTTGGCGGACTCAGCTGTTGGGCGTGACCGCGTCCAATCGGCGCCGAACCTCCGACGTGTTCACGCCGAGAGCGCCCAGCAGCACCGCCGCAGGATCTGGTGGTCGGAGCGTGACGATCTGGGCCAGCACCTGCTGGGCCGCGACCTGGGTCTTCCGGCGATTGGGCTTGACCGCATCCTGCAGCACTTTCTTTGCCGCGGGCGTCATGCGGAGGCGATCTTTTTTCATGACGGCCCAAATCGTTGGCTTTTTCGGCACCGCGCGCATCGGCAGTAGGGGAGCGTCGGTGCCCGACCCCATGCCCAGGGCACCCAGGGCTTGCTGATCGAGCGACTCAAGGGCCTGGCGAGCTTGCTGCAGGCTCACGCCCAACACGACTTCGATCGAGGGATCCTCCAGCAAGGCGAGCAAGACGTGATCGGTGCCAGTTCGGCGATCACCTCGGCGACGAGCCTCCTCACTGGCCCGCATA
>JBAUWA010000063.1:0-1865 GCA_049583555.1 Candidatus Dormiibacterota bacterium | reverse complement strand
GTACGAACCTCCTGCTTCAAACGACTAACTGGACGCATTTCGACGAGCCTCGAGGCGAGCATTTCTCCACTCAATGCTTGGCACCAACCGTCAGGCGCGCACCGAGCTAGCAACGGGGCCCGTACTGCCGCGGACCTTAAGGTACACCGCGCATGTCTCCTGCATGAGCTCCTCGCCCGTGCCACGTATCGCGCGGAGTAACATCTGTACCGAGCGATCCGCTAAGGCCTCGGTGTCATACGCTATGCTCGTGAGGTCAAGAATTCGCGAATTTGCGAGCTCGATATCATCAAAACCAGCCACTGAAATGTCTTCTGGTATTCTCAGCCCCGCAGCGAGGATTGCGTCCATAGCCCCAACGGCGACGTTATCGTTGACGCCCACCACGGCGGTGGGCGGCTGACCGCTCGCCAGCCACTGGCGCATCGCCTCGTGTCCGTGGATAGCTTCAAATCCCCCGTCAGACACTAGTGGCTGCGCGCCCGGCACCGAACTCATCTCGAGGAGCCATCCGTCAACGCGCTCGACCGCGTTAGCCGCGTACTTCGGACCAGCGATGAAACCCGTCCGGCGATGCCCGAGGTTTAGGAGGTGGCGCGCCAACTGTCGCGCTGCGTCGCGGTTGTCGGCTACGACGTAATGGGC
Organism: Candidatus Dormiibacterota bacterium; assembly: GCA_049583555.1. Classification (GTDB taxonomy): domain Bacteria; phylum Chloroflexota; class Dormibacteria; order Aeolococcales; family Bog-877; genus Bog-877. The sequence continues at coordinate 1,220 of JBAUWA010000063.1, read as the reverse complement.
GTGCGCAGTCTTAGGCCTTCGATTGACAAATACGATCGGTGTGCGGTTATCCACCACATCCGTCAGGACATCCTCGTCCTTTCCTACCGAGGCATGGATGAGGCCGTCGACACCATGTGCTATCAGTCGCTCGAGATGTCGACGACTCTCTGCTGGACTGTCCTCCGTGTTGCAGATCAGCAGAGCATATCCGTGGCGGGACGCCGCTCGCTCGACCGCGCGGGCGAGTTGTGGATAGAAGGGGTTGCCGATGTCGCTTACGAGAAGCGCAAGCGTGTTCGACTTGCCAGACACGAGAGCTCGGGCTATTGTCGAGGGCCGGTAGCGAAGCGTTTTTATGCTGTCTAATACCATTTGTCGAGACTCATCGCTGACGTCTGCGTGACGTCTGACCACTCGCGACACAGTCGAGATGGACACTCCGGCATGCTGGGCGACATCGGCAAGGGTGGGCGCTCGCCCGGCCCGTTTTCTGGTGTGAGGCAAACCCGTGCTACTCCCTGCCCGTGCTTGGATACTCGGCTTTCAGTCTAGGCCTTTCTGGTGCTCCAACAGAGCCATCCGCCTCCTCTGGGAGTGAGCATTCCCTCTCCCATCGGTCACGACCCCGCTGACGCCAGATTCGCCCCGATTGAGCAAGCAAAGGGGTGAGCTCGCCCTGTAGGTCACGACCTCCAGGGATCTTGCACGGGCCAGAACATGGCGGCTCCCCGCGAGCCACTGGCTCGATGCCTAGTGTGGCCGCCTCCCCAAAGAAAGCTCAGCCTTCGGCCGGGACCAGCCGTGGGCTCTTGGAGCCCCCTTCGGAGGTTATGGGTAACCACGTCGCAATGCTTCGAGTGTCGGCTCCAGCGGAATGGCAAAGAGCGTGTGGCCGGCCCTTCCCGTCACTGTCGTAGCTGTGAAAAGGGCATTTAGTGCTGCTTCCTCTGTCGCCTCGATTGCGGCCAAGAAGATCAGATCCAGCCCTTTGTCACCGGGCGTGAGGCTGCCTGACACTAGAGACCCGTGCGTCACGATTCCCGTCGGGGTCTCTCGTGGCACCCTATAGGCAGTTGAGAACGCGATAGCGAACTCACCGCTGCCATCGGCTCCGATTGACCCCGTCCGGGCTAACCCGAGGCAGGCACGCTTGGCCAGACGCTCGCACTGGTGCGAGTCAAGGGGGGCAGTCGTCGCAATGACCACGATGCATGATCCGCGGTTCCCGGTTCGAGGTG
>JBAUWA010000062.1:0-7449 GCA_049583555.1 Candidatus Dormiibacterota bacterium | reverse complement strand
GATAACCGCACACCGATCGTATTTGTCAATCGAAGGCCTAAGAGTGCGCGCGCCCATTACGTCGTAGCCGACAACCGCGACGCAGCGAGACAGTTGGCGCGACACCTCCTAAACCTCGGGCATCGCCGGACGGGTTTCATCGCTGGTCCGAAGTACGCGGCCAACGCGGTCGAGCGCGTTGACGGATGGCTCCTCGAGATGAGTTCGGTGCAGGGCACCCAGCCACTAGTGTCCGACGGGGGATTTGAAGCTATCCACGGACACGAGGCGATGCGCCAGTGGCTGGCGAGCGGTCAGCCGCCCACCGCCGTGGTGGGCGTCAACGATAACGTCGCCGTTGGGGCCATGGACGCAATCCTAGCCGCGGGACTGAGAATACCGGAAGACATTTCAGTGGCTGGTTTTGACGATATCGAGCTCGCAAATTCGCGAATCCTTGACCTCACGAGCATAGCGTATGACACCGAGGCCCTAGCGGATCGCTCGGTACAGATGCTACTCCGCGCGATACGTGGCTCGGGCGAGGAGCCCATGCAGGAGACATGCGCGGTGTACCTTAAGGTCCGCGGCAGTACGGGCCCCGTTGCTAGCTCGGTGCGCGCCTGACGGTTGGTGCCAAGCATTGAGTGGAGAAATGCTCGTCTCGAGACTCGTCGAAATGCGACCAGTTAGTCGTTTGAAGCAGGAGGTTCGTACGAGCCCGGAATCACTGGCGGCGAAAACGCTGTGAGCAGGTGCAGCGGCTCGTCGTCATCAGCTGCCGTGGCGTGATGCAGTCCTGGAGGTATGTAGACGGCAAGCCCAGGGCGCAAGTCGACGACCACCGCGTCGGTGATGATCTGTCCTCGGCCGGATAGCACATATATCATCTCCTCCTCGGCAGGATGGGTGTGCCCTGACGGCGCTGAGCCGGCCGGGAAAATAGAGAAGCCTAGTGTCATGTTGGCAGCTCCGACATTGGCGGGCCCTAACAAGAGTCCCCACTGACGGCCTGGCAGCTCGATCCGGCTGGAGTCTTCTTCGGACGCGACTCCGACTGTTCGCAAGGGAGCGGCAGTCAAACATCGACCTCCCTGGCTTGAAGGATTGCTTGCTTTGGGGCTGGTGGGCCGTTTCTGGTGAGGATCCGCGCTACCTGGTCGGCGACGCGTTGTGGAGTCAGCCCGTACTTCTCGAGCAGGGCATCATTCGGACCAGACTCTCCAAATACGTCCTGAAGCCCCAGCCTCACGACTCGAGTTGGGCGATACTCGCTGAGAACTTCGGCTACCGCGCCACCGAGTCCTCCGATGACAGAGTGTTCCTCGATCGTAACGACCAAACCTGTGGCGTTGGCTGCGTCGATGATGGCGGTTTGATCGAGTGGCTTAATGGTTGGCACATGCACGACACGCGCATCTATCCCCTGCGCCGCCAGTATATCAGCAGCCACTAACACCCGCCCGGTCTGTGGCCCGGTACTGATAAGAGAGATGTCAGTGCCGTAACGAAGCGTTTGAGCTGCGCCAAGGCGGAAGCGGTAATTAGTGTCAAAGACGTTGATGGTGCGCTCCCGGTAAACTCGGAGATAGACAGGCCCGTCATGCTCAACGGCTGCCCAGACAGCTTGACGCATTTCGATCTCATCGGCAGGGTTGATTACAACCATGTTTGGCATGGCGCGCATGATGGTTACATCCTCGACCACTTGATGAGTGCGGCCGGTCATACCGGTGAGGAGGCCGGTATAGCCGACGGCTATTTTGACCGGCAACCGCGTCTGGGCGATCAGGACTCGAATCTGATCGAGAGCTCGCTTGGCCGCAAAGACTGCAAACGTAGTCGCAAATGGAACAAAACCGACCGCTGCGAGCCCAGCAGCCACGCCCATCATATTCTGTTCTGCGATCCCCATTGGGAGATACCGATCAGGATGGGCTTGGTCAAAGAGGTCTGCGCGTGTGGAGTTGCCTACGTCAGCGTCTAGAAGCAAGATGCGCGGATCGTCGGAGGCGAGGTCAACGACCGCAGACCCAAAGGAGTCGCGTAATGGGGCGCCAAGCGTCGGCTGGTTACGGGCCTTTGCGATGGCGCTCATGTCAGCTCGCCGAGCTCAAGGAGCGCCTGCCGAAGTTCCTCAGCTGTGGGCACACGCGAGTGCCAATACCAGCGGTTCTCCATGAAGGAGACGCCTTTGCCTTTGATCGTGTGTGCGATGAGAACAGTCGGCCCAAGCGACACGCGCCTGGCTTCACGGAGTCGGGCGACCAGGGATGCTGGGTCGTGTCCGTCGGCCTGAAGGACGCGCCAGCCGCAGGCCGACCACCGACGGGTGAGGGCTCGTTCCTCCCACGGGCTGGCTCTGTCCTCGGCACTCTGCCCGCGAGGACCAAACTGACCTAGGCCATTTGCGTCAACGATAGCGAGAAGATTACTGAGCCCGTACCTGTGAGCCACATCGGCCGCCTCCCATACCTCCCCTTCCTGGCATTCGCCGTCGCCGATGAGCACGTACACGCGGCTCGGCCACTTCAGACGCATCGATCCAAGCGCCAGGCCGACCGCAGCCGAGATCCCAACACCCAGGGAGCCGGTCGACATATCCAGCCCAGGGAGCTTGGTCATGTCGGGGTGACCTTGAAGGCGGGAGTTGAGTGCGTCGTACGTCGCCAATTCGCTGAGAGGAAAATATCCTCGAAGCGCTAACGCCGCGTAAAGCGCGATTGACGAGTGGCCCTTTGAGAGTACGAACCGATCGCGTTCGGGCCAGGACGGATCGTCTGGGTGGATGTTCATCTCGCGGAAGTACAGCACTGCGAGAATCTCCGCCGCGGACAGGGGGCCCCCAACGTGGCCCCCTAAGGCGTGAGCGACGGCTCGTATGGATTCCACGCGGATCCTCCGTGCTATCTCACGCAGTTGCTCCACCGAGGCAGCCCCAGTCTTTGCGGATTCAGTGCGAGGCGACATCGGGACGGACTTGCTCATAAGGTCGAGCGGGTGGCCAAGGCCGCCGCCTCCGGTGACCTAGGCTGGACGACTCTCGATGTCGGTGCCCGGCGGCTTTCGGACTGAACCCTCAATCCGATCCCGCGAGCAAGGAGAGACGGGACGAACTCTCCTGGGGTTGGAGGTGACGGTCGATAGCTGCCGTATCAACGTGGTGCAGTGCTTCCAACTTCCTCGCACTAATTGGTGGCCAGGTGCGGGCCAGCCCAGCTTCGGAGGCCCCATGCTAGCGATCCCGGCAACGTTGCCAGAGTGTAGCATGAGGTCGTCCGAGCGTGTCAAGAGTCGTGGGCGCAGGCCGTGGGTTGCCTGACCTACGAGGTGAAAGGTCGGCGTGGGCACTCGCTAGTCGGAAGCTTGAACGCTCGGCGGCTGGCTCGGATGCTGGGATGGAGCCTGGCCTGATCTCAAGCGGCCATGGCGACGGGGCGTTTTGCCCTTGACACTGGGAGGACGCGGGGAGTATCCTCCCGGACTGGCAACGTAACCGAAAGCGCTCCCAAAGCCCCAGCTAGCGGTGGGTTCTGCCAGCCACGGACTGGACCAGGTCGAGTCGGATCCATGATCAGGTACTCAGGAGTGGGAATCAGGTAATGCAGTCCGCAAGAGGTAGTCACATCAGGTCCCGTCTACGTCTGGTTGGCTTCGCGGTGGTCTTGCCACTAGCGCTGACATTGGTCGGAATGAGCCAACTGTCCGTGCAAGCCTCCAAGGCTGGTCCAGTAGTGACTTTCGCGGAGGCGCCAAGCTATCCGCCGACCTATATCTTCCCGATGGCACCTCAGCTCCAGCCCCCGGATTTTCAAGAGTTGTCGGAGCAGCTCTGGCCCTACCTCTACTGGTTCGGTGACAAAGGCAAGCCGCTGCTCAACGAGTCACTCAGCATCGCACTTCCCCCCACGTTCAGCGATAACAACACCGTCGTCACCATCGCGCTCAAGCATTGGCGCTGGTCGGATGGCCAGTCCGTCACAGCCCGAGACGTAGTTTTCTGGCTAAATATGGTGAGCGCCGTGACCGATCCCAACAGAGCTCCGATTGGCTCCAACAGCGAACCTGGGCCGGCTTGGGGACCATCAACCCCTGGCGGGTTCCCGCAGAACGTAGTGAAGTACTCAGCGACGGGTACCTACACCGTCGTCCTCGATCTCAACGCCTCCTACAATCCTACCTGGTTTTTATACAACGAATTGAGTCAGATCGTTCCAGTACCGCAGCAGACCTGGGATAGGCTTTCCGCCAGTACCGCGATAGGGAACTACGACGCATCCGCTGAAGCGAGGACTACGCTTCCAGGCACCAGCCCAGCGTGGTACGTTCCCGTGACGCCTGGGACTGCAACCAGTGGGGCGCTCGGTGTTAGTCAGTTCCTCAACTCCGAGTCCGAAAATCTGAGCACTTACGACACAGATCCCCTCTGGAAAGTCGTAGACGGCCCATTCAGGTTGGCCCAGTTCACAACTTCGGGCTTCGTCAAGTTGGTCCCAAATAATCTCTACTCGGGATCGCCCAAGCCTAGCATCAGCGCGTTCGAGGAGATACCGTTCACCAGCGATGCAGCTGAGTTCAACGCTTTGAGGAGTGGTAGCCTCACGATCGGGTATCTCCCCGTGGAGGACCTAGCGCAAAAGGCGACGTTAGAGCGGAATGAACATTATAAATTCAACCCCTGGAATGAGTACACGTTTGACTATATGCTGTACAACTTCACAAACCAGGCGGTAGGGCCGATCTTTGAGCAGCTGTACTTCCGTCAAGCTTTTCAGTCACTCATTAATCAGCCGGAATACATCCGGGACTTCCAGCACGGAATAGGCGCGGTCGCCAATGGTCCTGTGCCCAGTTACCCGCCGGGCAATGTGTTCGAGAGCCCTCTGGTCAAGACCGGCGTCGTCTATCCGTACGACCAATCGAAGGCGGTGAGTCTGCTCAAGGCTAATGGCTGGACCGTTGTACCCGGGGGGGACAGCTACTGCTCCAGGCCGGGTACAGGTAGCGGGGACTGCGGTGCTGGAATAGCTGCAAATCAGACAGCCACGTTCAAAGTACTTTACGCGAGCGGAACGCTTGCTCTAACCAATGAGATGAGCGCAATGGAGTCGACAATGAAGGCCACGGCGGGTATCTCGCTGGTTCTCTCGACTGCACCGCTGGCGGACGTCGTCAGCACCAGCTTCTCCTCTTGCACCTTCTCGGCCCCTTGCAACGACTGGCAGCTAGCCGATTGGGGTACCGGTTGGACGTACTACCCCGACTATCTCCCTACAGGTGAAGAGTTCTTCTACGAGAACTCTATCAGCAACGCGGGGGACTTCATCTCTCCCACCATGGACGCGGACATCACCGCGACCAACACCGCTCCGACCTACGCTTCCGAGATCAAGGCAATCTTCAAGTACGAAGACTACGCAGCGAAGGATTTGCCCGTTGTCTGGCTACCCAATGGGCCTTACCAATTCACGATGTACAAGAGCAACTTGAAGGGACTTGTTCCGCAGGGCATCTTCGCCGAAATCTACCCCCAATTCTATCAATACTGATATTGCGGGGCCGGGCATCGCCGTCGCGTCCTGCAAAGCGATTTGAGCACGGTGCAAGAACGCGATGAAGTTAGCCGCGCTGGGCCGCGGTACCGGAAGTAGCCAGCCAGCTGGCGCCCGGGCCGGCTTTATGCGTCTATTAGTGCAGAGGCGGGTGAAGGTAGCAGGCGGTGCCCGGGTAATCCAGCTGTCACGGCGAACGGATTCACTTTGAACAATGCCCGACGGTAATGTGAAGGAAGAGGGAACGATGCGAGTGGAGCTGGACACCACGGGTTTCAGGATCGATGGAATGGAAACGCCCCTGGTGGCCGCCCAGTTCGATCCATTTCGCCAAAACGCGATGTGGTGGCCGCGGACCCTGGAGGCGATCAAGAGTGCAGGAATCAAGATCGTCTCGATCTTCGTCTGCTGGGACTTTCACGAGGTCGCTCGAGGAGAGTTCGACTTTGAAGGGAGGACGAACGCGTCCCGCGATCTGAAGGGCTTTCTGGAGCTGTGTGCTGACAAGAAACTCCTGGTCTGGGCGCGACCAGGGCCGATCATGGATGACGAGTGGGAGACGCGAGGGCCGGCGCGAGACGTTATGACCTTGGATCGCCTCCATCCCGACTTTTTAACTAGGACGGCAGAGTACGTTGAGGCGGTTTGCCGCGTGCTTGTACCCGCCCAGACAACAAGAGGTGGTCCGGTTGCCCTGCTTAGTATTGACAACGAGATCCTGTACCCGTACAGCACGCCTGCCAGTCAGGTGGCCGTTGACGGTGATGTGTGTGTTCCGTACGACGATGCCTACTATGCCGCGGCTTTCCAGGCCTGGCTAAAGTCGAAATACGGGACGTGCACCGTAGCGAACGCCGCCTTGGGGACGAGCCTAGACGTCTGGAAGGATGTGACATCGCCGCGGTATGGTACGGACCCTATCGCGTACATCTACGAGAGCTTCGCATTCATTGAAGAGCAGACCAGGAGATACACCCGCCTATGCCGTGACATGTACCGCGGGCAGGGGATAGACATATCCCTCAACACTAATTTCAAACAATTACTGGCCTTCACGGACTGGTCGGTGATTGGACGTGATCTCGACGCTGTAGGAATGTGCTTGTTCGTGCCTCGCGATACGCCAGGCGACCGAGCTCTGGTTGCGAACTGGTGGATACGACTGCAGCGGGCCCAATTTGATTTCGCGTGGGGGGCCGACATCCAAGCTGGTTGGATCGGGCTAGACGATGCTTTCGGGTTTGTTTCTACGGAGCACAGCGAGTACGTACCCATGGCCGCGCAGGCAGCGGGCATCAGGGGTGTCAACTTTTACTCGTTTGTGGAGCGCGATGACTGGAACTACTCGCCGGTGAATGCGACCGGGAAAATTCGTCCTGACAGGCACGAGGCCTTTCGCAGGGTAGTGGCCTCGTACGAAGGCATTGGGCAGCGAGACGAACAGCTATGTGACGTGGGGCTCATCTACAGCACGCTGGACCACCAGTCGATCTACCTCAAGTCGGGCGGCGATTGGAGCGGCTTGGCTGACCACTGGGCGATTTTCGACGAACCAAAGGGATCCGTCGGCTGGTGGCGGACCTTCAGAGCGCTAGTTGAGGCTGACGTCGACTTCCGTCTTTGGATTCCAGGGGTGTCACCGGGTCCACGGCCGCGGATTCTGGTCCATGCGAGTCTAGCGATCGAAGCCGCCGAGGTACTGGAGGTACTCGCGGCTGAGTTGTCTCAGACCGAACACGTGGTTGCAACCACGGATGTCGCCAATCGGACCCCAGGCGGCCTGATGAGCGCGGCGGTAACCCAAGCGATTGAGGAGGCCACCCGGGAGGGACGCCTCGTTCGTTGTACGAGTGAGGAGGTGGTAGACGTGGTGGCGTCACTTGGCGCTCGCTCGTTCGTTCGAGCTGCTCAGCGACGT
>JBAUWA010000061.1:0-5517 GCA_049583555.1 Candidatus Dormiibacterota bacterium | reverse complement strand
CCAGTCCTCGTCCCTGGTCGACGATGGCCAGGGAGCCTCTCGGTAGGCGGCAAGCGCAGCCTCGCGCAGGGCAGCTAGCCAGCCGGGATCCCCGCCAGCCAGGGCTACAGTGCCTGCCTCCTCCCGTGTCAAGCCGGGAGACACGACGGTCTCGGTCAAGAGGGGGTCGGCTGCTCCAAACGGCCGCCGCACCACGGCTTGGGCGACCTCATCCGACGCTGCCTTCCATCTGCAGGGAGATGAGACGGTTCAGCTCGAGTGCGTATTCCATCGGCAGTTCCTTGACGAAGGGCTCGATGAAGCCGTTGACGATCATCGCCGTCGCCTCCGCCTCCGTGATGCCGCGGGATTGCAGGTAGAAGAGCTGCTCGTCCCCGACCTTGCTAACCGTGGCCTCGTGACCGATCTGGACATCCTCGGCCTCTACATCCATGTAGGGGTAGGTGTCGCTCCGGGCTTGCTCATCGAGCAGCAAGGCGTCGCAGCGAACGCTAGAGCGCACGTTGTGGGCCTTGGGATAAACCTTCAGATGACCGCGGTAGGACGTCCGTCCTGTGCCCTTGCTCACCGACTTGCTGACGATGGTGCTGGTGGTGTTGGGTGCCACGTGGATGACCTTGGCACCGGCGTCCTGGTGCTGACCGTCGCCAGCGAAGGCGACCGAGAGGACCTCGCCATGTGCACCCTCGCCCATCAGATAGATGGACGGGTACTTCATGGTCACCTTGCTACCGAGGTTGCCGTCGATCCATTCCACCACCGAGTGCTCCTTAGCGATAGCGCGCTTGGTGACTAGGTTGTAGACGTTGTTAGACCAGTTCTGAATAGTGGTGTAGCGCACATGCGCATTGGGCATGGCGATGATCTCTACCACCGCGCTGTGCAGAGAATCCTTGCTGTAGGTTGGGGCGGTGCAACCCTCAATGTAGTGCACGAAGCTGCCCTCTTCGGCAATGATCAAGGTCCGCTCAAACTGACCCATGCTCTCGGTGTTGATCCGGAAATAGGCCTGCAGCGGAATCTCCACCCTGACTCCCGCGGGAACATACACAAAGGAGCCGCCCGACCAGACTGCTGAGTTCAGGGCGGCGAACTTGTTGTCGTTGGGTGGGATCACGGTCCCGAAATACTTGCGAAAGATTTCCGGGTGCTCGCGAAGACCGGTGTCGCAGTCGCAGAAAAGGACTCCGAGCTTTTCCAAGTCCTCGCGAATCGAGTGGTAGACGACCTCGCTCTCGTACTGCGCCGAGACCCCGGCGAGAAACTTGCGCTCGGCCTCGGGGATGCCCAAGCGGTCAAAGGTCCGCTTGATGCCCTCGGGCACCTCGTCCCAGCTGCGACCCTGCTCCTCCGCCGGTCGCACGTAGTAGTAGATATCGTCGAAGTCGATGCCGCTGAGATCGGCTCCCCAACTGGGCATCGGCCGCTGCCGGAAGTGCTCCAGAGCCTTGAGCCGAAACTCCAGCATCCAGGCCGGCTCCGCCTTGCGCCGGGAGATGTCGGCCACCACTTCGGCTGACAGGCCCCGCTCCGAACGGAAGACGAACTCGTCGCCATCGTTGAAGCCGTACTTGTAGTCCTTGGTCAGGTCCTTCGCGGCGACAGCCATTTGATCTTCCCTCGCAAATCCCCACCGAGGGGAGTTATTCCGACCTGATACTGGGTATTTTACCCCGCCGGAGCTCCGGCGGCGGCTTCGACTTCGAGACCGGCCTCGCGCATCATCGGGTCGTAGCCATGCTTCTCGATGCGGTCCACCAACTCGCCACCGCCGGACGCGATCACCCGGCCCGCGGCCATCACATGGACCCGATCGGGCACCACGTAGTCCAGGATCCGCTGGTAGTGAGTGATGATGAGTACGCCCATACCCTCGCCGCGTACCCGATTGACCCCCTCGGCGACAGTGCGCAAGGCGTCGACATCGAGGCCGCTGTCGGTCTCGTCGAGGATGGCCATCTCAGGCCGCAGCACCGCCAGTTGGACGATCTCCATTCGCTTCTTCTCGCCGCCTGAGAAGTTGTCGTTGATGTAGCGGGACATGAAAGCGGGATCCATCTTCAGAAGCGCCATTTGCTCGCGGACCAGCTTCAAGAAGTCTCGGGCGGGCAGCTCTTTGCCTTGGCCCTTGAGCGCGGCTCGGAGGAAGTTGACGGTGGTCACCCCAGGAATCGCGGTCGGGTACTGAAGACTGAGGAACAGCCCCATTCGGGCCCGGTTCTCCGGCAGCATCCCCAGCAGGCTCTGGTCCTTCCAGCGGATATCCCCGGCCACGACCAGGTATTTGGGATGGCCCATAACGGCATAGCCGAGACTGGTCTTACCGGCCCCGTTGGGCCCCATCAGGGCGTGCACCTCGCCTTGGGGAACCGTGAGGCTGACCCCTGCGAGGATCCGCTTGCCCTCGACCTGGACCTCAAGATCTCGCACCTCCAGCTGAGGTCGCCTGGAGGTTGGTTCAGACACCGGCGTGCTGCCTCAGGTCGTGATGGATAGGCAGGCTCGAGACGGGGCACTCGGGCTCCACCATTCCCGGGTCACGCATCATGGCGGCTAAGGTGGTGCCGCCCAGCACCTCCTTGAAGGCTTGCTGGAGCCGGGCCCAAAGCGGCCGACTTAGGCATTCCGGCTCCCGGGAGCACGATCCCGGCTGGTAGTCCTCTGCCAGGCACTCCACTGGGGCAACTGGACCCTCCAAGAGCTCAACGATCTCGAGAACCGTCACTTCCCCGGGATTTCGCGCCAGCCGATAGCCACCGTGAAGGCCGCGAGTGCCGTCCACCAGTCCCGCGCGGCGAAGTGGGGCCACCAGCTGCTCCAGGTATGCGAGTGGCATGCTCTCCCGCCGAGCGATCTCGGTGAGGCTGAGAGGTGGCCCTCCGTATGCCTTGGCCAGTTCGGTCATCATCCTCAGCCCGTAGTGGGCACGCGAGGAGATTCGCATCGCGACCGGAGTCTGGTTGGATAATCCGACTTGCACGCTGCTATTTTACCCGCCCGGCCTGACAGCGACCACTTGGTGCCGATAAGACTGTTGGGAGGGGTGCTTGGCTAGACCGCGAGAGCGTGGTCGCGCAGGGCAGCTACCTCCTGGCAGATCACGCTGGCCGTCTCCTCGACCTCATCCCGAGTGGTGTCTCGCCCCAGAGTGAGGCGGAGATGAGAGGCGGCCAGCTGGGGAGAGAAGCCCATTGCGAGCAGAACGTGGGAGGGCGCCAGGGAGCCGCTCATGCAGGCCGATCCCGCCGACGCGCAGACCCCGGCCCGGTCTAGCCGCAGCAAGAGCAGCTCTCCCTCTACGTTGGGGAAGGCGAAGGTGCAGAAGTTGGCCAGCCGAGTTTCGCCGGAGCCCCCCGTCGGGATGGCATCGGGGATGCCTGCCAGGATCCGCCTGGCCAACTCGGCTACCAGGTCGGCCTGACGCCGCATCTCGAAGGTTCGTTCTGATTCCGCAAGCTGGGCCGCAACTCCGAAGCCCACGATCGCGGCCACGTTCTCCGTGCCCGACCGCCGGTTCCTCTCCTGCCCCCCGCCCGTAATGATCGGATCCAAGCGGGTGCCGTGGCGAACGAAGAGCGCCCCCACGCCCTTGGGCCCGTACACCTTATGGGCGGAGATGGTCAGGAGGTCAACGCCGACGTTGTGAACGTTCAACTCGACTTTCCCCAGTGCCTGGGTGGCGTCACTGTGGAAAACCGCCGTCGACTTGGAGTGAGTCAGGTCAGCCAGCTCGCGGATGGGTTGAATAGTGCCCACCTCGTTGTTGGCCCACATCACCGATACCAGAGCCGTGTCCGGCCTCAGGGCCGCCTCCAGCACCTCGGGGCCAACCCGGCCTGTACCGTCGACCGGGAGCTCGGTCAGCTCGAAGCCTTGGTGCTGCAGGTCCCTGGCGGTCTCGAGGATAGCCTCGTGTTCAACCGCCGAGACGATGAGATGACGCCCACGCGTCTCTCCGCCAGCAATGACCCCCCTGAGGGCCAGATTATCCGCTTCGCTTCCACCGCCGGTGAACACGATTTCTCGAGTGCGTGCCCCCAGCACTGAGGCCAGCTGGTCCCGGGCGGTGTCGATCAGCGCCCTCGCCGCCCGTCCCGGCCCGTGAACGCTGGATGGGTTTCCGAAGATGCTGGAGAGCACGGGGGTCATCGCCTCCAACACCTCGCCCCGAATCGGGGTGGTCGCGGCGTGGTCCAGATAGATCGTCCTGGGCCCCGACCCCACCCGGTCGGAGTCAGTCGTTGGCGCGCTCTCGGAGCAGAGCCGTCAAGGGCCCGGCGTGCCCACTCAAGGCTCGGTGCACTTCCAGAAGCTCGTCGTTGCTGATGGGATCGACCTCGGGCTGGGCGCTGCCAACCAGATCCACCTCCTGCCCCTCGTCACCGACCTCGGTGTCATCGCTGGTGGCCAGCTCGAGGGCAACCAAGAAGGTCAGTTCACAATTCCGGCAGGTCACCTCGACGGTGTACTTCTGACCCTCATGGTCGAGCTGACGAAGCCGGCAGTCGGCCAGCGAACGCTTGCACATTGGGCACCGGAAGGCCCCAGCTCTCTCCCGCAGAAATGCCAAGATGTCCATCTCTTCCAAACTCGAGTATACCCAGCGTGGCTGAGATCAGCCTGTGGCAAGTCCGTCATCGCGCCTCAGTTGGGCAGGCGTGCAAGGACGGCATCAGTGAACTCCTCGGTTTGGGCGTCTCCACCAAGATCGATGGTCCTGACACCATCGAAGACCGACCGCAGGGTGGCCTCCCGGATGGCTCTGCCGTAGGTGACTAGGCCCTCATCCCCTGCATGTTCCAGAAGCGCCGCAACAGCCAGGATCATCGCCATTGGGTTAGCGACGTGGCGTCCCCGCAGCGCCGGCGCCGTGCCGTGGGGTGCCTCGGCCATGAACAGGGCGGGATGGTTGGAGTCATCGAACCCGATCAAGAGTGACTCGCTCCCGGCGAGAGTTCCGAAAAGGGCGAGGACCAGGTCGGAGAGGATGTCCCCATCCCGGTTCAAGGCCGGGATCACCAGTCGATCGTCGCGGGTGAGGATGAGTGCGAAGGTGGCGTCGACCAGCTGAGGCTGATAGGGGACCGCCGAGTGGCGTGCCGCGGCGGCATCCATCTCCTCCTTTAGCATCCCCTCGTAGACCGGCGAGACCGTGAACTTGGGGCCGCCGAACACGGTGGCACCGGTCCGCTCAGCTTCGAGAAACGAATACTCGGCCACCCGCCGACAGTGCTCGCGGCTGATCCGGGTGGTGCGGAACGCGACCTCCTCTGGCCCGGCTCCCTGCCGCCACTCCCTGGCTCCGTAGGCATCGTCTACCGCCATCCGCACCACCGTGATCGGCGAGTGGACGCCTCCCACCGGGACGACCCCAGGGATGCGCCGGCCGGTGCGGACGATCACATCGCCCCCCACCTCGGCTCGCAGGATGGCGTTAGGACTTCCGACTCCCCCCAATCCCGGCGGGGTGACGGTGGCTGCCTTCAACCCGAGACCGCTGGCCCGCATCATCCGGGC
>JBAUWA010000060.1:0-23437 GCA_049583555.1 Candidatus Dormiibacterota bacterium | reverse complement strand
GGGGCGCGCTAAGAGCATCAGCTCGACCAGGCGACATTGGGGCGTTGCCAAGTGGTAAGGCGCCTGACTCTGGATCAGGTAATCGGAGGTTCGAATCCTCCCGCCCCAGCCACTGTCGTGTCTCAGGACATCGTGGACACATGTCTCACGTCATCGTGGACAACTCTATGGCGGCTGCTCTCACTAGGACGACGACTTCCCCGAGGTTCTAGTTCCGTACTCCGGTAGGCCCTAGAGCCAGCGTCGTCCATCCACTCGGCGGACGATTCCAGAGTGACACGCCCTGTACCTGCTTCGCTGGACCGAAGACCTTCACCAAGAACTGCTCAAGGGCCGGGTGGTGGGGACATGGTCCGAGGACCACTGAATTCACGTGATGTTGACTCAAGTAACCCACCACGAAACTGATCAGAGCCTTGGTGATTATGGGGTCCGCATGGACAGTCGTCGTAGTTCGACTCCCCAGCCAATGGACAATTGGGGTGAACCCTAACGGCTTATACACGACAGGACCGGGGCCGTAGCCCGCATGTTCCAGGGTCCAAAGGTCCCAGGTCAATGGATTCAACCGAGGTCCATGGTAGAACTCCCCTGACAATCCTGTAGTCCTGCTGTAGTAGCCATCGACCATACTGAAGCTCATCTGAGCAGTGGCCTGCCACTCCATCGCCGCCGATTCGTTAACGCTCTGCGCGAATGGAACAACCAACAGTACCTGGCCCGCGGGGTGAAGAGGATGAGTGAAGAACTGCGGGATCGGGTAGTTCTCAACCGGCATGACCAGCGGCGCGGGCACCCAGCTTACGACCACACACAATGCGGCCAACACTCCCCACATCCACCTCTTGCTTTGTAAGGCCTGATCGATTGCGATCGCCAAGAGCACCACCGCGAAGAGGTCCAGGTAAAGACTGAGCCGTACCGGCAGAATATCGCCGAGTGGTGGGATGTGGCCAAGCACCAACCACGGCAGAGGGAGGCCACTGGCACCCTCCCCGGTCAGGTGGAGCCGAGCCCCGAGGAGCAGCACAGCCGCGGTGATCAACATGAGTACGGACACTCGAACGATGGGCATGCGCCATCGCAGGACCGCCAGTACCAGCACTATGATCAGCAACGGTACGCCCAAGTAGCTCCCGAACTCGACCACGTTGTACCCGTGAACCATGATCAAGTGGGAACTGGCCGTCGTGCTCAACAATCGCGTGATACCTGGCAATACAAAATCGAGCACTCGGCCAGAGAACTGCGCGGGCGGCATGACGGGACCGTGGATGACTCCGGGGCCGAGATACTGCCAGGCGACTGGTCCAACCAAGAGGATTGTGGTAATCGCGGCTGCCCACAAGGCGATTTGGATCCCTCTGCCGAGACGTTCTCGAACAGCGCGGGGATAGAGGATTGCGAGCCAGACGCACCCCAACCCCAGCATCAGTAGCAGCGAGGCCGCCACCTCCTCGCTGATTAGGAACTGTGCAGCGAGCAGGCCCCCCAGAGTGATTCCAGCTACTCGGGCTGTGCCACGCTCGCGGACCAACGCCCAGTTTGCCCAAACCAGCGATAGGGGTACTAATGGAACGATGACCAAGGCGATATGGCCAAGGCTCTGGCCCGCGATATAAGGACAGATCAGGAATGAGAGCCCTGCGACATAAGCCGCGGAGGCGTGCCGCACCCAGGGCCTAACGGCAAAATATACGGCCCAGGCGGACACGGTTACGCCGAGCGCGAGTAGGACGTTGTAGGCAGCCACCGGACCCCAGAGAGCGGTGATCGGCGAGCCGAGAAACCCCACCAGCGGCGCGCCGATTCCCATCCAGTCAAGGTTCACTCCAACGGGGAAATTGAGGAGCGTCGTGAAGAACGGGTTGCCGAGGTGAGTTAGGGCGTGCGGCCACCATGAGAGATACCACAGCGCCTGCAGGGTGTCTTCATACCTGGGAAGTCCGGCGACGATAGCGCCGGGATTCGCCCACACACGAAGCATCCATAGGCTGAAAACGGCCAGGTACGAGGCGGGTACCACAGCGGTTTTCCCGCGCCAACCCGATGCTAGCCCTGCCCTGGCAGCGGTCTTCGCCGCCGACTCTCCCCGTCCGACGGTGTGGTCGACCAACGCCGTAGGTAGTCCGAGTCGGTCATCCACGGTGACAGGCCCGCTCCGTACCCGGCTGGGTGGCGTTGTGTGTAGGCGGTCCTGGCCCCTGAACGAGACCCGGGACGCGAGGGACATACGAGGTGTCCGGGCAATCTGCCGCTCTAGCAATCATTTCGGTAAGCATCGGGGTATGGCTGGCCGCGGTGCAGACGGAGCGACCGGCCCCCTCCGTGGCGCACAGCCACATTGTCGATAGGCGTGAAGGCACCTTCCCCGGTACTGACCCGGGGCCACCGAACTGAACGGCACATGGAATGTAGAGATTGTGGCTACCTTGAGCCGGGTCTGGTTCACGTTGCGGTCACGGCGCTGTTTCGATCCTTCAAACGCTTCGGGGCAACGCCACGCGCGGACCGGTTCCCGAGCCCGATTTGCTTAGTCCCGGCAATGGAAGGGGCCCGCCCATGATCCGGCACCAGCCTGCAGGGAAATGTGCGGCCCTCAGTCAAGGAACAGGGATGGATGCTAGGCCGACCCCGCCAGCTAGTTCCCTCAACCCGCTACAACTCCCGTCGCTATTAGCGCATCGACTTCCTGGCCATCGAGGCCCAGCCAGGAGTCCAAGACCTCTCGAGTATCTCCTCCCATCATTGGCGCAGGCTTGGGTGGCCTCCGCTTAGCCGCCGAAAACTGCAAAGGTGAGGTCGCGTGCAGATAGCGGCCAATCGTCGGCTGATCAATCTCCCGCAACATTGGATTCGCCTCTGAGCAGCGGCTATCGTGCGCAACCAGTTCCTTGAAAGTCTGATACGGTCCCCACAGCACTTGGCCGCGATCGAATACTTCGCGTACTTCTTCATAACCTCGGGACCCAATCCAAGTCCGAAGCAGCTCAGATATTTCCTCCCGGCATTGGAATCGCGCGCCCTCGTCGCACAGGTCGACACCTTTGCTAGCCTCCAGTTCGTGGACCCGCTGCTGAGTTCCGGTAGCATCGACTAGTCTGGTCCACTGGCTAGCAGTCAGTGCCACAGCGATCACGAAGCGGCCGTCGCGTGTCTTGAAGTCGGACGCGTAGGAGCCATAAAGGTAGTTACCGAGCCTGGGTCGCGCCAATTCCTCCAGCTGCGCCTCCCCAACAATACCCAGATGTGAAGTGATGGACAACGCCACGTCCATGAGGCTCAGTGTGATGCACTGTCCATTCCCTGTCCTGGTCCGGTAGAGCTCGGCAGTTACGATCCCCGTTGCGAGCATATAACCCGCGAGAGCATCCCAAGCCGGAAGGACATGATTGACCGGCTCCGCCAGCTGTCCTGGGCCCGTCACCAGGGGAAATCCCACTGCCGCATTTACTGTGTAGTCGACCGCGGATGATCCGTCCGGGTTCCCGGTGAGGACCGCCATGATGAGATCCGGTCTACGAACCTTCAATGTCGCATAGCTGTTCCACTCCCTGAGTGGCAGATTGGTCAATACGATTCCGGCTTTTGCCACCAGATCGGCGACCAACCGTTGGCCCGCCGCCGTTTCGGTATCTATAGTGACCGATTTCTTGCCGTTATTGAGTCCCGCCCAGTACAAACTCTCCCCGTTGTGGAGTGGCCAGCGCTTGGCGTCGATGCCGCCTCCCGGAGGGTCCACTCTCACGACCTCCGCACCTAGTTCTGCGAGTGTTGCTCCGCCGAGGGGCGCTGCTACGAAGGCCGACAGTTCGATGATGCGCAGGCCGCTGAGCACCCCCAGGCCCTCGTAACCAGTCACAGATATCCCTCGAGTACGGCTGGCCCTATCACTCTCAGCGACAAGATGTCCTCGGCACCCTCGAAGATCGCGAGAACTCGTGAATCCACAAAGTAGCGCGACACGTCGCTTTCCTCGCTGTAGCCCATCGCCCCAAAGAGCTGGGTTGCCTCCCTGGTGACTGCTTCTGCCATCCGCGATGCGTAGAGCTTTGCCAACGACGCCTCGGTCTGACCGCTACCTTGGTCTAGCAGGCGAGCCGCACGATAGCTCAGCTGGCGGCTGCCGTGGAGCCTGAGAGCCATGGCTCCGAGCTTAGCCCGGGCCAGTTGGTTACCGAAAACCGGCTTGCCGAATACGATCCGTCCCTTCGTGTAGGCAAGTGCATCCTCGAACGCGGCTTGCATGATGCCGATCGCCCTTCCGGCCGTTTGAATCCGGCCGACTGAAAACGCGTCCATCTGGAGGTAGAAGCCCTGATTCAGCCCAGCCTCCCCTCCGATTAGCGCGTCCGCCGGAACGCGGAAGTGTTCAAAGACGATCTCAAAGGTATGCATCCCGCGGTAGCCGATGGTCGGGATGGCTCGCCCGCGAAGCGTGCCGCCCTCCACCTGATGAAACTCAAAATTGTGACCAGCAAAGGATGGCTTCTCAATTACAAAGGCGGACAGCCCCCGGTGGCCGCCTCGCGCCGTCCTACAGAGGACCATTAGGAGCTCTGAGCGGCCGGCGAAGGTACACCACAGCTTGCTACCTTCGATCTCCCAGTCGCCGTTTGACCGCTGGGTCGCGCCGCACGTGATGTTCGCGACGTCTGAACCATGGTCCGCTTCGGTCACGGCCACAGCAACCAGCTTCTCTCCGCTAGCGATGACGGGCAGCCACTTTCTGCGCTGCTCTTCGGTGCCACCACGCAGGAGCGCGCGGACGAGAATTGCGGGTCGAGTGATTAAGCTCCCCGCCCCCCCGAGCGAAACTCGCGCCAGCTCTTCGGTCGCGATAAGCATCGACTTGGTGTCTTCGGAATCTAGGGCGCCTCCATAAGCTACGGGAATGGATGCACCGAAGAGCCCAAGCCCGGCCACGTCGGCGATGACTACCTCCGGAACGTCCAGGTCTTCGCGGTGAATTCTCTGAGCATGTGGCTTGATCTCGCGAACCGCGAATTCTCGAAGAGTTGAACGCAAGAGCCTGTGGTCGGCGCTCGCACCCACATCTTCAAGTGGCTCAAGAGCCTCGGCGATCTCTGCCAGCCTAATCTTGATCTCCACGGTGACGGAGGCATCCAGACGCCCCAAGTGCGCCCACGCGTCAAGGACCGAGACATCCGCCAACTGTCTCGCCAGACCATGCTGGCTCTGGTCAGCCCACTCAGTGAGCGCGTTCGCCGTCTCCACCCGAGCGTGGCACCAGACCAAGTGGTCCACCCCCACCTGATGGGCCTCTGGTCCATCCTTCTTGATCGACTCACCGACCTGGCTCTTGAGCTCAGCTAGAGCTCCGTGAAGGCCCAGTAGCGAGTTGGCAATCATTACTCTGCGTCCCCCGGTTCGAGTCGCGAGATACTCTGCCCTGAACGCGTGACTAAACGAGTATCGTGCTCCGCAGGGTGGTCCCGGTTTCCTCTTCCTAGTCGCATTCCACCGACTCTACCGCCCCCTTCGCCGTCATAGCGCTGACCGGACAGACCAGCGCCGGGAGTTTGTTGCCAGTACTTGACTACGATTCCAAAGGGAGGAGGCCATGAGCACCCAGAGCACCGGGGCACAGGTGCGGCGCATCACGCTTGGCCGCAGTGGAATAAAAGTATCGCGGGTCGCGTTTGGCACCTGGCAGTTAGGCGGCGACTGGGGCGTGACCGACGAGACAGGCGCGATCCGAGCGGTCCAGCACGCGTACGAGCTTGGCATCAACTTCTTCGACACGGCTCAGGGGTATGGATTCGGCGCGTCGGAGCGGCTGCTCGCCAAAGCGATCCGAGGGTACCCGCGCGAAGGTGTCGTGATCGCAACCAAGGGCGGTCTCCGCCCACTGGGTGGCGCACGGGTCGAGCGGGACTCCAGCGCCGCCTGGATCCGCCAAGGTGTAGACGACAGCCTGCGTGCGCTCGCCACCGACTACATCGACCTTCTCCAGGTGCACTGGCCGGATTACAAGACACCCTTCGCAGAGACGGCCGGCGCACTGTCCGAGCTAGTCGCAATCGGCAAGGTGCGTCATGTCGGCGTCTCGAACTTCAACCCGGAGGAGATGGACGAGTTCAGCGCGACCCAGCCGGTGGAGACGCTTCAACCGCCGTACAGCATCCTCCATCGCGATATCGAGGCCAAGATCTTGCCCTACGCGCAAGCGCACGACATTGGGGTGATCGTCTATGGACCGCTCGCGCATGGGCTCCTCAGCGGTCATCTCCGCGTAGACACGAATTTCTCTCAAGATGATTGGCGATCGCACAGCCCAGACTTCCAGGGTGATGCCTTGAGCCGCAACCTCCACGCGGTGGCAGAGCTGGAGCAGATCGCTAACCACGAGCTTGGGGTACCGGTCAGCCAGCTGGCTGTTGCCTGGACCTTGGCGAACCCGGCAGTGCACGTGGCGATCTTTGGAACACGAAGCGTCGGTCACGTCGACGACGCTGTTTCCGCCACAAGTCTCGAGCTAACCGCCGACCTGCTGAGTCGCATCGACCGGATCGCCCGAAATGCGGTGCGCATCGAAGGTCCGCGACCGGAGGCGATGTGATGACTGCTGTCGCGATCCTCGGCACGGGGAAAATGGGCAGCGCGATGGCGCGCCGCCTTGCCGCAGTCGGTTTCGACCTGACCCTCTGGAATCGCACATCGACCAAGGCAGAAGAACTGGGCGTGGGCCGTGTCGCGGCCACCCCGGCGGAAGCAGCGCGCGACTCAGAAGTGGTCATCAGCAGCCTAACGAACGAGGTCGGGGTTCGCGCTGTCTACTTAGGTGAGGGTGGGGTGCTAAGCAGCGCAGTGGGCAAGCTGCTCATCGATGCCAGCACCGCTGGGCCAGGGGTCGCCGAGGAACTGGGGCGGGAAGCAAAAGCCAAGGGAGCACGGCTTCTCGAGGCGCCGGTGGTCGGAAGCGTCCCGGCAGTGGAGAACGGCAAATTGCTGATCCTCGTTGGTGGTGATCCCGCCGACCTTGAACAGGCACGGCCGGTGCTCGAACACTTGGGAGAGATCCTCTACGTTGGCACGTGGGCAAGTGCGCAGCGCTTGAAGCTGATCGCCAACAGCATGTTGGGAATCACTAGCGCCGCTGCGGCTGAGCTGCTCATGGCCGGGAAGGCGATCGGACTCGACCCCGAGCAGGTCTTCTCGATCCTGGTTCGCTTCGCCCCGGGCTTGGCCGCCCGGGAGTCCGGGTTCCTCCAAGACCAGTACCGGCCGACCATGTTCGCGGTGCGCGACCTCGTCAAAGATCTCGACCTGGGACTGCGCCTCTATGACGAGCAAGGTGCGCGCACCCCCCTCACCCGGAAGACACGCGATCTGTACACAGAGACGATGCCCGAGTCGGCCGATCTCGACATTTCGGCTATCGCGGGAGGGCCTGGGGAACTTTAGACCCGAACGGGTGCGCCTCCTCGAGATGCATGTTGCGCAGTACGGCGAACAGGGTGCCATCGGAGTTCCTCGTTATTCACCTTTCAACCATCGTGGCGCACTCGCTCTGGAGGAGCGGTCGGCGCGACCTCGCGCGCGACCATCGCCTGGTCCAGAGGTCCGGGGTATCTGGCTCTCGGGCCCGTGCAGTATCAGGCAGCCAAATCGTCCCGAACGATGCGGCCAGCCTTCATGATCAGCTTGAGGTGGGTGGCCGGATCGCTCAGCACCTTCACGTCATCGAGGGGATTCACGTCAAGTACGAGCAGGTCAGCGTCAGCACCCTCTGCGACCCGACCGACCTTACCCTCCATCCCCAGAAGCTGAGCCCCCACCGTGGTCGCTGAACGAACGATGTCGGCGGCGGGCTGGACCTCAGATCTTATGGTGAACTCCAGACTCTGCTCACGGTGCATCTCGGCCAACAGGTCGCTGCCGTAAGCGATCTGGACTCTCTCCCGGTGGCACAGCTCCAACGCCTTCATTCCGCCATCTTGAACCGGTGGCAGCTTGGCCAGGGCGGTTTCTGGCACGCCTTCCTCTCGGCCATATTTCGCGAGCGCGTAGTACGTAACCAGGGTAGGTACGTAAAAGGCGTTGTGCTCTAAGAACAGGGGCGGGCTGCTGGGGTCCATCAGGTTGCCATGCTCAATCGTCCGGACACCGAGTTTGAGACCGCGGTTGACCGCCCTCGACGTGTAGGCGTGACCGGCGACGTAAATGTTGGCTGCCTCCGCTTCCTCGACTGCGGCCCGAATCTCCTCCTCCGAGAACTGCGTCGCATCGACACGATCGCTGGGGGCGTCGACCGCTCCGCTGAGATACAACTTTAGGTGCGACGCTCCCCGCCGGATCTCCTCTCTGGCGGCCTTGCGGACTTCCGTGACTCCGTCGCAGAGTGTGGCCAGATTTGGCGTGTTGTAGTGGGGGTCGTAGACGACCCGGCCTGGTCCTCGCAACTCGCCAGCGCCACCCGTCTGTGACAGCATCTTGCCGCCGTAGATCACCCGGGGGCCGATGAGGTATCCCTCATCCACCGCGCGGGCTAGGCCAAAGTCACAGCCCCCCACATCGCGCACGGTCGTGAATCCGCGCTGCAGCATCCCGGCCATGACCCGACCCGCCCGTGCAGCCACGTAGGACGGCGACCATTCCGCCATCCCCCAGACGTCGGAGCTCACCACCGTGACGTGCACGTGGCAATCGATTAGGCCCGGCATCAGCACCGCGCCGTGCAGGTCGATTACCCGGTTGGCGGTGGCGCTGATACGGCTGTCCGAAACCTCGCGGACCAATCCCTGCTCCACCAGAACCGAGGAATCTGGTCGTAGCTCTCCCTGGACGGGATCGAGTACCGAGGCATTCAGGAAGACGGTTCGATCAGACAAGGACGGTCCTTACTGGAAATGTGGAGCGCGGTGCGAGCTTCACCCTTGGTGACGTTACACGCCCGCGGGGCAACACCGTCGCCTTGGCTCCTATCGCCTTTGGATTGTCTCCACCAATCGGGAGAGGCGAGCCCGGCGATCGTCGCGCTCAGCCACAAACCTCTGGATACCCGCGAGGATGTGCTGAGGCGACAGGTGAGCTTCGTCCATCACCTCATCGACCGTTCCGCCAGTCCGCCAGCGGTCGTCCCAGTCCGCGGACAGGGAGTACTCGCGGGCGATCGGACCATCGATCCAGTCGCGCATCAGCTTGAAGGCACCGTTGGTGATTGCCATGCCGTCCCAACGGTCAGCATCGCTGACGGTGGCGTCGCGGTAGGTCCGATCCTGCAAGGCGAAGAGCTGCGGACTTATAGCCGCGATGATCTTCACATTGAGGCCGGACCCTTCGATTTCGGGCAGGACGGTGACGAGATTCGTGGTGGGCACGGTGCCGCGCACGAAGACCGTCCCGTGCTGCGTAAAACCCTCGCGAAAAGGTCTCATTACATAAGCACCACGGGCTGCCTCGAAGTGGGAGGGGATGCCCTTGGCGGCGCGGTCCGGGATCTCGACTACGGGTCGGGTTAGGTGCAGTGCGATGATCGGCGACGAGGTTCGCAGGGCCGCGCCCAAGACCACCGGCACCTCGTTGTATTCCCAAGGGTGGAGGTCGATGACCTTGCCGTCCGGGAAGAGTTGCGTTACCCCGGGTGCGAACACACCGAAGTGGGTGCGGGAGTCCTCTGCAGTCTCCGGGCCCGAGTGGCCCGCGACCCAGATGACCTTGCCCACCTTCAGTTCGACGTCCTGAGCGAGCTGGCTGAAAAGTCGCATCTCCCCGTACTTGAGGTAGCTGAAGGATCCATAGGTGGAGCAAGCGGCCCAGAAACCGTTGAACTCTGCGAAGGGGTCCTCGGCCAAGTTGACGGTGGCCATTCCAACACTGATGCCGGAGTTGGTGAACTCGGTTATCTCCTGAGGCAAGACCGTACCCCGCGGGTTCTGGTCGCGCTCGTACCAGCCCCATCCCGGCAATCCGTCCCAGTCCTTGCCGAAGCCGCTGACGTTGGTGGAGTCGGCGAGGTCGGCCGAGCTCACGATGAAGAGAGGGCGCCCGTACTCCGCCTTGGCGTAGGCGTTAACCCATGATCCCCAAGCGGCAAGAGCAGCCCGATTGGGCTGGCGCTCACCAGGCTGTTTGAACATCTCCTTGGGATAGTCACGGAAGTTCGTCAGCCGGGCATCCGAAAATATCGCGGCGCCCCGTCCACCCAAGTTGAACGTGGGGATTTCCTCGGGCACCGAGGCAGCGACCTCGAGGAGCCGGTCGGAGAGATAGTCGACCAGATCCCGGTCGTTGCGCAGCACCGATACGGCAATCCGTAGGTTGGCCCTAGCCTGGGAGTCGCGCAGCTCAGCATCGGATGGTGCAGGCTCGTCTACGCCTTCATACGTCACGCCGTAGCGAGACATGAACTCCTTGCGCACCGCCCAGAACTCCGGGCTGTTCATGGGGTGTGGGCTGCCGTGAGACGGCGCGTCGTACTTGCCATAGCCGCGGCCCTTGCGGGTCCGGAACCAGGCCGCGGAAGGAACGCCCTTGGGGTTGGGACCCTGGGTGACCTCCAGCACGGTGCGGGTCACAGGCCCCCACTCCATACCTGAGTCGGTGCCCAGGACCCGCCACCCGTAGGGGCGAAACCACTCCTCAGGACCTCCGTAGACAACGGAGGAGGCGCTCCGCAGGTCGATCCCGAAGTCGTTCCAATCCACCAGGAACACCAAGTTGGAGAGGCCCAAACCCCAAGCGGAGTTCTTGGTCTCGTGAGCGGCTCCCGGGGTCAGCCCCCCCTCGCCCTCCACGGTGAAGACCTTTACTTCTCCGGCTCCGGCCAGCTTGAGCGCCAGAGCCTCGCCGGCGGCTGGCGGCATCCCGTGGCCGGATGGCCCGGTGTTGAACTTGAGGAAGAGGGTCTTACCGCCCATCTCGGCGTGGCCTGGCAACCCCCCCCGGTGGCGCAGCCCTAGCAGGTCCTCCCAGGTGAGTGCCCAGCGCCCCCCGTCGGGGAAGGCGAATCGGTCGTCGGGCTCACGCTCGAACCGCGCCCGCAGCGACTCGTTGAGGACCGCCAGGGTTGCGTAGACCAGGGGCACCGTATGCCCCGCCGAGAGCACAAAGCGGTCAGCGAAACGGCGCCACGGTCTCAGGATGTCCCAGCGCATGGCCCCCGACAGCATGGTGGCCACCAACAGGTGGACCTTCGAGCGAGAGCCGCCGGGATGGCCGGACTGGCGGTAGTTCAGCTCGAGATCGATGAGCTCATCGATCAGATCCTTGACCACCTCCCAGCGGTCGAAGACCGTCTCAGCGGCCGAGTAAAGGCTGTCGACCGAAGTTGGTGCTACCGATCTCACCACAGTCTCCCTGTGATCATGCTGCCCGGCCCAAACAGGTTTCGAGCCCACAGGCACGCAACCGACGGGGGCTGCTACCGGCACGAGTGTAGCGCCGCGGCAGATCGTCCCAGAGAGGCCCGAGCCGCGGAGCCGGTGCGCGGAGCGTCAGCGCTCCAGGTCCAGCATCGGGTCGCCCAGCATCGTCGGAGCGTAGGAGGGATGGGACCGAGCGAGTCGGGTCTTGGCTCCCTCAAGGAATCCGCCGCTGGGCGAGCTGGCGGTGAGGGCGCCGACGAAGTCGCTGCCTGAGATTCGGTAGAGGGTGCACTCCTCGAGAGCCTTCACGGTTGCGGTGCGCGGCACCTGCGCCAACAGACCGATCTCCCCGAAGTAGCTACCCGGACCCATCACCCGCAACACCCGGCTCCGCTCGGCTTCGCCCCGGGCCGAGACTTGCACCTCGCCCGCGAGCAGGACGTAGAAGGCGTCCGCCGCGTCGCCTTCGCGAATGATCACCTGGCCTGCGGTCGCGGTCATATCGGTGCAGGCCGCGGCCAGGCTCTCCAATGCGGCTCGCGAGCCTGCAGCGAAGATCCCCAGCTGATCCAGGACCTTGATCCGGGGAGCGAGCTCAGCGACCCGCTGCACCGCGGCGCGATCCATGCGGCGAAGTCGGGGATAGGCGCACGCGGCTAGTGCGGGAATAGCCAGCCCCGCCAAAAGTAGGGTGGGGTGAAGACCGAGGCGGCTAACCAGCGTTGCCGCCAGCACTGAACCGAGGGAAATTGCCGCCAGCACGATCGCGAAGAAGGCTCCGAATACCCGGGCAACCATGTTGGGCGCCACTGACCGCTGCATGGCGGTGACCGCCAGGACATCAACCACCAGGGTTCCTCCCCCCCGGATCACCTCTAGAAAGAAGCCCAGGGCGGGCGCGTGAACCAGTACCAGCAGAGCCGT
The DNA here is from genome assembly GCA_049583555.1 of Candidatus Dormiibacterota bacterium. Taxonomy (GTDB): domain Bacteria; phylum Chloroflexota; class Dormibacteria; order Aeolococcales; family Bog-877; genus Bog-877. The sequence continues at coordinate 11,183 of JBAUWA010000060.1, read as the reverse complement.
GGGGACGCAGTAGACCGCCATCCCCACTGTGATGATCAGCCCGAGACGGGGCAGCGCCGCCAGCTGGTTTACGACCAGGGCCGCCAGGATGCCACCTACACCGAGCGCGGCTAACAGGTACCCGTATCCGGTGGCTCCGGTGCCCAGTTGGAACTTGCTGACGTAGACGAAAAGCACTGTGTCGGTGCCATAGACGAAGCTGGCAAGAACACTAAAGCTGACCAGTGCTAGCACCACCGACGACTCCCCCATCGCCCGGAAGCCGGCCACCACCTGCTGCAGCGGGTTTGCTTGGCCACCCTCGCTTACGTCGCTGGGCTGGGAGCGGGCCCGGAGCCGTGCCACCAAAGCCGCCGCCACCAAGAAAGTGGCACCATTGATTGCGAAGACGGCTACGGCGGAACCAGCCAGCAGCAGCAGGGCGCCGACCGCGGGCCCGACGATGATCACCAGGTTATCGATGGTGCTGTTTAGGGCGTTGGCAGCCGCTAGATCGTCTTCACCCGCCAACTGTGGAATCATCGCTGCCACCGCCGGCTGGTAGGGCTGAGCAGAAATGGAGGAGCAGGCGGCGAATCCCAATATGAAGAGGGTGGGGGCGTGCAAAAGTGCGGCGGCACAGAGCAGCCCTTGCCACATTGCCAGCAGGAGATCGCAGGTGATGAGCAGGCGAACCCGCTCGAATCGCTCGGCGATTATCCCGCCGTAGGGGGAGAGCAGCATTGCCGGAACGAATCGCACCAGGAACACCGCCGACACCCAGAGCGGAGAATGGGTGCGGTCGTAGATGTACACCGCCAGCCCCACGTTGTAGGCCCAGGAGCCGGTGGAGGAGATGACCTCGCCGCTCAGGAGGAGGCGCAGATCGCGGTGATTCAGTGCCGCCCGGTATGGTCGAAAGACCGCGTCCGGTCGCATCGTCCTCCCCTGGTCTGGCGCCCGCATGGCGTCCGACTGCGCCCTAGCTAACTCGGCACTTTTTTACCGGGATGGGTCGCATCCCACCCCCCGCCCGCAGTCAGGCCGGGATGGTAGCAGCGCCCTTGTGGACCGCGCCGTCCCCGCTGCGCAGGGTGGCGTCAATTGCGTCCGCGGAGGAGCGCATCAATTGCGGCTCAGAGCCGCACCTTTGGTATCGCGGACGACCAAGGCTCGACGTCGCCCCGGATCTTGTCCGGGTTCGAGCCGCGGCGGCGGGCAAGTTCGCCGACCAACCGCTGCAGCGGCACGATCGCCAGCATTGGACGGAGCAGGTATGCCACCTCGGCGAAGGGCAGGTCGGCGTCGCCGGTTCCACAGGTGACGACCTCCAGTCCCAGCTCGAGCAGCAGGCTCCGCAGCTCTAAGTAGCGACCGCCGTCCTCGCGTCCCGGGACTATCAGGATCGCCGCCATTCGCGGCTCCAGGACCGCGGGGGTTCCGTGGAAGGCCAGCTCCTGCGACATCCCTTCGGCCCAGAGATACGTCCCTTCTTTGAACTTGAGTGCCGCCTCTTCGGCGGTCACCTCGTCGATCCCGTGGCCGGTGATTAGGATCGGCTCGCGGTTTATCAGCCTCTTGGGAACCTCGGTCGGAGCTGGAAGAGCCAGTGTCGCCTCGATGGCTTGAGGGACGGCTTCGAGCGCCTCGGCGAAAGCGGAGGCGTCGCTCCCCAGCATCCGCGCTACCAGCTTGCCCAGCACGGCTAGGGCAGTCAGGTAGGAGACGGTGTGCGTTCCCGCCGTCTCGTCCGGACAGGTCCTGAGTACAACATCGCCAGCTGGGTCCGGGTTCCCCAGACCGGTGATGGTCACGGCGCTCGCTCCCGCCTCTTTGGCCCGCGCTAACACCTCGTTGGGGTAGCGCTTGGTACCGCGGTGACTGACCACCACGATCTGGTCGCCGGGACGAATGTCTCCATGCAGAGCCAGATCCTGGGCTTCGATGGCCGCGGGTCGCAGCCGATCGCCAGAAAGTTCCGCGACCCAGTAGGCGGCCACTCGGCAGGCGTGGAGGGAGGTGCCGATTCCGGTGAAAAGAAGGGGGCGGTCACGGTCGAGCAAGGGCACGTCGACAGAGCCCAGAGTCTGGGCCACGGCTTTACCCTGGCTGGCCACCTGGTCGTCGAAGGCGAACTTAGTCATGGTCACTCCTCGCTTGGACCAGACGTCTGAACTGAGCTCTGGTCAGCCGGTAAAGCACATGGCGACGCAGCCGGTGGCCCTCGGGAATGCTGGGGTGGTCGAAGTCATCGCCGGGATGGTGCCTCATCCCAAGCTTCTCCATGACCCGCCGGGATCGCTGATTGTCGACGCTGGTAAACGAGACGATTTCATTGAGACCGAGGGACTCGTAGCCGAATCCCAGAACGGTCCAGGCGGCCTCGGTCGCGTATCCGCAACCCCAGTACCGGGACGCCAGCCGCCAGCCCACCTCCACGGCGGGAGTGAAATGGGCCCGGAATGCAGGACGGTTGAGACCGACGAAACCAATAAAGGATTCCGTTGCGGCGACCTCCACAGCCCATAGCCCCCATCCTTGGGAACGCATTTGACTAACGATGCACTCGGCGAGGAGGTCGCTCTGCGACCGCGTGAGCATTTGGGGGAAATGCTCCATAACCTGGGGATCGGCATTGAGGGCCGCGAACAGGGGAAAGTCCGCCGGACGCCAGCTCCGGAGGCAGAGGCGGGCGGTCTGCAGTTCCGCGATTGAGCGATCGACTTCGGTTTCCACGGACCTGAGCAGCTAGGCGAACATGCGGATTTTTGCCCGCAAATACCAGGAGAAATAGTATCCATGGCGCTGCTGCAGTGCTGGCAGCCTCCAGTCCTCTCGGCTCGCCATGTCTAGGTCTCGGCCTCGCGGCGGGAGATGCGGCGTTGGCGCGACCGCAGGCTCTGATCGAGGATCATCTTGCGCAGCCGGACCGCCTTTGGGGTTACCTCGACGCACTCGTCCTCACCGATGAATTCCAGAGCCTGCTCCAAGGAGAACTGGAGGTGGGGTGTGAGCCGCTCTAGTTCCTCTTGGGTCGAGGAGCGGATGTTGGTCTTCTGTTTCTCCTTGGTCGGATTGACGTCCATCTCGTCGGTGCGGGCGTTTTCGCCGACGATCATGCCCTCGTAGACCTCGGTCCCAGGCCCTATCAGCATGGTCCCTCGCTCCTGCAGCGACATGAGCGCCTCGGTGGTCGAGAATCCCAGCCGGTCGGAAACCATGGAGCCGTTGCGCCGGGTCTTGAGGGCACCGTGCCAGGGCTCCCAGCCGTCGAAGACGTTGTGCAGAACCCCGGTACCCCTGGTTTCCACTAGGAACTCGGTTCGAAAGCCGACCAGGCCGCGCGATGGCACCCGGTAGTCCATCCGCACCCAGCCGGTGCCGTGATTGACGATCTCCATCAGCCGGGCTTGACGGAGTGCCAGGAGCTGGGTCACCACCCCGACATAGTCCTCGGGGACGTCGATCGCCACACGCTCCATCGGCTCGTGGAGCTTGCCGTCGATCTCCTTGGTCACCACCTGCGGTTTCCCCACGGTGAGCTCGAACCCCTCGCGGCGCATGGTCTCGACCAGGACCGCCAGCTGCAGCTCTCCCCTTCCCTGGACCTCCCAGGTGTCGGGGCGAGGAGTGGAGAGCACCCGCAGGGAGACATTGCCCACCAGTTCGGAGTCGAGCCGGTTCTTGATCATGCGGGCGGTGAGCCGGGTACCGTCACTGCCCGAGAGCGGGGAGCTGTTGATTCCGATGGTGGTGGCCAGGCTGGGCTCGTCGACCAGGATCGCCGGCAGGGGACGAGGGTCCTCGGGGTCGGCCAGGGTGTCCCCGATCGAGATGTCGGGGAAGCCCGCCACCACCACGATCTCGCCCGGGCCTACCTCCGCGACGTCGACACGGTCCAGGGCTCGCGACGCATAGAGTTCGGTGACCCTCGCCCGGAGCACCGATCCGTCGACCCGGCACCAGGCCACCGTCTCGCCTCGCCGCAGCCAGCCGTTGTGGACTCGGCAGATGGCCAAGCGGCCCACATAAGCGGACGCATCGAGGTTGGTGACCAGCGCCTGGAGCGGATAACCCTCCTCATATGAGGGCGCCGGAATGCTACTCACTATGGCGTCGAAGAGCGGGGTCAAGTTGGTTCCCGGGACGGCGGGATCTGTGCTGGCCCACCCCGCACGGGCGTTGGAGTAGAGGACCGGGAAGACGATCTGACTCTCGTCGGCGCCTAGGTCCAGGAACAGGTCCTCGATCTCGCGAACAACTTCGTCGATGCGGGCGTCGGAGCGGTCGACCTTGTTGACGACCACCACCACCGCCAGCTTGGCCTCCAGGGTCTTGCGAAGCACGAAGCGGGTCTGGGGCAGGGGCCCTTCCGAGGCGTCCACCAGCAGGAGCACGCCGTCGACCATCGCCAGCCCCCGTTCCACCTCACCTCCGAAGTCGGCGTGGCCAGGGGTGTCGACGATGGTGATCTTGGTAGGCCCGTACTGGACCGCTGTGTGCTTGGCCAGGATGGTGATGCCCTTCTCTCGCTCCAGGTCGCCCGAATCCAGGATCCGGTCGGTTACCTCCTGGTTGGCGCGAAAGGCCCCCGTCTGCTGGAGCATGGCGTTGACCAAGGTGGTCTTGCCGTGGTCGACATGGGCGACGATGGCCACATTCCGGAGGTCGTCGCGCACAGGCATTCGCAGCTCAGGATACCCAGGGGCGGGGACGCTTCCTGGCGGCCCGGAGTGACGGTGCCAGAGTGAGTCCCGGTGGTGCTGCAGTATCGACCACGGTTCACCCATCGGCCGTGGAACTCGCTTGCTAACCTGGGTCGCTCCTTGAGTCAGCTCTCACGGGGTTCGAGACTTGATTTCGTTAGCAGTTAGCGTGCCGCCAGAAGCGGTGAGAGGCGCCGCACTCGATTGCCCGACTAGTTCCGTGCCCCGCTGGCGAGGCTACCTGCCATAGGCCACTACCTCCGCAGCCTCAAGCCCGAGTTGCCGCGCAGCGTCTGGACGGTGGTGGTGGGGGTGACGATCTCCTCAATCGGCACCGGCTTCGTGCTCCCTTTCGGCTCGATCTACCTGCACGTGGTGCGGGGCTTGCCAATCCCCGTGGTTGGATTGGTGATCTCCGCGTCGGCCCTGGCGTCGCTGGTCTTCGGTGCCGTGGGCGGCACGCTGGTCGACCGCCTCGGGCCGAGAACGATGATTCTGGGAGGCCTGAGTCTGCAGACTCTGGGCTTCCTCTGGCTGGGCTTCTCACTCACCGCGGCGGAGGCAGCCGCCTCCATGGTCCTGATCGGCGCCGGCTTGGGCTGCTTCTACCCGTCCTTCGCCTCTCTGCTGGCGGCCGTGACCAACCGCTCTCAGCGCGCCGTGGCATCCTCACTGCAGTACGCGGCGACCAACCTTGGGATCGGAGTCGGCGCAGTCATTGGCGGTCTGATCGTCTCGACATCTGTGCCCGAGACATTCACCGCTATCTACCTCGTCAACGCCACCAGCTTTGTCCTCTTCGGCGTTCTGGTGATCGCGCTGGTTCCCTCGGGGCGCCACCACGCTGAGAGCGACCAGCCGTCGGGATACCGCGTTGTCCTGCGGGACCGCCCCTTCCTCTTCCTGATTGGGTTCAACGCGATGGTGGTCCTCTCCACCTACGCCCAGCTGGACACCTCGGTTCCGCTCTACGCCCACGTTTTTCTCGGCGTCCCCACTTTCGCCCTGGGAGTCATCCTGGCCGTCAACACCGCCTTCATCGTCCTCGCCCAGCTGCCGATCACCCGCGCGGTCCGCCATCTCAACCGCTCGCGCACCCTCGGACTCAGCGCCGGCGCCTGGTTGCTGGCGTGGCTGTGGGGTGAGGTCGCTAGCTTGACCCACGGCCTAGAGGCAAGCCTGCTGTTGGGTGTGTTCGCGGTCTGGTTCGGTCTGGGTGAGTGCTTACTAAGCGCCAGCATCGGACCGCTGGTGGCGGATATGGCGCCGGCGTCAGTGCGGGGACGCTACATGGCCGCCTTCAACCTATCCTGGGGCGTCGGTCTGCTCTTGGGACCGACGATCGGGGGCTTGGTCGTGGGCTCGGTGCTGCGACCGGGGATGTGGCTGCTTTGGGCGGCAGTCGCCGGTGGCCTAGTGATCTGGGCGACGGGACTCGGACACCGGCTTCCCGCTAGCGTCAACCGTCCGCCGCAGGTCGGCTGAGGACGCTCTGGGTCAGCTGGGCTGCCCGACGGGGCTTCAGCGCCATAACATTCAGCTGACAAGCGAATAGCCCGAAGGGCAAATGGGAATCCGGTGCGGGCCACGCCCAATGCCGGAGCTGTCGCGCAACTGTGAGCGGGGAGCCTGAGCCAGCGAGCCACTGGGAATGTCCCGGGAAGGCGGCTTCAAGTCCTGATCCGCAAGCCAGGAGACCGGCCCCTAGGGATCGATCCATCCCCGCGCGCAACGGGAAGGTCGGCCTCCGGCGGCAGGTCCACCTCTGGCGCGATGGGGCCCACCCGCCGCCAGGAGGCAGGGACGATGAGGTCGTCTCAAGCGGTCAGCGCCGTACTGGCCGCGATTTCCATGACACTGCTGGTATCGGCCTGCGCCAGCAGCGGCGGCGGCGCGACGACTCCCGGCGCCACTTGCACCGGGTCGGGCCCTTCGGTTGAGGTGGTGGTGGAGCTGGGCGACCACCACGTCGTGGACCGGTGCGTCAACTTCAAGGGCGCCTCGATCAGCGGCGAAACCGCTCTCCACCGCAGCCGGATCGAGTTCGCAACCCAACACTTCAGCTTCGGCGACGGCGTCTGCCAGATCGACAACGAGCCCAGGTCCTACACGACCTGCTTCCCCAGCGGGCAGCCCTACTGGGCCCTCTTCCTGTGGTCGGGTAAGGGCAAGTGGAAGGCAGCGACGGCCGGGATAAGCGAGGTTGCGCTGAAGTCCGGGGAGGCCCTGGGTTGGAGGTACGACCCCAGCTCGGGGACGGCCCTGCCACCGCCCTTGCCACCGAAGTCCTGACCCCATGAATCCCCGCGCCCTCGCCGTCTGGGTCGGAGCCGTTCTCCTGCTCAGCCTTGGGAGTGAGGACCCGCTCTTGCGGGCCCTCACCCTGGGAGCGGCGCTGACCGTGCTGGTGGTGAGGCACCGACCGGGAACTCGCCTACGACCGGCCCTGGTCATGGTGGCTGCCGCTTCGCTGCTCACCGTCGGCTTCAACTTCCTGCTCAGTCACACCGGTGACACCGTCCTGGTGACCGCACCCAGCTGGCTGCCGGTCTTGGGTGGTCCCCTAACGCTGGAGGCGGCGGTCTACGGGGTGGACATAGGTCTGGGGCTGGCTGCCTGCATCGCTTCCGGCGTGAGCCTCTCCCTGATCGTCGAGCCGTATCAGCTGGTGGACTCGCTGCCGGCGGCACTCTCGCGGACTGCAGCCGCGTTGGGTGCGGCGATGTCCCTGGTCCCCCGCCTGGGCCAGAGCTTTGTTGCGGTCCGAGAAGCTCAGCAGATGCGGGGCTGGCGAGCCAGAGGACTGCGCTCCTGGAGCGCGGTCGTGGTTCCCTCGGTCCTGACGACCATCGAGGGCTCGGTGCTGCTCGCCGAGGCGATGGAGGCACGCGCCTTCGGCTCGGGACGGAGGACGGCTCAGGCCGGGTCCAGGTGGAGGGTCAGGGATCTGCTGATCACCGCGGCTTCCCTGGTCGCGGTCACGGGCTTCGTGGTGGCCATCTGTCTCGGCCAGGTCCCGAGCTGGCAGCCCTACCCGTCGCTGACCCTTCCTGCGCTCAACTGGTGGCCGACGCTCTGCTGCCTCCCGCTCTTCACTCCGGCCCTGCTGCCGTGACCGAGGTCGCCCGGTTCGAGCGCTTCAGCTATCGCTACCCCGAGGGCGCCGAGCTCAGCCTGGCGGAACTAAACCTTCATCTGACCCAGGGCCTGACCGTGCTGACCGGCCTTTCGGGGAGCGGCAAGACCACCCTGCTGCGAACCCTCAACGGCTTGGTTCCGCACTTCCATGGCGGCATGGCGAGTGGGATGGCCCGTGTCATGGGCCACGACCTCCGGGCAACCTCGACCCGGCGCCTCGCCCGCGATGTGGCTATGGTGTTCCAGGAGCCCGAGTCTCAGTTCGTTCTGGCCGTGGTCCAGCGCGAGGTCGCGTTCGGCCCTGAGAACCTGGGGATGCCAGGATCTGAGATCGCGGAAAGTGTGGAGTCCGCGCTCCTGGCGATGGGGGTCCATCACCTGTGGTCGAGGCGTCTCGCGACTCTTTCCGGGGGCCAGCGCCAGCGAGTGGCGCTGGCCGCGGCGCTGGCTATGAGGCCAGCCCTGCTCGTACTTGACGAGCCCACCTCCCAGCTAGACGACGCCGGAGCCGCGGCGCTGCGGCGAGAGTGCAAGCGGCTCACTGATCAGGGCTTGGCGGTGGTCGCCGCCGAGCATCGCCCAGGAAGGGTGGCGGCTGAAGGAGCACGCTGGCTCGAGCTCCACCAGGGGTCTCTCACGGAGCTCAGCCGCCAAGCGGCAGAGCCCACGCCCATGGCGCTTCGCCGTCCCCAAGTGACAAGTGGCGTGGCCTGGGAATTGCGGGACCTGACGGTTGGCCACGGCGAGCCGGTGGCCGAGAGTGTCCAGCTCCGCTGCCGGCGTGGTGAGGTACTCTGCCTGACCGGTTCTAACGGCAGTGGCAAGACCACCCTGTTGCGCACCGCGGCCGGGCTTCTGCCTTCACTCTGTGGGTCAGTCCAGCGCGAGCCGGGTCGAGCAGCCTACCTGCCTCAGGAACCAGGTGGAGTGCTGCACCAGGTCAGTGTCCTCGAGGAGGTGAGACAGACCGGCCGCTGGCTCAAATTGGACTGCGACCCGTGGCCGATTCTTTCCGAGTTCCAACTCTCTTCCCTGGCTGGGAGCGATCCCCGGGACCTGAGTACAGGCCAGCGTCAGCGGGCCGCTCTGGCCGCGGTGCTGCTGGGAGCGCCGGAGATGGTCTTCCTGGACGAGCCAACGCGGGGCGCCGACCCTGCTTCGCGACGGCTGCTCGCCCGGGTACTGGATCGCCTGGCGCAAACGGGGTCCGCGATTCTGGTGGCGACCAGTGACAGCCACTTTGCTCACCAGATCGGCGATCGCGTCTACGAGCTAGCCAACGGCCGCCTGCGGTTGTCTGAGGAGCTGGCGGCGTGATCCTGCTCCTCATCTCCCTGGTTGGTGTGGTGCTTTTTCTGTGGCCTTTCAGCGGGCTGGCGCTGCCGGCCGCGACACCTGCCCTGGCGATCGGCCTTGGCACTGTCTTGGGACTTCTCGCCCTTGAGGTCGGAACCCGGCGGATGGACTCCCGACAGTTGGCCCTGCTCGCGGCTCTGAGCGCGGTTGACGCCGGACTGCGTGCCGCGCTGGTGACCGGCATCGGCGGCTTCAGCCCCATTTTCCTACTGGTGCTCTGCGGTGGATACGCGCTGGGTCCGGAGTTCGGTTTCCTGCTGGGCGCCTGCTCGCTGCTGGTGTCCGCCCTACTGACAGGCGGCCTTGGCCCCTGGGTGCCCTACCAGCTCTTCGCCGTCGGCTGGGTGGGAGTGGTTGCCGGTCTGATCGGCATGCGCCGCGCTGGTCGCCGGCCCAACCGCACTGACGTGCTCCTACTTGCGGGGGTCGGGGTGGTTACCGGTTTCGGCTTCGGGGCTGTGATGGACGTCTGGAACTGGACCTTCTACTACTCATCCCCTCAGATCGGGTGGAGCTCCCACCTCGGCCCATTGACCGCGCTCGAGCACTTCGTCAAGTACTACCTGGTCACCTCGGTCGAGTACGACGCCTTCCGGGCAGGGGGCAACGCCCTGATGGTGGCGATCTTTGGGCTGCCGGTCCTCGCCGCCCTGCACCGACTCTCCCGGCGCTTTCGCGGCGAGTGGTTGGGGCCACCGTACGCAACAGTCGCGGGAATGCTCCCGGTCCTGGCGTCAGCGCAGTCGCCGGACCACGTAGCTACCGGCCATCTTGTCGTGCCAGCCTTGCTTGCGCCAGTCGACCGCAGCCCAGACGAATCCCACAGAGCAGGAGGCGGCACTAACCGCGTACCCCACCAGGCGGATGATGCTGCGGCGAAAACCTAGGCGGCGCCCATCCTCCTGCCGGACAACTCGGGCACCGATCAGCCAGAGCCCCAAGGTCCGCCCGGTGGAGGCCCAGAGGCCAACGAAGTAAGCCAGTGGCAGGAGCGCTATCACGCCCACCCCGGCGGCGCCGGAGACAAAGGCGTGCACCACAAAGCTGGCTCCCGCGAGCAGGAAGAGGTCCGCCCAGAGCGCCCCAGCCCGGGGCCAGAACCCGGCGTAGCCCAAGCCGGGGAAGGGACCGGCCAGCCGGAGTGAGCGCAGGCCGTGCCAAGCGACGACGGAGCCGCTGGACTTGCCGGGAAGGTCGGAAAGGAGTTCGGTCAACTCTGCGCTGGTTCTGGCCCGATAAGCAAGCCGGGTACGCTCGCTGAACTCATCTGAGCTAAGCCGGCCCTCGACGTGGTGCTCGGTGAGCTCAACGACCACCTGCTCACGGTCGGCGTCGGATGCGCGCAGCTTGCTGCCACTGGCCCAGGGGGGCCAGCTCCCGTGCCGGTGGGGTGTAGCGGGCGGCGATGCCATAACCAGGTCAGCCTGACGCGGAGGCCGGAGACGGATCGGCGTTGAACCCCGACTCCCACTCTCGCCTGAGCAGTCCCATATAGATGAGATCTGCTGTCAAGCCGTCTCGGTGGACTCGCTCGCGCATCCGCCCCTCCTCGCGAAACCCCAGGGCCCGATAGAGCGCGATGGCGGGCTGGTTGTCGGCAATCACGTCGAGACTGAGTCGCTGGAGTCCGAGCTCGTGGAAGGCGTAGCGGAGAGCGAGGCTCACCGCCTCTCGGCCAAATCCTTTGCCCCGGTCAGCAGGATCCCCGATCCCCACCGCAATCCAGCCGTTGCCGTTGTGCCATTCGATGGTGAAGATCGCAACGTAGCCGACCAGGCGATCGTCCTCGACCGTACGGATGCGGAACTCAATCATGTCCGCTGCCGGTTCCGCGGTCTGGTCCCGGTCGCGAAAGTACTCCGCCGAGAGCGGTCGGGGGGCCTCCGTGTCGGCGAGCCGCCGGTACTCGCCATCCTCGCTCCAACGTGAGAACAATTCCGCGTCCTCGGGGCGCGGAGCCGTCAGCCGAACAAGCTCGCCGCGGAAAAGCCTCGAAGGGGCCAT
>JBAUWA010000059.1:0-6765 GCA_049583555.1 Candidatus Dormiibacterota bacterium | reverse complement strand
GCCGACGGAGCCATCCAGGTGGTCAAGCAGCTGGAATATGACGCACCTAAGACCGCCAGACTTGCGACCTTTTTGGACAAAGTCGAAGCGGGTCGACGGGTGCTGCTGGTGCTCTCCGAGCACTCCGAGAACGTCGAGCTCTCGGCCCGGAACATTCCCGAGTTGAAACTGGTTCTGGCCAGCAATCTCAACGTTCGCGACGTGCTGACCGCTGAGACCCTGGTCTTCACCAAGGCCGCGGTCGACGCGGTCGGAGAACAGCTGGGATGAGGGATCCATCCTTGGTGCTGATCCGCCCCGTCATCAGTGAGAAGTCGTACGCGGGCATGGCCCAACAGCGTTACGTCTTCAAGGTGGCCACCTACGCCAACAAGATGGAGATCAAGGCCGCGGTTGAGTCCGCCTTCAAGGTCAAGACCGTCGCCGTTAACGTGATGACCGTCAAAGGCAAGACCCGGACCCGCATGCGCCGCGGTGGTCGCATCGTGGGCCGCAGCCGCGACTGGAAGAAGGCCGTGGTCACGCTCCAGGCAGGCGAGACCATCGCCAATCTCTTCGAGGGGGTGTGAGGTGCCGGTGAAGCGCTACCGGCCGACATCCCCTGGACGGCGGTTCATGAGCGTGAGCTCCTTCGAGGAGGTGGTCAAGACCAAGCCGGAGCGGGGCTTGACGGTCTCCCTGAAAAAGCATTCCGGGCGCAACGCCACTGGAAAAATCACCGTCCGCCATCGCGGCGGTGGGCATCGGCGCATCTACCGGATCATCGATTTCCGGCGCGACAAGCTGGATGTGCCAGGCACGGTCGCGACCATTGAGTACGACCCCAACCGCAGCGCCCGGATTGCCCTGATCCACTACCGCGATGGTGATAAGCGCTACATCCTGGCCCCTGAGGGCCTGGCCGTCGCGGACCAGGTGATGGCGGGGGAGAAGAGCGATATCCGCCCGGGCAACTCCCTGCCTATGACCAAGATTCCCCTGGGTACCACGGTGCACAACATCGAGGTGCAACTGGGTAAGGGGGGCCAACTTGTGCGCAGCGCTGGAGTGGGCGCGCAGCTGGTGGCTCGGGAGGGGCGCTACGCCCAGCTGCGGATGCCATCCGGGGAGGTCCGCCTGATCGACGTGCGCTGCAGCGCCACCATCGGCCAGGTGGGCAACACCGACCACTCGAACGAGAACTGGGGCAAGGCGGGAAAGACCCGGTGGCGGGGATTCCGGCCCGCGGTGCGGGGCTCGACCATGAACCCCTTCGACCATCCCCACGGCGGGGGTGAGGGTCGCTCCGGTCCTGGAGGCCATCCCCAGACGCCCTGGGGCAAGCCGGCCCTGGGCCATCGCACCCGCAACAACAAGGCGACCGACCAGATGATCGTGCGCCGGAGAAAGAAGTAGGCCATGAGTAGGTCAACCAAGAAGGGACCGTTCTGCGACGCGCCGCTGCTCAAGAAGGTGCTGGAGATGAATCGCGCCAAGGAGAAGCGGGTGATCCGCACCTGGTCGCGTCGCAGCGACATCTTCCCGGAGATGCTGGGACACACCATTGCCGTCCACGACGGCCGCAAGCACGTACCCGTCTTCGTCAGCGAGGCGATGGTGGGTCACAAGTTGGGCGAGTTCGTGCCCACCCGGAGATTTCGCAGCCACGGGCACCATACCGAGCGCAGCTCGTCGCTGAAGTAGGACTGGAGAAAGCAACCGATGCAGGTACAGGCGACCGCCAAGTGGGTCAGGGTGCCGGCGCGCAAGGCGCGACTGGTGGCTGATGTGGTCGAGGGCATGCCGGTGGGCGACGCCCTTACGGCCCTTTCCTTCATGCCCCAATCCGCAGCCGAGGATGTGGCCAAGGTGGTGCGTTCGGCGGCGGCCAATGCTGAGAACAACTTCAACCTGGAGCGCGAGCGCCTGCAGCTGCTCCGTGTCGAGGTCGACGGCGGCCCCACCATCAAACGCTTCCGCCCTCGGGCCCGAGGCTCGTCGTTCTCCATCTTCAAGCGCACCTGCCACCTCAAGGCGGTGGTCGAGGACGGCCTGGAGCGGCCGACTCGTGCCCGACCCCGCAGCCAGCCGGCGCGGGCAGCCAGCCAGCCCGCCCCGGCTGAGGAAGAGGAGGACTAGGCAAGGTATGGGACAGAAAGTCAGCCCCATCGGCTTCCGCCTCGGCGTCTATCGCAACTGGGATGCGCGCTGGTTCGCCAGCGGCCCGGAGTACACCAAGCTGCTCCAGGAAGACCTGGCCATGCGGCAACTAATCACCAGCCGCTTGCGCAACGCCAGCGTGGCCCGGATCGAGACGGAGCGCTCGGCCAACCAGCTGACCGTGATCATCCACACCGCCAAGCCGGGGATCGTCATCGGCCGCAGCGGAGCCTCGGTGGACGCCCTCAGGGACAATCTGGAGCGGATCTCGGGCAAGAAGGTGCGAGTCACCATCCAGGAGATCAAGACCCCGGAGCTGGACGCCCAGCTGGTGGCCGAGAACGTCGCCAACCAGTTGGAGAAGCGGATCGCCTTCCGGCGCGCGGTCAAGCAGTCGGTGATGCGCTCGATGCGGGCGGGGGCCAAGGGGGTGCGGATCCAGGTCTCGGGCAGGCTTGGAGGCGGCGACATGAGCCGCCGCGAGTGGGACCGGGATGGCCGAGTGCCGTTGCACACCCTGCGGGCCGACATCGACTTTGGCCAAGCCGAAGCCAAGACCACCTTCGGCCAGATCGGAGTCAGCGCCTGGATCTATCGGGGCGATTACTCCGAACCTCAGGTGACCGCGGCCCCGCCTCTGGAGGTTGGTTCGGAGCGGCCGGCAGCGATCGGATCGGAAGCCGCCGAGGTGGACGCCGAGGCGGCCCTGGAAGTGGCGGCGGAGGAGGAGCCTTCGGCGGTGGATGAGGCGGCCGAGATGGTCTCAGAGGGCTCGCCAGTCGCCATCACCGAGGTTGAGGTCGCGCCCGCAGCTTCCGCGGCTAAGCCCCGTAGCCGGGCTAAGGCTAAGGCCGCCCAACCCAAAGCCGCGGTCGAGGCTGCCACGTCGGCGAGCGCCCATGCCGAGACTCCCGGCAAGCCGGCCACCAGAACCAGGCGGTCGACGGCCAAGTCGGCGGACGCGACCGCTGCGGAGAAGAAACCGGTTACCCCGCGCAAGCGCGCGGTGAAGCCGGCCGCCAGCGAACCGGCTGACGACGCCTGAGATGCTGATCCCCCGCCGGCCCCGGCACCGCAAACAGCACCGCGGACGCATGACCGGAGCCGCCTACCGGGGGTCGTCGCTCGCCTTCGGCCCCTACGGTCTGCAAGCCCTGGAGCCCTGCTGGATGACCAACCGTCAGATCGAGGCGGCCAGGCGGGCGATGACGAGGTACGTCCGACGGGGCGGTAAGATCTGGATTCGCGTTTTCCCGGATAAGCCGGTCACGAAGAAGCCCGCCGAGACCCGGATGGGGTCGGGCAAGGGGAATCCCGAGGGCTGGGTGAGCGTGGTCCTGCCGGGGCGGATGCTGTTTGAGATGGATGGAGTCAGCGTGGATACGGCCAAGGCGGCAATGCGTCTGGCGGCCTACAAGCTGCCGATCAAGACGCGCTTCGTGGCCCGTGAGGAAGCAGGCACCTCGGAGGGTGCCGCATGACCAAGCGCAGCCTCGACGTGCAGCAGCTCAACGAGCTCGATGACTACGGTCTCGGCGAGGCTCTCCGCGAGCGGCGCCAGGAATTGCTGCAGCTGCGCCTGCAGAGGGCGACCGGCCAGCTGGAGCAGCATCGCCGCATTCGCGAGGTGCGGCGCGGGATCGCGCGGGTGCACACCATTCTCCGAGTCAGGGGCCTGGCCGAGGCGTCGGAGGGTCCCGGGTGACTGAGGCAGGCACTCTGGCGCGCCAGCGCCGCAAGGTGCGGGTGGGCATGGTGGTCAGCGACAAGATGGAAAAGACCGTCGTGGTCGAGGTCGAGGAGCTGCGTGCTCACCCCCTCTACCGCAAGGTCCTGCGCCGCAGCCACCGTCTGCAGGCGCACGACGAAACCAATGACTGTCACACCGGAGACCGGGTACGGATCATGGAAACCCGCCCCCTCAGCAAGACCAAGCGCTGGCGGGTGGTCGAGGTCGTGGAGCGGGCGAGATAGACAGTGATCCAGCAGGAGACGGTGCTGAAAGTGGCTGACAACAGTGGAGCCAGAGAGATCCTCTGCATCCGGGTGTTGGGTGGTTCCTATCGTCGCTACGCCTCCCTGGGCGACATCATCGTGGCCGCCGTCAAGGTTGCCCAGCCCAACTCGGGAGTAAAGAAGGGCGACGTTGTGAAGGCGGTGGTGGTGCGCACGGCCAAGGAATGCCGGCGTCCCGACGGTACCCGGATTCGCTTCGACGACAACGCCGCGGTCCTGATCAATCCCCAGAACAATCCTCGCGGCACCCGGATCTTCGGTCCGGTGGCGCGCGAATTGCGAGATCGGAACTTCATGAAAATCGTCTCGCTGGCGCCGGAGGTGCTCTAGCTCATGCCCGGTCGACGAAACCAGCCCGCTCCGCACGTGCGCGCGCTCGACATCCGCTCCGGGGACACCGTGGTGGTGATCTCTGGTGCCGAGCGGGGCAAGCGCGGAGTGGTGGAGAGGACCCTGTCGGCGGAGCAGCGGATTGTGGTCAACGGTGTCAACATCCGCAAGCGCCACCAGCGCGCCGGGGCCAGGCGCGGCGGGACTACGGCGATGCAGGGTGGAGTCATCGACTTTCCCGCGCCGCTGCACTACAGCAACGTGCAGTTGATCTGTATCAACTGCGACCAGCCCACCAGGTTGGGGCGTCGGCTCGAGGGTGATCACTACGTCGCCTACTGCAAGCGCTGCAATAAGGATTATTTGAGGCCTCCCCGGGCATGAGCACTGCCGCCGCCATCACCCCCAGACTCTTGGAAACCTACCGGGAGAACGTCCTGCCCGGACTGGTCACCGAGTTCGGGTACCTCAACGTGATGCAGGTGCCCAAGTTGCAGAAGGTGATTGTCAACATCGGCATCGGCGAGGCCAGCTCCAACGGCAAGGCCTTAGACGCCGCTACCAACGATCTTCGGATCATCACCGGGCAGCAGCCCAGTATCCGCAAGGCCCGCAAGTCGGTGGCCGCGTTCAAGCTTCGGGAAGGGATGCCGGTCGGGCTCAAGGTGACGCTGCGAGGCACCCGGATGTACGAGTTCGTGGACCGATTGGTGAGCATCGCCCTGCCCCGGATCCGCGACTTCCGGGGAGTAGTGGCGCGATTCGACGGCCACGGCAACCTCACCCTGGGACTGCATGAGCAACTGGTGTTCCCGGAGATCGACTACGACAAAATCGACAAGCTGAGGGGAATGGAGATAACCATCGTGACCACCGCTAAGACGGATGCCGAAGGGCGCAGCCTGCTGGCTGCTCTGGGCATGCCGTTCCGGCAGTAGGAGGAACGGCCAGTGGCCAAAAAATCAAAGATCATGGCCAGCCGAAGGGCTCCTCGCTTCCCGGTTCAGGCGCGCAGTCGCTGTAACCTCTGCGGTCGGCCGCGCGGCTACATGCGCAAGTTCGGACTGTGCCGGATTTGCTTCAGGACCCACGCTTCCCAGGGACAGATTCCCGGGATCCGCAAGTCGAGCTGGTAGAGAGAGAGAAATGCTCAGCGATCCCATCGCCGACATGCTCACCCGAGTGCGCAATGCCAACATGGCGGGCCACGACCGGGTGGAGATGCCGGCCAGCAAAGTGAAGGCCGAGATTGCCCGGGTCCTCCAGGACGAAGGCTACATCCAGGGCTACGGCCTCTCCGAGGCGGAGGGCCATCCTCGGCTCTGGCTGGAGTTCAAGCGGACCACCCCACAGGGACGGCCGCTGACCGGCCTACGGCGGGTGAGTCGGCCCGGCCTGCGGGTCTATCGCGGCAGTCAGTCCATCCCCAGGGTCTACGGCGGCCTCGGGGTGTCGGTGGTCTCCACCTCCAGGGGCATCATGACCGGCCGTGAGGCCCGCAAGCAGGGGCTGGGCGGCGAAGTTCTAGCCGAGGTCTGGTAGCCAGCTGATGTCAAGGATCGGGCAGGAGCCCATCACGGTGCCGGAAGGCGTGACCGTGGCCGTGGTCGGCAACTCTGTCTCGGTGACGGGACCGCGCGGCGAGCTCAGCCAGATGCTGCCGCCCGTTATCACGGTTCGTCAGGAGGGCAGCCAGGTCCTGGTCGAGCGCCCCACCGATTCCGCCCCCCACCGCTCCCTGCACGGACTCTCCCGGACCCTGGTGGCCAACATGGTCACCGGAGTGACCACGGGATACCGCAAGGAACTGGAGTTGCAGGGGGTCGGCTATCGCGCCTCCCTCCAAGGTGGTGACCTGCAACTGTCGCTGGGCTACTCGCATCCGATCAGACTGACCCCGCCAGAGGGGATCACGATCGAAGTACCGGAACCCACCCGGGTGACCGTTCTGGGCAACGACAAGCAGCTGGTGGGCCAAACAGCGGCTCGGATCCGGGCCACCCGCAAACCTGAGCCCTACAAGGGCAAGGGCGTTCGCTATCGGGGCGAGGTGGTTCGGCGCAAGGCGGGCAAGAGCGGCAAGGGGGCCAAAGTCTGATCGTGGCGCAGGCTGATAGAGACATCGCGCGGCGGCACCGCCATCGGCGGGTGCGCTCCCGAGTGACCGGCGACAGCTCGCGTCCACGACTCTGCGTCTACCGGAGCCTGCGCCATGTCTACGCCCAGGTGGTGGATGACGGCGCCGGGCGTACCCTGGCCGCGGCCAGTTCGGCCGAGCCC
>JBAUWA010000058.1:0-4997 GCA_049583555.1 Candidatus Dormiibacterota bacterium | reverse complement strand
CGGCTGGTGATGGTCTCGCTCACATCCTGACGAGCTTCCAGGTCACGGTTGAGATAGCTCGCCACCGCGTTGTAGATGTCCAGACCGGCGACATCCAGTAGTTGCAGTGGTGGAATCACTGCCAGCTTGAAGCCGATTCCCCATTGCACGCAGGTATCCAGCTCCTCCTCCGACACGACGCCCTTGTCCACCAGGGAAAGGCACTCACGCATGATGGCGTAGAGAACCCGGTTCTCGACGAACCCGGGGACATCCTTCAGCACCCTCACCGGAATCAGTCCCAGCCCGAGGACGATCGCCCGAAGCTGCTCGACCACCTCAGGGCTGGTCTTAGCTCCGGCGATGATCTCGATCACGGGAATCACATGCGGTGGATTTGACCAGTGCATGCCGACCACCCGGCTCGGATCGTTAACCGACTCTTGAATCTTGGTTATGGGAATCCCTGAGGTATTGCTGGCCAAGATGGCGTGAGCGGGAGCGTGCTTGTCCAGGTCCGCAAATACCCCGGCCTTGATCTCGGCATTCTCAGGAACGGCCTCGATCACCAGGTCAACACCGGCGACCGCCTCCGCCAGATTGTCAAAGACGGTTATGGCGCCGCGCTCGGCCGCCGCCCGACCGCCGATGCGCTCCAACACTGCAAACGCAACCTCCGCGTCGCCAGGAGTGCGCTCGCGAGCATCGGGGCTGCTATCGAAAACTCGCACCTCGAAGCCGCCCCTGGACAGCGTCGCGACGATTCCGGGGCCCATCGTGCCGCTGCCGACTAGTGCCGCCTTGGTCATTTGATCTTCTCCTACATCCCTGTGGATCTAAGTACTTGCTGATTGCGTTGTCGCCATTGCGAGATTGATCTCTTATCTCGTCCAGTTAGCGTGACTAGCTGTAGTAGGAGGGCGCTAGCTGCCATGCCTTATAACTTTCGGCGTCGTGGGAATAGAAGAGCTCGGCATCGTTCTCCTCGGCCACGTCCTCCAGGCGTCGCATTGACGCGATGCTCGCTACCGGATCAAGGTGGAATCCGGCGATGATCTTCTTCTCCAGGCTCTGCTTGGTGTACACGGCGTCACCTGTGAAGAGCATCGGACGCCGACGGGGCAGGCTCACCAAGAGACTGACGTGACCAGCGGTATGGCCCGGAGTCTCTAGGATCTTGAGGCCCTTGGCGATTTCGGTGTCGCCGGATATCAGCTCGTAGCGCGTCCCGATCTCGTCGAAGCTCATATCTGAGTAACCGAGACGCTCGAAAGGCTGGTGATTGTGACTCTGCTCGAGCTCCTTGCGGTGGGCAATCGTGGTGGCCTGGGGAAGATGTTTGTTTCCGCCCACGTGGTCAAAGTGATAGTGCGAGTTGATCACATGAGTGACCTCACCCGGGTCAACTCCAATCTGGCGCAACTGCCCCGGGATGGTTTGCTCGGCAGACTGCTCCGGCTTCTCAAAGGGCAGCACCTTCTTCACGTGCTCCAAGTCGTAGCCGCTGTCGAAGAGAAACTTTCCCTCGGGATGGTCCACCAGCACGCTGTAGCAGGGGAACCGAACCTCTCCCCCGGGACCGACGTTCCAGTAGAGATGGTAGCCATCAATTACCAGCGTGCCGCCGTCCAGAAGATAGACGCGTGTCTCGCCAGGATTGCTCATGAGTTACCTTCCCATTCTTCCGCATCCTCGCCGGTGCCGCCGGAGCGACGCCTGCGCGAGCCCGCCCTGCCCAGGATCCAACCCAGTCCTAAGAGCGCCATACCTATAAAGATCGGTAGCGCGCGTTGGCCGATCGTACGCATCAGAATCGGCCCCAGATTCAGAACCTCTGTCTCCTCCGGTTCACTGCTGAGCCCCGCGTCCTGGATGGGACCGGCCACGGCCGGCTGGGCCAGGTCCGCTGCCAACCGAGCAGAGAATTCTTGGACTAATCGCTGAGCCACGTCGTTGATCACTCCCGCCCCCAGCTGAGCGGGTCTGCCTGAAATCGCAAGGTCGACTTCCACCGAGACCGCGGACCCGCGCTCACTTGGGTTGAGCGCTGTCACCACAGTAGCGTTAGCCATTCCGGCGCCCCGTGTTTCTCGTCCCCGGGCCTCGATGACCACTCTCCGGCTGTTCTCATCTCGCTCGGCGAATCGCGCGACGCCGCGGTACTCGACCGACATCGGTCCCAATTTGACCCGTACCGAGCCTCGATACTCGTCGTCCTCGCCGCTCTCGAGGGTGGCGCCGGGGAACAGTCTCGCTACCCGCTACAGGTCGAGGAGGGCTTCCCACGCTTTGGGGACGGGGGCAGGGACGGAGAAGTTGGTGGTCAGCTTCACTGCGTCAATCCCGGTACAGGCGGCTCATCAATTCTGCGCCCTCTCGAATGCGGCCCGCAGTGCCCGAAAAACCAAGACTTCCACCATGTGGGCTCGGTATTCAGCCGACTCGGCACCGGGCATAGGCTGGGCAGCAGCGGCAGCCCCGTGCGCGCATGCCCGAGCCGCGTCATCAAAAACAGTCACACTCTTTCCCAACAGCTCATCCGCCACATCGCTGCGCGCTGCCACCGGGCCGATGCACCCTATCGCCACCCGAGCGTCGGAGACGATGCCGTTCTTCAGTTGCACCACCGCGCTGACCGTTACCGTGGGTCGCTCGTGGAGCTTCATCCGCAGATGAGACATCCCGGCTCCGGAAGGAAGGGAGGGTATCTCGACTCCGAGCAGGAGGTCCTCATGTCCCAGCACCGTCTCATATGCGTCAGAACCGAACTCGCTCGCCGCCACCCGCACCTGTTCTCCGCGAATCCGACAGACGACCTCAGCGTTGGCAGCGATCAGAAAGGTTGCCGGATCGGAGTGGGGATCTCCAAAGCAGAGATTGCCGCCGATGGTGCCCACCGAGCGCACCCGGGGATTGGCGACATGGGAGATCATCGTTGCCATCTCTGGCAACGTAGTCCTGACCTCCGGCGAGGTCTCGATCTCGTGGTGCCGGGTGGTGCCTCCAATCCAGACACCATTGCTGCGACGCTCGATCCCGTGCAGCTCGGGCAACCCCTTGATATCGACTAAGTGCGGGTAGTTGGCAAGGCCAAGCTGCATCGCCAGGAGCAGCTCGGTGCCCCCGCAATAGACAGAGGCATCACTCCCCAGGTCAGCCAGCATCAGGGATGTTTCTGCAACCGTTCGGGGCCGGTGAATCTCGAATGCTGGAAGCTTCACCGGCTACCACCTCGCCCTGGCGCGAGCTCAACGATGCGGCGCCACACCCGCTCGGGGGTGAGCGGCAGCTCGCGCATAGGCACGCCCGCGTCGGCCAGCGCGTTGACGATCGCGGACACGATTCCGGCAAACGCCCCCTCGCCGCAGCCCTTGGCACCGAAGGGCCCTGGACCGTCCTCGTTTTCGACGATGACCGTCGTCATGCTCTCGGGGACATCTTCAAAGGAGGGAATGCGGTAGTCGAGAAGGGTGTCATTGAGCAGCAGCCCTTCGTCTGAATAGCGCATCTCCTCGAACAGCGCGTTGCCGATCCCCTGCAGGGTGGCGCCCTCGTCCTGGCGCTCGATCAGTTGAGGGTTGATCGCCTTCCCGACATCCGCGATGGTGGCCGTCCTCAGCACCCTGACGATCCCGGTCTCACGGTCAACCGCAACCTTCGCGGCTGCGACGCAGACCTCCCAGAACACAGGCCCTTCGGCGTATGAGCCGGAGCCACCCTCGGGCTGGACCCGGCCCTGTCCGATCAGCTCTCCTCCGGCAAAGCCAAACCGGGCCTGCACCAACTGCTCGTAGCTCAACCAGCGATCGCCCGTGCCGATAGAGCCACCCTGGACCTGCAGATCGCGCTCCGGCAGCTGCAGCTCGCGCGCGGCGGTCTCGAGCAGGCCATTTAGGACGTCACGCGCCGCCAACTCAACTGCCCTGCCGGCGAGGGTAGTCGAACGGCTGGCGCCGGTGGATCTGTCATAGGGGGTGAATCTGGTATCGGCGCCGCGGACCACGACTCGCTCCGGAGTCAGGCCCAGCACCTGGGCGGCGATCTGGGCCATCACGGTTCGCGCGCCCTGACCTACCTCGGTTGTGCCCACCAGAACCGTGACCCCGCCGTCGGCGCCTAGGCGCACGGTTGCCCCGGAAACGGGGTGCGCCCCCGCTGCCAGTAGACCCACGGAGATACCGATGCCGGTGTCTGGCGCCCGCTTGCTGCCCCAGCCGATCGCGGCCGCCACCCGCTCGATGTCGCCCACCAGTTCTGCGTCCAGCGGCTTGGCGCCAGGGCGGACCGCTCCGCCGGGCGGAAGCAGGTTGCGACGCCGGACATCCAGAGCATCCAGGTTCAGTCGACGCGCGACCTCATCTACCTGCGATTCGCCAATCCACTGCAGATGGAGCGCCCCGAAAGCTCGGTACGATCCCGAGGGCGCGGTGTTGGTGTACACGCAATAGCCCTTGACTCTGCTAGCCGCCCAGCGGTAGGGACCGGGTGCCGCGTCGCCGGCGGTGGCGGTCACCCGGGGGCCGTTGTCCGCGTAGGCACCGGTGTCCATCCAGAAATCGGCCTCCCGGGCCAGCAGGGTACCGTCGCTACGGGCGGCGGTGCGCATCCGACACAGCATGTTGTGGCGGCGGGTGGTGACCATCGACTCATCGACGCGATTCGCGACCCGCACCGGCCGTCCCGCCTTGCGTGACATCGCCACCGCGATGGGCTCCATCTTGGTGTAGGACTTGCTGCCGAAACCGCCGCCCAGGAACGGTACGATCACCTGCACCCGGTCGAGGGCCACGTCAAAGAGCTCTGAGATCTCTTGGCGTACCAGGAAGGGATGCTGGCAGGATGCCCAGAGGGTGATGTCCTGGCCCTGATGGTCGGCAACAACCGTGTGGGTTTCCATCGCGTACTGGTAGACGGCGGGAAACCGGTACTCGCCCTCCACTACCAGATCTGCCTCGCCAAACGCGGCCGCGACATCTCCGAAATCGAAGCCGTAGCTGTAGCAGATGTTGCCGTCCAGG
>JBAUWA010000057.1:0-15655 GCA_049583555.1 Candidatus Dormiibacterota bacterium | reverse complement strand
GTCCCATGCTCACCATCCGCAAGTTCGCTAAGGAGCGGCTGCGGATCACTGACCTCATCCACTTCGGCACTCTCGATGAGGCGGCCGCATCCTTCTTGCAAGCCTGCGTTTTGGCCCGCGCCAACATCGTCATCTCCGGAGGTACCGGCGCCGGGAAGACAACCCTGCTCAACATCTGCTCAGGTTTCATTCCTCCCGACGAGCGGATCGTCACCATCGAGGATGCGGCGGAGCTCCAGATGCATCAGGAGCACGTCTGTCGCCTCGAGGCCCGTCCGCCTGATGCTCGTGGCGAGGGTCGGATCAACATTCGTGACCTGGTCATCAACGCCCTGCGCATGCGACCGGACCGCATCGTCGTCGGCGAGGTCCGCGGCGGCGAGGCGCTGGACATGCTCCAGGCCATGAACACCGGTCACGACGGCTCCATGACCACGGTGCATGCCAACACCCCGCGTGACAGCCTGGCCCGGCTGGAGACGCAAGTGCTGATGGCAGGTGTGGAACTGCCCTCCAAGGCCATCCGGCAGCAGATCGCCAGCGCCGTCAACATCATCGTTCAGCTCAACCGTCTCCGTGACGGCAGCCGACGGGTTACCGCCGTCACTGAGGTGGTGGGCATGGAAGGCGACACCATCACCATGCAGGACATCTTCCTGATGAAGGCCGAGGGTCTGGACACCCAGGGCAACCTGAAGAACGAGATGGAGCTGACCGGAGTCAGACCCCAGATCCTCGACCGCCTCTTCGACATGGGCCTGGCCCTGCCTCCCGAGATCTCGCGTCTCTTCCCCGATCGACGCACCGACCAGGTCTCAGCGATCAAGCTGCCGACGCCACCACCGCCTGGCCCGTTGCAGCGGCGGCTTGGCTGAGATTCGCCGTCGAGGGGCGGGAAACGGTAGCTGTAGGCCCGGCTTCTGGGGCGCCTTCCTAGGCGCGGGTGTCCTCCTGGGGCTGAGCTGCCTCATGTCAGGCCCAGTCCTGGCTCAACCTGTTGGCAGCTCGACGCCTTACGACGGCGAACTGTTCTCCCTCACCAATCAGGACCGGACCAGCAACGGCGAAGGGGCGCTGGCGGGCAACGGTACCCTCGATGGAATCGCCGAGGCCAGCCCCTATTACGGCTGCAGCCCGTCACCCATCTACGGCCGGGCCGCCGACATGCTCACCAGGCAGTATTTCTCCCACGTCATCCCCGGGTGCAGCGCCGATGGCGGCTACGTCTGGGCGATCATGTCCGCCGACAGTGTCGATTGGTCATCAGCCGGCGAGAACGTGGGCTGGAACAGCGGCTACGCCGATCCCGCCGCCAATATCAACGCCCAGTTCATGGCTTCGTCGCCTCACCGGGCCAACATCCTCGGTGCCTACAACGAACTCGGGGTGGGGTCGTGGTACTACGCCGGCCCCTGGAACTACCCGGGCAGCGGTGGCGGGCCCTATTCGGATGTCTACATGTTCGCTGAGGAATTCGCCCAGGTAGGGACCTCCGCGCCGCCACCACCACCACCGACACCGGCACCTTCGTCGGGAGGTGGCAGCGGTGGTGGCTCGGCCCCCTCAACCTCGGCGCCAAGCCCGACACCCGCGCCCACGCCAACTCCCAAGCCCAAGCCGCCGCCTCGCGGTGTCGGCTCCCAGCCTCCTCGGCTCGCCCGGGGACTGCTCTCCAGCACAATCGACCAGGTGATCAGCAGCTACCTGGATGAGTGAGGCGCCGGCCGAACCCGCGACTTCTATCTCCCATGGCCGGGCGGTCCTGGAAGCCAGGGGGCTCCACAAGAGCTTCGCCATCAGCAAGACCCCTCATGAGGTGGTGCGAGGCGTCTCGCTCACGGTCAATCCAGGCGAGTTCGTCGCGGTGATGGGCCCGAGCGGCTGCGGCAAGTCGACCCTGCTGCACATGTTGGGGGGGCTGGAAGCTCCGGATCAGGGTCAGGTGCTGATCGAGGGAACCGATATCTACTCCCTGGGCGAGGCCCAACGGGCGACGTTCCGCCGCCGCCGGATTGGCTTCATCTTTCAGTTCTTCAACCTCCTCCCCAGCCTGACTGCGGCGGAGAACGTCATGCTGCCCTACCGCCTGGAACGCAACCGCGCCTGGCCTCTGCGGGGCCTGGGACGCGATCAGGACGCAAGAACCCGGGCTCACGCCCTGATGGCGATGCTGGGCTTGAAAGGGATGCAGGGGCACCGGCCCGACGAGATCTCCGGCGGCGAGCAGCAGCGGGTCGCGGTGGCCCGGGCCCTGGTCTCCGACCCCTCGATTCTGCTGGCAGATGAGCCCACCGGCACCCTGGATTACCACGCAGGCCGGGGAGTCCTGGAACTGCTGCTTCGCCTCACTCGCCAGGAGCGTCGGACCATGGTGCTGGTGACCCACGACGTCCGTACCGCCGCCTACGCCGAGCGGGTGGCGATCATGCTCGATGGTGAGTTCAAGGATGTAGTCGAGTTGGGGCGCCGCACGGTCCACGACACCTCACCGCTCCTGGAGCGGCTCGCTCTCCTTGGTCTCTAAGGTCGCCAGCGGGAGGTGATCGCCCTCCTCTGGCGGCGCACCGCCCTGGTTCGCCTGATCCTCGGTGCCGCCGCTCTGGCTCTGGGGGGTGGCGCGATCCTTGGCACTCAGCTGACAGCCGCTGCGCTGCACCGGCAGGCAGCCGCGGCGATCCAGGAGCGGGCCGGGTCGGCCCAATATGACATCCAACCATTCGCCAGCGCGGGGTTTACCAAAGCGCAAGTCGAATCCATCTCCAAGCTAAAGCTTGTGAGCTCGGCCTCCCCACTGGAGGAAAAGGCCGACCTGGCAGAGCTTCCGTCCCACGCCTTTCGCCAAGTCCTATTGGTGGCCGTCAGTTCGACCGGTGTGGCTCTCCGGCCACTGCCGCTCGTAAAGGGGTCGATACCTCGCGCCATCGATCAGGTGGCGGTCAGTCAGAACCTCAGCCCGGGGATATCGATCAGCAGTGGTGCCCTGACGCCAGGCCAGGTGAGGATCGGCCAGCAGCTGGCACTCGTCGAGACCAAGGCGACCGGCAAGTTCCAGGTGGTGGGGGTGGCGTCCGACTCGGGGCCAGGAGCACCCTTTACCGAGGACGCGGTCTACATCACGCAGACAGCGGCTGATCGTCTTTTCGCGGCCGGGCTTCACGTCACCGATGTCGCGGTGCGGCTGCGGAGGGGCGCAACAGTACCGCAGTTACTCCGCGAACTCTCGTCCTCGGTTCACACCCAGTACACGATCAGCAACCCTCGCGCGGTGCCCCTGGGGGACCCGGTCGGTGAGCTGGAACCAATTCTCGATGGGATCACCGCGCTCAGTCTGCTGCTGGCCTTTGCTGTGATCGGTGCCACCTTCAGTTCGGTGGTACTCGACCGCAGTCGTGAGATCGGTTTGCTGCGTCTGGCCGGTGCTGGCAGGGGGCTGATCTTCCAGAGCTTCTTGCGGGAGGCGATCGCGGCATCGGCGCTGGGGGCTGCTGCCGGGGTCGGGCTCGGCTACCTGATAGCCGAGTTGTTGATTGCCATCTCCACCCCTGCGGGGGTCAGCCCGCCGCCACATGTCCAACCCGACCTCGCCTGGACGGTGGCGGCATTTCTGCTGGTCCTGCTCTTGGGTGTGGTCGCCTCAATGCTGCCGGCTCTCCAGGCGGCTCGCGTGCCTGCCCTGCGATCGCTGCGGCCCCCAGCTCGGCGTGGAGGCCACCACCTCACGTTCGGCCTGCCCTTGATGGTATTCGGAGCCATCGCTGCCTACTACTTCTTCGAAACCGCGGGAGCGCTGGGAGTAGGCCTCGGAGCCGCCTGCGCCTACATCTCGGTCTGCGGCTTGATCGTCTGGGACGGGCCAGCCTTTGTCCGAGGCTTGAGTGCGGTAGTGGGACCACTGCTCGGCGTCCCGGTGGCCGCTATCTCGGCGCGAGGGCGCACCCGGCCCGGTCGGACCTCCCTGGCGGTGGCCAGCCTGTTCGTGAGCGTGGCGACTGCCACTGGTTTGGTGGGACTCTCGGGAGCCGCACTAAACGCCGGCCAGGTCTGGGTTGACCACCTCTTCGTAGGCCAGTACCTGATCGTCAGCCCCGTGGTGCAGAGTCAGAAGGTGGAGCAGCAGGTGCTGGCCGCCATCTCGGCCAAAAGCGGTGCCGATACGGTTGTGGCCGCGGCCCCGGTGCGATACCTGGCGGGTCGAGACGGCCACGTGGCCGTCTCGCTGGCAGCCACCTCTGCCACCGCCTACGCCATCAGTGGGGCCCTGCAATTCGTGCATGGCAAGCGGGATCAGGCCATGACCGAACTGGCGGCGGGCACCGGAGTCCTGCTGCCGTTAGAGCTGGCGGACTCACTCCATGCCCACGTCGGCTCACGGATCAGAGTTGTCACCACCACGGGAACAGGTACGTTCAGCGTGGTGGGTGTGGTGACCCACAGCCTGCCCGGACCATCCGGCGATGAAAGCATCGTGGTCAATAGCGGGACCGCCAAGAAGGATTTCGGCGCCGCCGCCGAGGGCTTCGATCTGATCCAGTTACAGCTCCGCGGGAACGGCGACCTCCAGCGATCGGTAGCGCTGGCGGCGTTTCGCTACGGGATGGAGGAGGAGACCGTCTCGTCCGTTCGCCAGGGGGTGGATCTCGGTGTTCAGCACGACATCGCGGCTCTGTCGGCGCTCGCCATGGTGGGGGTTGTGATAGCCATCCTGGCGGCAATTAACACGGTGGTCCTGGGAGCTCGGGAGGGCACCAGGGACATGGCCTTGCTCCGGGTGGTGGGCCTGAGTCGGGCTGCCACCCGCGGGGCGGTCATCGGAGAGGCGCTTGCCACGGGCATAGTCGGCTGCGCGCTGGGCTTGGCGGCCGGGATCGGCCTGATCTTCCCGGAGGTCCATGCCGCCACCTCCGCTGCGCTTCCGCTCACATTTGAGCTCCCGCTGTTGGTCATCGTGGCGGTGGTTTCGGCTGTCGTCCTAGCCATGCTTCTGGCCGCGGTGATACCCGCTCGCCAACTAAGTAACCTGGATCCGGTCAGCGCGCTGAACGTAGAGTGATCCTGCTTTGAGTGTCGAGCCAGAGGTTGGGAGCCTCGAGGAGCTGCTCGGCAATCGGGGTCGGCGACTGCGGTGGCTGGTGTTGGCCGGATCGCTCGGCTGTTCCCTGGGGCTCGCCGTATTTGCACTGATCCGCGAATTCCCACCCCGGCCATCCGGTCTTGCAGGCGACTACCGGGTTTTCTACGCGGCCGCCACAGTCATCTCCCGCGGAGGCAATCCATACAGCCTCAGTCAGCTGCGCGTCGCTGAGAACCTCGGCCACGCGGCTGCTGCGTTCAATCCGGTCCTCAACACTTTTGTCGATCCGCCGGCGACCGCATGGGTGATGGTGCCCATCTCCAAGCTTCCATTCTGGCTCAGCTATGGGATCTTCAGTGGGCTGGGAGTGGTGGTCGTGGTGGTCACGGTCACTCTGCTCGCCCGGGATCTGGGCTGGCGTCACACCAGCGTGCTGGCGGCTTCTGTTCTCGTCTCGTGGATCGGACTGCTGGGGCTGCTCGCGGGTCAGCTCGACGCGCTGCTCTTCGCAGCTCTGGCCGGCTCAATGTTGCTCGCCTGGCACCAGCGGAGTCTGGCCGCTGGTTGTGTTCTGGCACTTACCTTGCTGAAGCCCAGCTTGCTCTGGCCGGTCCCGGTTTTTATGTTCCTGGCGCTATGGCCAGACCGCAGACAGGCTCTGCGCTTCGTGGCTGGCTTCTTGCTGATCGGGGTGGTTTTCATCGTTGCGAGTTGGTCGCGCCTATCCGTCTGGTGGCACGCCCTGGGGACCTTCGCCGCGGGGGTTGGCACCCACCAGCCCGATCTCGCCGGGCTTCCTGGGCTGCTTGGGGCGGCGCCCCGCGCCTGGCGACTTGGCGCGGGCTTCAGTGCGCCCACCACGCTCTTGCTCATCGCCCTTGGAATCGGGCTGATGGCGAGCTTTGGCATTTGGATGATGGTCTCGCCCGACTGGCGGCGGGTGAGCCTGGTGGGCAGGGTGACCTGGGCGACGGCGCTGCCGGTGGGAATCTGGTTACTGGCGACTCCGTACGCCCACCCTAACGACGACCTTCTCCTGCTGCCCCTGTTCATGCTCACCGTCGGCCGCGATGCCCGCCGAGTTCACGGCCTGGGACTCGGACTGTCGGCGGCGATGACGGCGCTGTTCCTTCTGATCTGGCCCGGTGGGGTGGTTCCCTGGGAATTCGGTTTTTTGGTGTTTGCCGCCTTGGGAGTGGGCCTCTGGCGTTGGCGCACAGACGTTAGGCTGACTGGCTTTGGCGCCGGGCTCTGCGTGATGGCGCTGGCAACACTGCCCCCGGTATGGGCCTTCCACGTTCTGGCGGTGGGACTGACCCCGGTGGCGGTGTTGGTCTTGGTGGTCGAAGGCGGCCGCACCTGCTGGATGGAGGTGGGAGGCGCGGGCACCGGCCCTGCCTACTTCGCGGAGCCGATGACCGCCAGGGTTGCCAATCAGCCGACCGGGGCATAATCGATTGGCGCCATGAGTGTGCTCAGCCGAATCTACGACCCCACCCGCCGCGAGGTCCGACGCCATGCCGCCGAGGTTGCCGAGATCGGGGACCTCGAGCCGGAGTTGCAACAGCTCTCCGACGCCGAGCTGGGGGCCAAGACCGAGCAGTTTCGGCAACGCCTGGAAGAGGGCGAGACCCTGGACGACCTCTTGGTCGAGGCCTTTGCCGTGGCCCGGGAGGCGGCTGTGCGCAACCTGGGCATGCGACCCTTCGATGTGCAGTGCCTGGGAGCAATCGTTCTCCATCAGGGCAAGATCGCGGAAATGAAGACCGGCGAGGGCAAGACCCTGGTGGCGGCGCTGCCCCTATACCTCAACGCTCTCACTGGCCGGGGCTGCTTCCTGGTCACCGTCAACGATTTCCTGGCCCGCCGTGACGCCGGTTGGAACGCGCCCATGTTCCACGCCCTGGGCATGAAGGTTGGGGTGATCATCCCCGACCAATCACTGCTGTACGACCCGGAGTACACCGACGAGCAGCACACCGACGTGCGATTGCGGCACCTACGACCGGTGGAACGGCTCGAGGCCTATCAGGCCGACGTCGTGTACGCCACCAATAACGAAATGGGGTTCGACTACCTGCGTGACAATCTGGCGCGCTCCAAGGACGAGAAGGTGCAGCGGGATCGCTACTACGCGATCGTCGACGAGGTGGACTCGATCTTGATCGACGAGGCGCGAACCCCGCTGATCATCAGCGGTGTCGGCGAAGAATCAGCCGATAAATACTACCAATACGCTCGCCTGATCCCCCGGCTCACACCGGAGGTGGATTACACCATTGACGAGAAGACCAAGTCAGGAAGTCTCACCGACGAGGGTGTCGAGAAGATCGAGCGCATGACCGGAATCGCCAACATCTACGACATTGAGCACGTGCAGGAAGCCCATCACATCAATCAGGCCTTGCGCGCCCACGCTCTCTATCTCAAGGATCGTGAATACATCGTGCGCGATGGAGAAGTCGTGATTGTCGATGAGTTCACCGGCCGCACCATGGTGGGACGGCGCTGGTCCGACGGGCTCCACCAGGCTATCGAGGCGAAGGAGGGGGTCAAGGTTCAGCAGGAGCAGAGAACCTTGGCGACGGTCACCTTTCAGAACTATTTCCGTACCTTCGAGGTGCTGGCGGGGATGACCGGTACGGCGCTGACCGAGGCCGAGGAGTTCCACAAGATCTACCGGTTGGAGGCGGTCCCTATCCCCACCAATCGGCCCATGGTCCGGATCGATGAGCCGGACCTGATCTACCGTTCCGAAGAGGCCAAGTTCAATTCCATCGCCGACGAGATCGAGGAGCGACACCGCCGAGGTCAGCCGGTCCTCGTCGGGACGGTGAGCATCGATAAGAGCGAGCGCCTTTCCCGTCTGCTCGAGAAGCGCGGGGTCGAGCATCAGGTCCTCAACGCCAAACAGCACGAGCGGGAGGCCGACATAGTCGCGGCTGCCGGACAGAAGGGCGCAGTCACCATCGCCACCAACATGGCGGGGCGGGGAACCGACATCGTCCTTGGCGAGGGTGTCGCTGAGCTCGGTGGCCTCTACATCATGGGTACAGAGCGACACGAGTCGCGGCGCATTGACAACCAGCTCCGCGGTCGAGCTGGCCGCCAGGGGGATCCCGGGGAGAGCCGGTTCTTCCTCTCGTTTGAGGACGACCTGATGCGGGTCTTCGGCGGCGAGCGGATGCGAGGGTTGATGTCTCGTTTCGGAATCGACGAGGAGGTGCCAATCGAGTCGGGCTTGGTCAGCCGCCAGATTGAGTCTGCCCAATCTCGGGTCGAGGGCGCGAACTTCGACAGCCGCCGTTACGTCGTCGAATTCGACGACGTGGTCAACACCCAGCGCGAGATCATCTACGACGAGCGGGACCGGATTCTTGAGGGGGTGGACACCCGCGACAACCTCCGGGAGTGGACCGAGGAGGTGATCCAGGACCTGATCGCGATCTACTGCCCCGGACGCCACCAGGCGCAGTGGGACTTGGACGGGCTCTGGGCCCGTCTCCGCTACGTCTTCCCCTTCCCACCCGCGGAGGAGGTCGATCTGGAGCAGCTGGGGGACAGCCCAGAGGAGGTTGGCGACACCTTGCTCAAGGAGGCCGAACGGCTCTACGCCGATAAAGAGGCGCGTTACACGCCAGAGGTGGTTCGGATCGCCGAGACCCAATTGATGCTGCAGCTGATCGACCAGCGTTGGGCTGACTATCTGACCACCCTGGAGCACCTCAAGGACGACATCCGCTGGCAGTCCCTGGGGCAACGCGACCCACTGGTGGAATTCAAGTCAGAGGCGTTCTCCGCCTTTCGCTCGTTCCAGGAGTCCTTGAAGCAGGAGATCGTCCGCTATCTTTTTCACGCTGAGATCCAGGTGACGCCGGCAGAAGCCGCACCGCTCACGGGCGTCGCCATGCATCCGGAAGCAGCTCCGCTGACGTCTAGCGGAACGGCTCAGCTAGGGCCGGAGGCGCAGGCCCCGGAACGGCCCCCAACCAATGGAACACCGGTCCCCGAGCGTTGGCCGCTCACGACGGCCGCCAGATCGGTCGATCGGGTTGGCGGCCCGGCTCCGGTCAGTCGCAACGCTCTCTGCCCCTGCGGATCGGGGCGCAAGTACAAGCGGTGCCACGGAGCCACTAGCTGATACTGGTGGGCGTAGTGCCCCTGAAGCACAGGCGCTAGGAACGTGCAGCCGAAGCCGCCTAGCTCACAACCGTTCTTGGGGTAGGCGCATTCTCAACTAAGCCGGGAGGGGACAGTGCCGCTCTCATGTGAGCCCGTCATTTGCAGACCCTCGGTGGAGTTGTCGCCGCGGTCTGTCTGGTGCGCACTGTGCCTGCGAGCCAACTCTATTCCGACTAGACAGGCGATCCACAACGTCCCTAATGAGGTGAACGACAGGCTATTAGCACGTGGCCCCAGTACCAGCAGCGCCACGATCGTATAGCCCGGCAGAGCAGCGAGCGCAAAACAGAAAAGCCATACCCAACTGTCCTTCAGGCCTCTCCAGTTTGAGCTGAGCACCAGTAGGACTACCGGCAACAGAATCAGGATGTCGTCTGAGTGTCCGTAGGGGCTGCACAGGGCCCATAGCAAGAGCGGCACGCCCAAACCGACGCAAAGGCGCTCGCGGCCGTCGAGCTCCAGGTCCCCTCTCAGCAGGCTGCGGCCAAGCCAGAAGAAAGCTCCCAGGCAAAGCAATACCAGAATCCAGGTCAAGGGATCGTGCAGTCCTGGGGAAACGTGCCAGCTGCTGGGGAGCACCCGCACCAAGCCCACCAGGCCGGCTGGGTCGGGCTGCACATGGGGAAGCGAGGCTGCGAAGCCAACCAGTTTATGCACCCATGCGATCGGCCACGATGGCACAAACAGCATTGGAACTACCAAGCAAAACAGGCCAGCCAGCAATTCCCCCTGCAGGGCGCGCTTGAACGCCTGACGATCGTTCCACAGCACTATCAGGAGGAACGGGGCTAAAGGCCAGGCGACCTCAAACTTGAGCGCAACGAAGAATCCGGCCGCCAGTCCTGCCCAGAAGTACTTTCTGCTGGAGGCCGCCAGCAGGACCAGCGTCAAGAGGAAGAGTAAAACGGCGTCCAGCTGGCCGACCATGTAGCCAACGGCTGCGGCCGGTGTGGCCACTACCAGCAGCCCGACCACCCAGGGCTGTTTCCACCCCAGCCAGCGCGCCAGCAACACGGCGCTAGCGAGAACCAGCCCGATGGACAAGCCGGCCCAGACGATGAAGCTGGCTGTGAGTGGCAGGCTCGGCGCCCAGAGAAACAGAAATCCAACCCAGAGGGGGAGGGCGAAGGCGTAGTAGCGTGGGAAACTCCCTCCGACTCCGGCGGCGTGCATTCCTTGATGCAGTGCCGCGATCTTGTACGGGTCCAGCCGGTGGAGTAGGTCCCAAGCTACGGCGCGGTACCCGAAAAAGTCGGTGCCCTCACCGAGAGGCACGTGGTGATTGAGAGCTATCGGTAGGTAGAGCACCAACAGGGTCCACCCGAACAGGCCCACGACCAGGGCCCCCACGACAGTTCGCGCGTCGAGCTTCCTCACGGCGATGGCGAGCGATTAGGCCGGGAGGCTGATTGTGGGTAGGAGCGGTCCCGGACCACCATCGACTTTGAGACCTCAGCGGCCATGCCGAAAGTATGTTCAGGCATCGCTGGGAGCAGGGTGACGGAGTCGTAGCAACCCGAGATCGGTCCAGGGCGGCCTCGATCTCGAGAGCACCAGGGCGCTTTCGGGTCGAAGTCGGATGACAGCGGCTAAACTCGAGGCCGAGACATGAATGAGTTGATCAACCGCGCCCAGCAGCTCGCCGGTAGGGCGGCTCAGCTCAAGGAGCATCTTTGACTTCGAGGGTAAGCAAGCTCGGGTTGAGACTTTAGAGCAGGAGCTAGGGCGGCCCGGCGCTTGGGATGATCCGACTCAGGCTCAGAAGGCCTCGCAGGAGCTCAGCCGGCTGCAGGGCGAAATCCAGGAGCTGGAGGGGCTGGGGCGGCGAGCCCAAGACGCGAGCGAGCTGGCCCAGCTGCTGGAAGAGGACACCGCCGGCGAGGAGGAGGTGAGCGCTGAGCTCTCCGCCCTCGAGAAGGAGCTCGACCAGCGGGAGCTCGACCTCCTGTACCAGGACCCCTACTCGGACTATCCGGCCCTGCTCTCGGTGCACGCGGGCGCGGGCGGGACCGACGCGCAGGACTGGAACGAGATGCTGCTCCGGATGTACCTCAAGTGGGGTGAGGCCCACCACATGGAGACGCACCTTCTCGATCAATCCGAGGGTGATGAAGCTGGCATCAAGAGCGCTACCGTGCGGTTCAGCGGACGTCACGCCTACGGGCAGTTACGGGCCGAGAAGGGCGTGCATCGGTTGGTGCGAATTAGCCCTTTTGACGCCGCCCACCGACGTCACACCGCGTTCGCCTTGGTTGAGGTTTATCCGGAAATTCCTGATGAAGTTGAGGTCGAGATTGACGCCAAGGATGTTCGCGTCGATGTCTATCGGAGCTCCGGGGCCGGTGGGCAGCATGTCAACAAGACGTCATCAGCGGTGCGACTGACACACATCCCCACAGGTATCGTGGTGACCTGCCAGAACGAGCGCTCCCAGCAGCAGAATCGCGAGACTGCCTGGCGGGTTTTGCGCTCCCGCTTGCTCGACTATCAGCGCGCCCAGCGCCTCGACCATCTCGCCGATCTCAAGGGTGATCTTATCTCGCCGGAATGGGGTAATCAGATCCGCTCATACGTGCTGCAGCCTTACACCCTGGTCAAGGACAACCGCACCCAGGTGGAGGTGGGCAACGTCGATGCGGTTCTGCAAGGCGAAATCGATCCTTTCATTGAGGCTTACCTGCGTCAGGAAGCCACCGAACGCGAGAAGGAGGGTGGTGATTCGGAGCGGACCTAGAGACGGGTTGACCGTCAGCGCAGTTGCTCGCGCCGCCGTTGACATGCTCCTCCACGCCGGCGTTGCTTGCTATCGCAGCGCAGCAACGTTCGTGTCCCCGGCTGCCGAGTCGTGGTGCGGCGGTTATACTCGGGCGAAAATCGCAAACGGCCAAGGGCTTCGCCACTCTCCCTCTTGGGGGTCCGCCCGTCGGCTGCCAGTCCGCCTGGCACGAGGACCAAGCCTCCCCTGATGTCGATCACCACCAGCCCGCCGCGACCGGTCACAAAGGCAGCCACCGTCGGGAGTACCGAGCTCTCCCGAATCGAGCCGCCGATTATCGTCTTCGAGAAGGTCACCAAGATCTACGCCAACGGTCAGGCGGCGATCCGGGATGCCTCCTTCACGGTGCGTCCGCGCGACTTCGTGTTTGTCGTCGGGGCCAGCGGCGCCGGCAAGTCGACGGTGATCAGGCTCCTGATCCGCGAAGAACGGGCTACCCATGGCCACGTCCTCGTTGAAGGTCAGGATCTAGCTCGGCTCAAGCACCGCCATCTGCCCCGGCTGCGCCGCAAGATGGGGATCGTCTTTCAGGACTTCAAGCTGCTGCCCAATCTCACAGTTGAGCAGAACGTGGCATTCGCCATCCAGGTAACCGATCCTGGTCGTCCCCATCTCAAGGAGAAGGTCGGGGAGGCACTGTATATCGTCGGGCTAGAGGACAAGCTCAGCTCCTTTCCAACCGAGCTCTCGGGAGGTGAGCAGCAGCGGGTGGCCATCGCCAGGGCGCTGGTGCACCGGCCGCGGATCTTCCTGGCCGATGAGCCCACTGGCAACCTGGATCCTGACGCCGGCTGGGGGATCGTGCAGCTGCTCCAGCAGATCAACCACCGCGGGGCCACCGTGGTGATGGCCACCCACAACCGCGAGGTGGTCGATCTTTGCCGCCGCCGGGTCTTGGCGATCGAGGACGGCATGATCGTTCGGGATGAGGCCGAGGGGGCCTACCTCCGAGATGGGGACGCCATCCTGTGAACCCGATCCCAGCGCTTAAGTTCGTGACTCGGGTCGCCTTTCAGAACATCGTGCGCAACCGCGGTATCGCTCTTGCCAGCGTTCTCACCATCACCCTCACCCTGCTGGGGGCCGGGATGGCTGTGGTCGTGGTCCATGCCCTGGACGGCGTGCTTCAGACCGAGGAGTCGCAGGCGTCGGTGCTCAAGGTGTTCATGGCCGACCACGTCTCCTTCGCCAGCGAGGTGAACCTTGAGCAGACCCTGGAGCACCAGCACTCTGTCGCCCGAGCCACCTTTGAGAACAAGGATCAGGCGGCGCAGCAGGCCGGCAGCACCCTGGGCCTGGGTCAGGCCATCAACCTGCTGGAGAGGTCCGGGGCCGGCAACCCCCTGCCGGCCTCAATCAACTTCCACCTCAGGAACATCAAGGCGGTGTCTCAACTGAACCGGGAGGTAAGGACCTCGGCGATCCTAGACACCGGGCCCCATCCCACGGACTACAACGCCGACGTCATCCCTCGCTTGGAGCGCTACATCTTCATCGCCCAGCTCGGCGGTGGCCTGGTAGTGGCGGTGGTGGGCGCGGTGGCCCTGGTGATCATCACCATCTCGGTCAGGACCGCTGCCTACGTTCGCCGCCGAGAGATCGAGATCATGAAGCTGGTCGGAGCCACCGACTGGTTCGTGCGCTGGCCCTTCATCCTCGAAGGGGTGATCGTCGGAGTGCTCTCGGCACTGGTAGCCTCGGTGATGCTGCTCGCCGCGGGACTGGGATTTGGGGGCGGCCACGCTCTGGCTCTGGGGATCGGCTGGCGATTTGCCGCCCTGACCGTGGTGGCGCTGATCGTCGCTGGTGGGGCCCTGGGGTCGGTGGGCAGCTTCGTGGGGGTTCGGCGCTCGCTGGCGGCCTGACCCAATTCGATGCGACTTCGGCCCCTCTGGCCCCGAGTCGGCGGCGCTAGGATGGCGCAGGTCGTCGCAAGTTCACGAAGGCGGGCACGAATGGCACTGACGGAGTCACCTCCTGTGGGAGCGGCCGGGCTGACCCGCGACCGGTTGCGGGAGATGTACCGGGATATGGTGCTCGGTCGTCTGCTCGATCAACGGGTGCTGGTGCTGAACCGTCAAGGGCGGGCCCCCTTTGCGATCTCCGGTCAGGGCCATGAGGCAGCCCAGGTCGGCGTCGGCTACGCCCTACGTCGCGACTACGACTGGATCGTCCCTTACTACCGCGACCTCACCCTGGTACTGGTGATGGGGATGGAGCCCCGCGACCAGCTCCTGGCGGCGCTGGCCAAGGCAGGGGATCCCAATAGTGGGGCCCGTCAGATGCCCTCTCACTACTCCAGCCGCCAGCACAACATCGTCAGCGGCGGCAGCCCCGTCGCCACCCAGATCCTCCACGCAGTCGGGGTGGCACAGGCCTTCAAGTACCGCCATGAGGACCGCGTCGTGGTGGCCTCCGTGGGAGAGGGAGGAACCAGCGAGGGCGACTGGCATGAAGGTCTGAACTGGGCCGCAATCCACCAATTGCCGGTGGTTTTTCTGGTTGAGAACAACTCCTTTGCGATCAGCGTCCCGCAATCCCTGCAGATGGCGATCGAGCACGTGGCCGAACGAGCCGCGGGTTACGGCATGCCGGGCGTGTCGGTCGACGGCGGCGATGTTCTGGCTATCTACCGGGCGGCGGTGGAGGCGGTGGACCGAGCGCGGCGCGGAGGTGGCCCCACCCTCCTGGAGGCAGAGTGCGTCCGGCTGCAATCGCACAGCAGTGACGATGACCAGCGCCGATATCGCGCCCCGGAGGATCTGGAGGCGATGCGCCACCACGACCCGCTCGAGCGCTTCCGCGCCGACCTGGAGTCCAGCTCGATCCTGGCCGACGGCGACGCCGATCAGATACGTCAGGAGTGCCAGCGCCTGATCGACAAAGCTCAGGAAGAGGCCGACCAGGCCCCGGTACCTGATCCCGCCAGCGCCCTCCTCCACGTCTACGGGGACGACTGAGAAGTGTCGGAAATCACCTACGTGGAGGCGGTGCAGACCACGCTCCGGGACGAGATGCGACGGGACGACCGGGTCATTGTGATGGGCGAAGACGTAGGGGTGAAGGGAGGGGTATTTGGAGCCACCGCGGGACTATTCCAGGAGTTTGGCGGGGAACGGGTCATCGACAGTCCCCTGGCTGAGGCCTCGATCGTGGGGGTGGCCATCGGAATGGCGCTGGCCGGGCTGCGCCCGGTAGCGGAGATCCAGTTTCTGGACTTCATCCCTCCGGCCATGGACCAGCTGATCAGTGAGGCCGCCAAGATCCGCTACCGCTCGAACAACGGCTGGAACTGCCCGATGGTGGTGCGCGCTCCCTGCGGTG
This sequence comes from Candidatus Dormiibacterota bacterium, assembly GCA_049583555.1. GTDB lineage: Bacteria > Chloroflexota > Dormibacteria > Aeolococcales > Bog-877 > Bog-877. The sequence continues at coordinate 302 of JBAUWA010000057.1, read as the reverse complement.
GCGGCGTCCACGTTCACGGGGCGCTCTACCACTCCCAGATGCTGGAGGCGCTCTTTGCCCACATCCCGGGCCTGAAGGTGGTGTTGCCATCAACCCCCTATGACGCCAAGGGCCTGCTGCTTTCTGCCCTTCGCGACCCCGACCCGGTGTGCTTCTTCGAGCACAAGGGCCTCTACCGATCGCTGCGACAGGAGGTCCCCGACGAGGAGTACCTAGTGCCGATCGGCCGCGCCCAGATAGTCCGACCGGGCCGCGACATCAGCTGCTTTACCTACGGCGCCACCGTGCACGAGGTGGTGGCC
>JBAUWA010000056.1:0-20284 GCA_049583555.1 Candidatus Dormiibacterota bacterium | reverse complement strand
CCGGGCCGCGACATCAGCTGCTTTACCTACGGCGCCACCGTGCACGAGGTGGTGGCCGCCGCCAACAAGTTGGCCGGCGACGGGATCGAAGTCGAGGTGGTGGATCTGCGCACGGTCCGGCCTTTGGATAGAGACCTGATCGTGGAGAGTGCTCGGCGAACCGGCAAGGTCTTGGTCGCTCACGAGGCCAATCTTGCGGGCGGGGTCGGGGCCGAGGTGGCGGCCTTGGTCGCGGAGAAATGCTTCGAGGCCTTGGACGGCCCAGTGATGCGCCTCGGCGGGCCTGAAATACCCGCGATCCCGTTCGCAGAGTCGTTGGCCGAGGTCTACTGCCTAGGGCCCGCGAAGATCGAGCTCAAGCTAAGGGAGTTGGCCGCTTACTGACTGCGGCCAAGTTGAGGTAAGAAGAGTCGATGTCGATCACGGTCACGATGCCACAGCTGGGAGAGTCGGTAACCGAGGGAACCATCGGCACCTGGTTAGTCAAGCCGGGTCAGCAGGTGGAACGCTACGACTCTCTGGTTGAGGTGATCACCGACAAGGTCACCGCCGAAGTGCCGTCTCCAGCGGCCGGTACGGTGGGTGAGATTCTGGCGACCGAGGGGCAGCGGCTATCCGTCGGCGAGCCGATCTGCACATTGGAAGGGGCGGCCGAGGAGGCGGCAGCAGCGCCCGATGCCGCGCCGCCCGCCGGGCCAGCCGCCGAGGCGGATACGGTTGCCGAAGAAGAGGGCGAGGCGGCGGCTGCGACCGAGGAATCGGATGCGGAGGAGCTCGCCTCCCTCTCCGAGAGACCGGCGGCCACGTCGGTGGCCCCAGTCGAGTCGCGGTCGGGCCACAACGGCGCCTCCGGTTTCATCAGCCCGGCGGTTAGATCGCTGGCCGAGGAGCACGCCGTCGACCTGTCTCGAGTGCATGGGACCGGGTTCGAGGGGCGGATCACCAAGCGAGACGTATTGGTCTTCCTCGAAGCTGGCGCGACCGCCGCAAAGGCGCCAGCCCCGGCTAGAAACGAGGCGATTCCTCCCAGGCCGGCGCCCTTGGATCCGCCACGTCCGGGGGACAAGATTCCGCTCAGCCCGATGCGGCGGTCGATCGCCGAGCACATGGTGCGCAGCGTCACGACATCGCCTCACGCCTGGACCATGGTCGAGGTAGATATGGGCGGCGTGGCCGCGGCCCGAACTGCCCGCCGTGCAGAGTTTCTTGCGGCTACTGGCACCGACCTCACCTTCCTCCACTTCGGGATGAAGTCAACCTGCCTGGCTCTGCGGGCGGTACCGACGATGAACGCGGTGTTCGAGGAGGACGCAATAGTCCTGCGGAGCGAGATCAACCTGGGGTTGGCGGTTGCGGTAGGGGATGGGCTGATCGTGCCGGTGGTGCGTAACGCCGACAGCTACAGCGTGGCGGGTCTGGCACAGGCAGCCAGCGCGCTGATCGAGCGTGCCCGGCAGGGCAAGGCCCGCCTGGAGGATGTCGAGGGCGGCACTTTCACTCTCAACAACGCGGGAGCCCTGGGAACCATTACGTCCCAGGCCATCATCAACCAGCCCCAGGCGGGGATCTTGGTCATGGACGCGGTGGTTCGACGGCCGGTGGTGGTGGGGGACGGAATCGCGATCCGACCGATCATGAACCTCTGTCTCAGCTTCGACCACCGGATCAACGATGGTGCCGCCGCCGCCCGCTTTCTCGGAGCCGTCAAGAGCACCCTCGAGGCCGTAACCCCCGACACGGCACTGTTCTAGATCGTCTAGAGCTGATCAGAGCTCGGCTCGCCGCGGGATTAGGATTGCCAGATGGAGCCCAGCCCATCACCGACAGCGCTTAGACCAAAGGTGAGTCTGCCGGTGGTCCCGGACCGCCGCCCGGATCTGGTGCCTGGGCGCGGGCCCATCGGCGACGGGCGACCGATGTGGCAGCAGCTGCTACCCGCGGGGGTGGAGCGTCGGCCCAGCTGGCTCACGGTGAAGATGCCGGTTGGGGGCCGTTACTCAGAACTCGACCAGATCATGCGCGGCAAGCGCCTTCACACGGTCTGCGAGGAGGCGCGCTGTCCCAACATCGGGGAGTGCTGGAGCTACGGTACGGCCACCTTCATGATCCTGGGAGACATCTGCACGCGGGCCTGCGCCTTCTGTGCGGTGACGTCGGGCCGTCCGACGGGGCTGGACCTAGACGAGCCGCAGCGGGTGGCTGAGGCGGTCGCCGAGATGGGCCTGAAGCATGCCGTGATCACCTCGGTCGATCGCGACGACCTGCCGGACGGGGGCGCCACCATCTTCGCCCGCACCATCGAGGCCATCCACCGGACGGTGCCCGGCTGCCAGGTGGAGGTACTGACGCCCGACTTCCAGGGGTCGGAGGTAAGCGTCGCCACCGTGATGGCGGCACGCCCAGAGGTCTTCAACCACAACATCGAGACCGTGGCCAGGCTCTTTCCCCGGGTCAGGCCGAAGTCGCTCTATGCGCGGTCGCTGACCGTGCTTCGCCACGCCGGCGAGATCGGGCCAGACTCTCAAACCAAGTCCGGCTTGATGGTGGGGCTGGGTGAGACGATGGATGAGGTCAAGCAAGTGCTTGTGGACCTCCGCGCACACGGGGTCCGCCTGGTCACCATCGGCCAGTACCTGCGCCCGACTCTGAAGCACATCCGCTGCGACCGCTTCTGGCGGCCCGAGGAGTTCTTGGAACTGCGGGAGTACGGGATGTCACTGGGATTCGCTCACGTTGAGTCGGGTCCCTTGGTGCGCAGTTCCTATCACGCCCACCAACAGGCACTGGCAGGAGCCGCTAGCGGAGTAGTGCCGAGCGGAGCCGGGGCGCCTTAGCAATGGCCGGGGTCTGGCGTCCGCCCCTCAAGGTGGTGTGGTGCGGCACGGTGCCATACCAACTGGCTTGGGACTGGCAGCGGAGGCTGGCCGAGGCGCGAGCGCTAGGTGAGCTGGCAGAGGACGTCCTGCTACTTCTGGAGCACCCCCCGGTCTACACCATGGGTCGCGGCGGCAGTCCGGAGCACCTCCTCAGAGGTGAGGCCGGTCTGCGGGCGAGCGGCGCCGAATACTTCGAGGTCGATCGGGGTGGGTCTGTCACCTTCCACGGACCCGGACAGCTGGTGGGCTACCCAATCGTCAACCTCGAGCAGCTGGGGATCGATGCTTTCGCCTACCTACGGGCCTTGGAGGACGCTCTGATCGACAGCTGCCAGATGTTGGGGGTGGATGCCTTTCGCGAGCCGCCCTACACGGGAGTGTGGAACCACCAGGGGAAGCTGGCGGCGCTCGGGGTGAAGCTGAGCGGGCGGAAGGTCACCTACCACGGGTTCTCCCTCAACGGCACCACCGATCTCCGCGCTTTCGACCTCATAGTGCCCTGCGGAATCGAGGGGCGAGGGGCGACGTCCTTGCAGGAGGCAAGCGCCTCTGGCGACCTGCGCCCTGTCGCCTTGGCGGAACTGGTCAGTCCCTTCGTGGCCCACGCGCTGGGGTTGCGCTGGGAAGCTGGCAATCTCAGCGAGTTGAGCCTTGATTTCCCGGCCGGTGTCACCGCGTCGCCGACATGAAAGTCGCCCCGCCCCGCCTAGGTCAAAACTGCCTATTTACGTGGGGGCCGCCATGGGGCATATTTCTACACGCTGATTCTTGGGCACGATCAAAGAGCGGGGGAGGGCGACGCGGAGCCGGGTGGTACCGGCTTTGACCTGGGAGGGTGAGAGCGGCCCGCAGCGAGCGGACCGGCGATCGCGCCTTGGACAGCTGGACCGTGTCCTCGAGGTCCTGGAGGAGTTGAATCTTGAGGGAGAGCGCACGGTCCCGGCCGAAGTGCGCCGGCAGCTTGAGCTGAGCGGCATCGCCTGCCTTGCCGATGAGAGTCCATCCGCCGTGCTAGAGCGGGTGCTGAACGGCCAGGAGGTGTATCTGCTCCATCCGGTCACTGTGCTTCCGCCCAGGCTGGACGGTCGGCGCCAGCGTGCCCCGAAGTCGGACCTCTAGAGCCAACCACCGCATCGGGCACGCCCGGTCTAGCTCCGTAATCAACCCGTCACCTGGCTCGGGGGACAGGTTCACAACCCAGCCAGTAGGCTCGGCGGGTGATTCGCCGGGCATCGGTCCGAGTTGACAGATCGCCGGGCAACGCGGCCCGATCACTACCGCCTGCACAACCGGACGCGGAGCGAGCGGTTCGGTGAGCGCGGTGGGCCTCGGGGAGTCGGCCACCGAGCGGACGTGGCCAGTGTGGCTTGAGCTCCCCTTCGGCTGGCATTTGAGGCGGCCGTCCCGGGAGGGCTACGGCTTGGCGGCGATTGTTTTGATCGGGTTTGGCTGCGCCCGATCCAGCGGGGAGTACAGCCCGGCAAGCCTGCTTGTGGTGGTCGTCGGCGCCTGTCTTTTGATGCTCACCGCCACTGGCTCGGGACGCCCGGCGGCGACGGCGACCTGGGGCGCAGCGGTTTTCCTAGGAGCGCTGAGCACCGGGCTTCTATTCCACAGCAGCACGCCGATAGGTTGGCTGGCGCCGATCCTTGGGGGCGTCGGGGCGGTGGTGGCGATTGTCTTCTCAGGGACCCTGGTTCGAGTTTGCGGATGCGTCATCGCAGGCTTGATGAGCATCACCGTCCTCATCGAGCACATCAGGTGGGGTCAGGCCCCGATCGACGTATTCGACTTCACCCAAAGGGGCAGCCTGCAACTTCTTCATGGCCAGGACCCGTATTTCGGGGCCTATCTCACCACCACACTCCACCTACCTCTCGCCCACTACCCATTCTGGCCTGGAGTGCTGCTGCTATCAGTCCCGGGACGGTTGCTGGGCGATGTCCGTGTCAGCAATCTCCTGGCGGCAGCTGCTGTCATCGCTGCCCTCACTGTCTTAGCCAAACGCCATGGCGGCACCGGGTTGGCTTGGAGGTGCCTGGCGCTCAGCCTCACCTTGCCCTTTTGGCCCTTCATGATTCGCCAGGCGTGGGCAGAGATCTTCTTCATCGCGGCGGTCGCGCTGTGGCTGGTGCTCCGTGATCAGCATCGCGCCGCTTCGGTGGCGGTACTCGGTGTGGGAGTTGCCACCGTCGCCACCGGTCTTCCCTTGCTGGTGTTGCCGTTGCTCTGGTTTCGCCGTGCCCGGATCGAGATCCTGGCCGCGCTGGCGCTAGCCCTCTTGATATTCGTCCCCTTCGCGGTTTGGGTTGGTCCCGCCCATTTCGTCTCCTACACCGTGTTAACCCAACTGCACCTACCTCCTCGCGCTGATGGTCTCGACCTCGACTCCGTGTGGCTGAGCGAGACCGGCGCCTGGCTGCCGATTTGGGTATGGCCGGCCGGCTCACTGCTGGTGCTGGTGCTGTTGGCGGTGACCCGTCCGCGGAACTGGTCCAACGCTTTCTACCGGGGCGCAGCGTTCCTGGTAGTCGCCTTGCTGTTGGCCAAGTGGGCCTTCTTCAACTACTACTTCCTGGTCACTATGGGCGTCATCGCCGCGATTGCACTTGATGATTTCCGCAAGTTGGTGCCGCCTGTAGCCGACGCTTCGGCCCTGCCCCGGGTGTCATATGAGGCAGCGGTGCCGATTGCAGGCGTTGCGCCGTGATTCCTCGGGGGCAGTTGCGTCACTCTCCGGGGGTCCTAACAGAACTAGCGCTACCCTGGATCTCTCGAGGGCGAATAGCTCAGTGGTAGAGCGCCTCGTTTACACCGAGGATGTCGTAGGTTCGAATCCTGCTTCGCCCATTTCCCGTGATTCCCACCTCGCGCGGCGCCTTGTCCAGCGTTAGGCGCGGCGCAGTGCACAAGGACTCGGACGTGGCGCGCACGGCGCGACTTCTGATCGTTCCCCTGACGGCGCTGGCGCTGGTGCCGGTCATGCTCACCGAGCTGCACGTCTTTTCGCTTCACGACCTAGTTGGATCCGCCATCCCGGACACCATCTACCTGGAGCACGCTGCGGAAGGGTTGGTCCGCGGCCACATGCCCTACGGGCCAGGTTTTCTCACCAAGCCCGACCGCCAGCTGGTGTTCGTCTACCCGCCTCTCACCCTGCTGCTGGCGATACCAGCCGTGCTCGCCGGCTCGTACTACTCGTTCGGCTTCGCTGTGGAATTGCTGTCGCTTCTGGGACTTGGTCTCTGGCTGCTGCACCGCGCCTGCCAGAGACTCGGCATTGCCTTTCCGGTTGCACTCGCCGCTGGCCTGCTGCTGATCGCCATGGGTCCGGTGGTGGTCACACGCCTGGACGGCCTCCAGGGGCTGGCCCTGGCGGGGGCGGCATTGGCCCTGCGGAGCCGCCGGGTGGCTCTGGCGGTGGCGCTGGTGACCCTGGCGGTGTTGGTCAAGGAAACCGCTGCGGTCGCAGTTCTGCCCGTGCTGGTCTGGGCGATTTGGCCCCGAGATGGGCAGACCTGGCGGCAAGGGCTAGGCCCGAGGCTGGGCGCGGTGTTGTTGGGGTTGGTCCCCGCAGGTGTCGTGGTATTGGCATTTGCGGTCTGGTCACGAGGCAACTTCTTCTCGGCCGCCAGCACCAGCCTCCATCGCGGAGTGGAGATTGAGAGCGTCCCTGCCACCATCAGCTACCTGCTGAGTCCCATCTTCAAGCTCACCAGCTACGGTGGGAGCCTGGGCTCCCAGCAGGTCTCCGGCTCCCAGGTCACCTGGGTGGCAGCACTGGTGGCGGTAATCGGGGTTGCCGCTCTGGTTTGGGGGTCGGTCTACTTCGCTCGAGAGGGACTCCGTCCGGCCACGGCGGTGGCCTTTGCAATGGGGGTGGGGCTGGCTACCACCCCGGTCCTGTCGCCGCAATACCTGCTGGCACTGCTGCCGGTGCTGGCGCTGGCCGCTGGCTCCGAGGCTGGGCGGGCTCGGGGCCGGATGCTCTTGGCCGTCTGCCTGGCCATGGCTCTGCTCACGCAGGCCGAGTTTCCCTACCTATTTGGCTCGGTCGCCAAACTTGACCCGGTTGGGACCGCGATCGTAGCCCTGCGCAACCTGGTCTTAGTTGCGATTGTGGTTGGGCTGGCTCGAACCCCGGCTGCGGCGTCGACGGAGGTGGCCGGGGGCGACCTGCACCAGCCCGTGGCATCCGGTCTGGCCTAGTCCCGCTCGCGGTGAACCTCATGGGGGGAGGTGGGTGCCGCCATCCCGCTGCTAGCCTGGATCGATCCCAAGTAGCCTGAACAAGCCAACGTGATGTGAGGATCGAGGTGGGCAAGACGAGCGCAAGCCGCGGCGCCGGGGGCTTTACGGGTCGTTCTCGCTGGCTGGCGGCGCTGGCGATCCTGGCTCTGCTGGCTCTGGTCGCGCTGTCGGTCCGGGCCCACTACTCGCTGGGGCCAAGTGGTGCGCCCAACCAGGGGCTAGGCGCCGACCTCATGGCGTCGCTGGTCCAGGTCGTGCTGGTGGTTTCCATCGCCGCCTTCGAGCTGATCGTGGTGGCGGCGCTGGTCGTAGCACCGTGGCGCCGGCTGCGCCAGGCTGGCAAGAAGGGCCCGCCTCTGGTGAGGTTTCCCCGTCGCTCGTTGCTGGCCATGGCCGCCTTGCCCTTCGGGATCGTGGTGGGTCTCGGAGTCTTGCTGGTGGTGCTGTTGAAGCGGCGGCCCCACCCTCTAGCAGTTACCCGACCCGGTATCCCGCGCGGGTCGGGTCTGAGCGCGCATTTGGTCACCAAGGTGGCGACCGTGACCGTCTCGGAGGCCACCGTGCTGGCTGCGGCGGTGGGTCTGATCTTGCTGGCGGCCCTGCTTGTGGCCAGGGTGCGATCTCGAAGGAGGCGGGCGCTGGCGACGGCCCAACCGTCGCTGCTGTCCGAGGAGCTGACCGAGGCATTGGACGAGAGCCTGGTCGAACTGGGGCTGGGCGCAGATCCCAGGCAGGCCGTGATCACTGCCTACGAGCGGATGCAGGCCGTCCTCACAAAGGTAGGTCTGGGCCCCGAGCCCTTCGAGACCCCGCTCGAGTATCTGGAGCGCGCTCTGGGCCGACTGAACACCAGTCGCCGAGCCCTAGTTCGTCTCACCGAACTGTTTGAGACCGCTCGGTTCTCGGTCCAGGCCGTCGACCTTGGGATGAGGAATGAGGCGGAGACGGCGCTGTCCGGTCTCCGCGCCGAGCTGGCGGGCTGACCCGGGCCGTATCCTCGGCTCACTCCGGCCGCGGCTGCGCCGATGGCTGAGAGCGCCACTGGTGGAGGTAGAGATGGCGAGAGGGCCGGAGGTCAGTTTCCTCGAGCGCTACGGTCCCGCCCTGGCCCTGCTGACCGCGGGAACCCTGGCGGTGGTGGTGGTGCTGGTGCGGGGAGGGGTCGATGCCAGCCAGGTAGGACGCGCCTATGTCCTGGCAGTCGGGGCGCTGATCATCTTCTCCCTCATCCAAGAGCTCCGGCGCAGCCCGGATTTCGTGCCGGTCGCGAGGAAGTCGGCTCCCGCCGGCAATCCTTCGATTCCGCCGGAGCTGGAGCAGCTTCGGGATGCCCTAAGAGTCAGCCGGGCCAGTCGGCGCCAGTACGAACTCCAGGTGGTCCCGCGGCTCAGGGAGATCGCCGCTGACCAACTGATGACGCGTGGCATCTCCCTCAAGCGTGACCCCGAGAGGGCGGTGGCAGTGCTGGGACCCGAGCTCAGTTCCCTGCTCCTGCCCGACACTCCCGAGTCTTTGAGCTCGCCCCGAAGAGGTCCCCAGCAGAGGGATCTGGTGGCAATTCTCGACGCCTTGGAGCGCTTAGGCCGGTGAGTGCCATGGCAGAGGTGCAGGTTGCGGCCAACCGCCTCATCGACGAGGTTGAGAAGGCGGTTGTGGGCAAGCGGGAGGTCCTGGAGCTGGTGCTCTTAGCCATCCTCGCCGACGGCCATGTTTTGATCGAGGACTTCCCCGGACTGGCCAAGACCTTGATGGCCCGATCCTTCGCCAAGGGCTGCGGTCTAGGCTTCGCTCGGATCCAGTTCACCCCTGACCTCATGCCCTCGGACATAACCGGCTCCTCCATCTTCAACCAGCACGCCGGGGAGTTCGAGATGCGCGAGGGACCCATCTTTGCCAATCTGGTTTTGGCGGACGAGATCAACCGCTCGCCGGCCAAGACCCAGGCGGCGCTGCTGGAGGGGATGCAGGAGCGTCAGGTGACGGTGGAGGGTGTAACTCGGCCCCTGCCCAAGCCATTCCTGGTGCTGGCGACCCAGAACCCGATCGAGTACGAAGGCACCTATCCTCTGCCCGAGGCTCAGCTGGACCGCTTTCTGATCCGGATCGGGGTCGGCTACCCAGGCCGGGACCAAGAACGTCAGATGCTGGAGCGACGCCAGCTTCGCCGCGCCGACGAGCCTGAGCTCAGTCAGGTGGTGGACCTGGCCCTTTTGCTACAGATGCAGGCGGCGCTGGAGGAGGTCCATGTTGACGCCGACATCCAGTACTACATGGTCGACATCGTCGAAGCCACCCGCCGACATCCAGGTGTTCAAGTGGGGGCGAGCCCTCGTGGCTCCCTGGCGCTTCTGAAACTCTCACGCGCCCGGGCGGCGCTCTCGGGCCGGGACTTCGTCGTCCCCGAGGATGTGAAAGGGGTGGCGACGCCAGCTCTCTCCCATCGCCTCATCCTGCGTCCCGAGCTCTGGGTCCAGAGGATCAACGCCGAGGATGTCGTCAGGGAGTGCCTGGGCACGGTGCCAACGCCGCCGACCCGGGCCCGGGTTGCCCCGGGAGAGGCGATCTCGAGTTGACCCGGCGGCCGACCCCGAGGCTGACCGGCTACACCGCACTCGTGGCCGTGGGGGCCTTGGGGGCGGTGACCCTGGACCGGATCGCGGTCCTCGCCCTGGTGGTCCCATTTGCGGTGTGGCTGGCTTGGGGCCTGGCGACGGCGGCACCGCCGGAGGTCGAGCTCAGCGGCGGCCTCGACCGCGAGCGGGCGGCGGAGGGAGACGAGTTGCTCTGGGAATCGGAGGTGCGATGCCGGGGAGGGATGGGATGGCTCGAACTGCTACTCGAACTGCCCCCGGGAATCCAGGCTGGGGCCAAGGGCGCGCGGCTCCGGGTCCGGCCGTCAGCGGGTAGTTCGGAGAAGGTGAGTTGGACCCTGCTGGCAATCCGCTGGGGCTCCTACCGGATCGGACCGGTAACAGTCAGGACTCAGGACCGGCTCGGGCTGATCAGCTACAGCCAGCGATTGGGAGAAACGGCACGGCTCCGGGTCTATCCCAGCTTCGAGAGGCTCCGCAAGCTAGTGCCGCCAGCGCGAACCCAGCTCTTCGCGGGCAATCGGATCTCCCGACGCTACGGCGAGGGGCTCGAGTTTGCCGATATTCGTGCCTTCACGCCCGGAGATCGGGTGCGGCGGGTCAACTGGCGGGTGACCGCGCGCACTGGTATCGCCCACGTCAACGACTTTCACCTAGAGCGCAATGCCGACCTGATCTTGTTCGTGGACAGCTTCGCCGACCTCGAGCTTGACCAGGATTCGGTGCTCAGCCTGGCGGTCCGGGCCGCGTCGGCACTGGCCGACGGCTACCTTGGGGAACGAGACCGGGTGGGCGTGGTCGGGTTCGGAGGCGTGGTGCGCTGGCTCCTGCCCGGCTTGGGACCACGGCATTTTCAACGGGTGGTGGAGGCGCTGCTGGACACCCAGGTGGTGGCCAGCTACGCCTGGCGCGACATTGACGTTATCCCCTCCCGGGTGTTGCCCCCGTCCGCGACCATCATCGCTCTCAGCCCGCTTTTGGACGCCCGCAGCGTGGGGGCGCTGGCGGACTTGCACCACCGCGGCTTCGACGTGGTGGTGCTGGCGATCGCACCGGAGCGTTTCATGCCCAGATCTAACCTCATCGATCCCTTGGCGCTGCGGCTTTGGAGACTGCTCCGTGTCGCGCGTCAGCGCTCCCTGCAGCGCGACGGCATGATCGTGTTGGAATGGCCCCACGGGGTGGCACTGGAGACGCTGCTAGACCAGGCTAGGGAGTACCGCAGGTTCGCCCGCAGGAGTGCGGCGTAGGCAGTTGGATGTCAGCGCCGTCCGCCGCGCCCATCGACCGCATCGAAGCACTCGTTCCGACGCTGCCGTCCTGCTCCCTGCTGCGACGCCTCATCCTGGGATCTCGGACACCGGATCACATGTGCTCCCCGACCGCCGACGGGTCGTTCTCTATCTGATCTAGCATGTCTACGCCCGCCTCAGTGAGGGGACGCAGCTTCACACGTCAAAGACTCTCACCGCGCGATCTCCCTTTGTCTCCACCCTGAAGTGTGTTGTTCTGAACCACGCGGCCGGACGCGCGTTAGTTGATGCGCCGTGCGGAGCGCGGCCGTCCCCGGTGGTGCCACCCGGGCCAACGCTAACTCCACTAGCGATTCGGATTCCGGACGAGAGACGAACACTCCTTCCTGGACCGCGAAGCTCAGACCAAAGACGTCATGCTCAACGTTCAGATACACCATCGGGGTGCCACCCGCCTGTCGCCTCAAGATCGAAGGGAGGCGGGTCACGTCGGCTCGGAGAGCGGACGCTCGAAGTACAGCTAGAGATCGATCCTCTCTACCTGGCGAAGATGAGCTATCAGAACCTCGGCCTCCAGCCTAGGCTGCCGGACACTTGCCCGATCGAGGAAGCCGGAGGCTCCCCGTACGAATTCCACTAACGTCAGAGGCACGATTTGGTGACGTCCTCGCTTGGCGCTGTGAACTAGTACCGTCCCGCGCAATGACGATCCTGTTACGGAACCGTGACAGTTTGGACCAGTGGGAACATGGGCGGTCCGACTACTCTCAAGCGGGACTGTTGGAGTGGGGGAAGTGAAAAACAGGTTTCGGGCTCGGCCGCGCGCAAGCCCTAGCGGCTCGCGGAGGCGTGCGAACGCCGCTTTGAAGGTCGGTGTAGGCGTCTCGAGGTGGCCCGCTGCCGCAATGCCAAGCCTGCTCCTCGTTCGGGAGTCCACAACCGTCTCGGATCACGTCGGACTCCACTCCAACGATGGTGGCTTGTGCTGAGTTTCCGCAACCGCCGACTGGGTCAGGGCCGCAGGGCTCAGGCGACCGTTGAGTTCGCTGTGATAGCCCCGATCTTCTTCGTTATTTTCTTCGGGATCATCAACGGCGGCCTCCTGCTTTACTCTCGCAACGCTGTCCAGCACGCCGCGGACGTGGGAGCAGCCCAACTCGCCGCCCAGGGCAGCGCCAGCGGTGCCGATCAAGCCGCCTTCACCGTGATGGACCAGGAGACCGGCCTCGATAGCGTGCTGCTGACCAAGGTGACAGGGGTCACCATCCGTGAGGAGGACCCGGTCACCACTACCGCGGGCGAAACTCTCACTCCTGATACCACGGGCTGCGGTGCGAATGGCGAGGGCTCAGGGTACCCCTGCGAGATGCAGTACACCGAGGCGTCGGGGGTCTGGTCCTGTACCGGCACCTGTAACTGGCCGTCGGTGGACCGCCAAACGAGCCAGACCACCGGGCTCACGGGTTATCCCAACTTCGCGGAGCTGGTGATCAGCTATACATACAACACCGTGGGCGGCTTGGCCAGCTTCAAGCTGACTGCAACCGATGTGTTCCGACTAGAGCCGCAAAGCCTGTGAGGCGACGCCGCCAGCGCGGCCAGTCGATAGTTGAACTTGCGGTCGTCTTCCCCTTGTTTTTCTTCGTCCTGCTCGGGGTCTGGACCGCGGCCGCTCTCATTGCCAATCAGGATGGTGCCGCTCAAGCATCCGACTACGGGGCCCGGATAGCCGCCGAGGTCGGCAACAGCTGCGGTGAGGTGGCCGGCTCCCTCTCCTGTACTGAGGTGTCAGGTTCGTGTCAGCAAAATGCGGACGATCCATGCGCCGTTGACGGGGAGATCGTCTCCTCGATGCTGCCTGCCCTGGACCAACTGAGCAACTCCACTCCTGAAGAGATATGGATCTACGAGCCGGCCTCCTGCCAGCCCAATTCCAGTGGCGTGCTCCCGAGCTGCCCGGCTTCGACGGATGGGGGGCCGTCGACCGCGGTCCTCAGTGACAATTACGAGTACTGCAGCAAAACCAGCACTTGGGAACTGCAAAACGGAACAGGACACACCGGGACAGCACCCTGTTGGACTAATGCTGGTGTCGGGCCCTACCTGCTCGACGACCGCACCCAGACAATCGACGATGAGGAGGCGATTGGAGTCGCGGTGAGCTTCAAGTTTACAGCCCCCGGCCTGACCTTCTTCTCTCAGACCGACAGCACGTATAGCGACATCACCTTTCCGCCGGAGGGATCATGACCGCGTCTAGCCCTGCGTGTCCCAGGAAGTCCTGGCAGCACAGCAGGAAGGGGCAGGTATTGCTGATCTTTGCCCTCTCTGCCCTGGTGCTCTTCGTCCTCATGGGACTGGCGGTCGATGCCGGCATCTCCTATCTCCATAGCGACCAGCAGGAGAAGGCAGCTGCGGCGGCCGCCCTCTCCGGAGTGGGCTACCTGCCGGGCAACGTTACGGACGCCCAAGACGAGGCAATCCTTACCGCCCAGCGCAACGGATACGTGGACGGTGGAAGTGGCACGGCCAAGGTCACCGTCGCGGTAAGCGAGCCCACCGCCAGCCAGCTCGAAGTCTCGATCACGGCCCCGGCACCAGTCTACTTTTTGGACTTGCTGGGATTTGGCCAACACGAGGTGACCGCATCCGCAGTGGCCGAATATCTGCCTCCAATTCAGTTGGGACAGCCCGGCAACCAGCTCGGTTACACCATGAGCGAGCTAGGTACCGCGGGAGAATATGTCCTCCGCACCGAGGGTTGGGGCAACCCGCGGCACGAGGGAGATGCTTTCACAACCAGTCCTGACGACGTCGAGGATACTTGCGGGCCAACTCTCGCCTCCTGCGTGGCTAGCCCCGTCGACGTACATCAAATCAGTTGCATCGATGGCGACGATCTCTGCGATGACGATGCCAACGGCTCGAGCAACACCGACTGTGGCACCGCCAACAACTTGTGTCTCAACGACGTTGGCGGATCGAATTTCCTAATCGACGTTCCCGCCGGCGTCTCCGCCAGCATCTCGGTCTACAATCCTAGCTTTGACCCCGGGGATGACACCGACTGTCCTGATGCACCTGCTCCAACCGCTAGCTGCTTGGATACGTATCACGAAGACGACGGTAGTTTTCCTGTCCCAGACTCCTATCCCGCCGCCGAGGCCGATCCCGCGACCGACTATGATGCAATGGCATTCACGTTGTTCGCAGTGCCCGACGTCAACAACCGGTCGAATGACATCCCCTTGGAGCAGGATATCTTCTGTCCCTTCAACGCCTATGATCTCGATACCGGGGTAGACGACTTTTCATATTTCCAAGAGGGGACTTATGCTTCTGCCTGTAATCCGGCGCATTCAAGCCAAACCGCGACCTTAAAATCTGTGACGGGTTCGACCCCGTGCGTCTACAATGCACCCCCCGCTGGAGCGGCGGCGGACGGGACTGACTATGACCCGGTCGCATCAAGTTATTGCGACGGTGTTTCTTTGACCGGCTGGGTCCCCCTCACCAGCTACGCTCCGACCGGCGTAAACGCGGACCTTTTTGATCAGACCTACAACGTGCTGTCCAGCGAGACCACATACACCACGCAGGTCGGAAGTTCGTATGACCTGTATGGCGGTTCGAGCGGACAATACTTTCGCCTTCGGGTCGATACCCTCGCCTGGAACGGCGCGGTGATCAGCAACTCGGACAGCACCGATGACCCCGACACCAACAGCGCCGGCCCATCACCGGACGGTTACCCCTATGGCCACAACGCTTACTCGGTTGCGGCAACCACCCCAAGCGGCGGAACTGGTTCGTGCAGCACCACCTGCACGGTGTCAGGGATGGGGGACATGACCATCTACACCCCGATCCACGGGTCAGTCACGCCTGCTTTTGCATTGCCATTGTTCAGTCTACCTGCTCAATACGCTGGCAAGTTGATCACAGTTCGAGTGTTCAACCCCGGTGTCACCGGAGATGGAAACGCGTACCTGGGCATCCTGCAACCCGCATATACCCCGGTGTCCGGTCCGGCATCGCCATTGGATTGGGCTACCGTGGCCGCGACCACAGGTGATGAACCGGCTATCACCGACCTCGGGACCAGTATCCTTACTGCCGGAACCACCACAATTCCAGTCAACGCTGGCCCAAATCCAGCGGGCTACGCGGCTACGTACTGCGCCCCTCCCAATGCGACGCTAGTGTGCTCCGCAACCGTGCAAACTGGAACTACCGCCGATATTCCAGGCACGGACGAGAATTATAGCGGTGACTCTATCTATCGCGGAAACTGGCTGCAGTTTGACATTGCCGTTCCCGCGAACTACAACCCGACAACGACGGCCGGGACGTACTGGGATCTCTACTATCAAGTTGCCTCTGATGCCTTCGCTGGAAACACGATTTCGGTTCAGGTGCTATATCTAGGCAGCCCTGTGCACCTACTCCCGAATCCCTGAGCTGAGGGCAGGGAGTCCCGCTCAAGACTGGCCCGATCCGGCTCGGCAACTTCATACGAGGTATCGGCAGCACAATTCGTATGCGACCGTTGTGCCGATGGCGTCCTACGGTTGTGCGTCGGATTGTGTATCAAGGTGATGGCAGTGATCTCACCCGGCAGTGCGTCTGATCTCAGATCGTCAGTACCCAAGATTCGCCTGCCACTCAGCCGCCTGATCCCCGCCGCATCGGCGCTACTCTGCCTGGGCTCGGCACTGGCCGTGACCGCACTGAGCTCGGCGCGGGAGCCGGTCAGCCTGCTGGTGGGAATCGAGGCCGCCGGCGCCGCGACCCTTTTCGCAGTGATGATGCTAGCTCGGCCCCAGCTGGTGGTGCCGGCAGTTGGGGCGGTAGCGATCCCCGAGGGCACCTCGCTGGCGCTGGGTGGACCGGCCATCCTCGCTCCGGTCCTGGGCGCCGCCTTGCTGGCGGGGGCTGAGCTGGCCTTCTGGTCGATCGACAACGCGGCGCCGGTCAGCGAGTCGGGGCGAGTCGTCCTCTTTCGCTGCCTTCGGCTGCTCACCGTCTGCCTGATCGGATGTGCCCTCGCACTGGCCCTCTACGCGCTTTCTGACATCCCCATCTCCGGTGGCTTCGACCTCACCGTGATTGGCCTGGTCAGTGCCGTGGGCGTGATGGTTGTTGTCCTCTGGCTGGGGCGAGCGGTCTTGGGCGTCAGCGGCAAACCCTGACCGGCTTCACCCAAGCCGGAATGCTGGAGCGGTCAGCTCTCCCGGGCGCGCTTGGGCGTAAGAATCCGGAGCCTGGCCAGGCTGGAGACCGAGCCGGCCACCTTGGCGGCATCGCCCACCATGACAGTGGTCAGCTGGGCGGGCGCCAGATATCGGGCGGCCACCCGCCGCAGCTCGGTCGGAGTCACGGCCGCCAGCCGCTCGGAGTAGGACTCCAGGTAGCGATAGTCCAAGCCCAGGCCGCGGATCTGGGCCAAGGAGCTGGCCAAGCCCGACTGGGTCTGAAGAAAGATCACCCTAACCCCGGCGAGGTAATTGCGTGTCGCCTCCAGCTCGTCCTGAGGAACCTCGACGCTCGCCAGCCTGCCCAGCTCGTAGGTGAGCTCGACGTACGAGGCCGCGGTGACCTCGGTGCGGACCTCGATCTCTGCGCCTAGCAGGCTGTCCTTGAGATGGCCGTTCAATCGGGAGTTGGCGCCGTAGGTGTAGCCCTTGTCCTCGCGCAGGTTGGACATCAGACGGGAGCTGAAGCTACCCCCCAGCACCGCTACGGCGAGGCTGAGCGGAATGTGATCGGGGTGGCCGGGAGGCGGGGCGCTGGCTCCGACCAAGATCACAGTTTGCACCGAACCCGGTCGGTCGATGAAGGTAACGTCGGGACGCCGGTGTGGTCGCACCCGAGGGACCTTGAGCCGGCGCCGTGACCCCGACCAGGTAGCGAAGGCGCTGCGGATCCGGGAGAGAGTGCGCCGGGGAATGACGTCGCCCACCACCGTGATCTGGGCTGCGCTGGGCAGGAAGGTTGCCCGGTGCAGAGCCTGGAGCTGGCGCCTGGTGGTCTTGCGGATGGCCGACTCTTCCGGCTCGGGGCGGCCGTAGGGATGGTTGCCGTAGACGATCCGCTGCAATTGCTCCGAGGCGGGAAACTCGGGTGTGGCCCTCGCGGTACGAAGGCCCTCGATTAGCTTGACCCTTTCCGTCTCCAGCTCGTCGCCGGGAAACGCGGGCTGCTCCGCCAGGGCGAACACCAATTGGTAGAGCTCCTCCTCAGCCTCGGAGAGGGCGGAAGCCGCAATCTGAAGGCGGTCCTGATCCTGGCCTACGGTCAACGAACCACCCAGCCGCTGAATCGACTCTGAGACTTCTTCTTGGTTGAGTCGCTTGGTGCCTAGCAGGATCCCCGCCCGCAGCAGCGCGCTGGCCGCCGCGCTGGGTCCGATGGCAGCCCCTCCTGGAACCGTGAGTCGCAGCTCCACCCGGGGCACGCTCGGTCGCGCCACCACCATCGCCTCCAGCCCGTTGGCTAGGGTTGAACGGCTGGGGCGGCCCACCCGCAGTGCCGGGACTGGGCCCGGCCGGGGAACGTCCGCGGAGAGTTCCGGCGCCCGCTCCGTGGGGCTCATGACTTGGGTCCGTCGGCTTTAGGCAGCCAGTGGAGCACCGTGGAGTGCTCGGGCCTGAGCCAGTCGGCGACCGCCTGCTGGACCTGCTTCTCGGTAACCTGTTGGTAAAGCTTCGGCAGCTGGTCCACCAGCTCCGGCCGGTCGTGGACCGCCGCCAGGACCCCAAGCTCGCGCATCCGGCCCAGCCGACTGTCGGTGCTGGCGTGATAGGCGCCCAGCTCGCGGCGCTTGGCCCGTAGCAGCTCATCCGGGCTGGGCCCCTCGTCGGCCAGCCGAGCCACCTCCTCGTCGACCGCCGTTACCGCCACCTTGGTGGTGACCCCGGGCCGGGGAGTCGCCTCGATGGTGAAGAGCGCCGGTCCTTTGAATTCGAAGGAATCGCCGATGGGGTAGTGAGGCCCGCCGTTGATTTGCAGCAGCAGCTCGCGCTCGCGAATCAGGCGCCGTTGCAGCCGGGAGGAGCGGCCATCGGCCAGCACCCGGGCGGCTAGCGCCAGCGGGAGGTGATCCGGGGTCCCGAAGGCGGCGGTCCGGTAGCCGATCGCGACCCGGGGGTTGGGGGCCAGACGATCGTGGCGCTGGTGCTCGGTGCGCACTTTCGGGACCGGCTCATCGAACTGGGCCGGGGGAGGGGCTGGCCGCGCGGGCACCGGGCCGAAGTAGCGGTGGACGATCTCTTCCGCCCGACCTACCTCGAAGTCCCCGACCAGCACCAAGGTGGCGTTGCCGGGCCCGTACCAGGTCTCGTAGAAGGCCTTGGCGTCGGCCACGGTGGCGGCCTCGAGGTCCGCGAACTCACCGTAGAAGTTGTGCGAGTTGGCGTAGGTCGTGAAGGCGTATTGGGAGAGCCAGAGCCAGGAAAACCCGCCATAGGGCTGGCTTAGGACGTTGACCCGGACCTCCTCCTCAACCACGTCGACCTGGTTTTGCAGGCTCTCAGGGTTGATGTCGAGGTTGTCCATCCGGTCGGCCTCGATGAAGCAAGCCATCTCCAGGGCCGGAGCTGGAAGCACTTCGAAATAATTGGTGTAGTCGTGTCGAGTGGATCCATTCAAGAGCCCGCCAGCTCCGGTGATGAGCCGCCCGAAGTCAGCCTTGGGCACCTTGGTGGTTCCCTGGAACATGAGGTGCTCGAAGAGATGGGCGAATCCTGTCCGCCCCTTCTCCTCGAGGCGGAAGCCGGCCCGGTAATACATGCCGACCGCCACCGTGGGCGAGCTCCGCTCCGAGCTCAGCACCACATCGAGTCCGTTCTTCAGCCGCAGCCGTCGCAGCTGGGGGACCGGCGCAGTAGTGGGCTGGGCCACGGCGGCTGATCCTAACAGCAGCTTGTGACCCTCAAGATCGCGCCAACTCAAGCTCAGCTGAAGACTCGGTAACGGCGCTGTGACCAAATCTTCAATCGGTCGGCAGCTCCGCCGCCACGACTCCACCGAGGGTGGTGAGGTGGGGGCCGGGCCCAGTGTGTTCGATTGGGATAAGGTTCGACTGCAGTGAGGATGGTCGGGGGAAGGAGGTGCGCCGCGGCCTCGCGGCGAGATGCATCCATCACCCCACTTCGAAGTCCCCGCCTCTCTCCCGGGTTCACTATCCGGTGACAGAAGGGTTACGGTGCGTCAATAACTCGTGTCCTGATCCACAACGGTGGTTACGGAAGTGGTTAGATCGATCTGGAAGGATGCCGTGACCAGCCAGGGCTCGGTCGCGGATGACGGAACCGGAGAGCAGCCTTGGCGTGGAGGAGAACTCGCTTGAACCGATCGAAGACAGATCGACGCTTCCTGGACAAGGTCGGCAGGGCCATGTCTATCGCCGGGGCGGTGGGCATTGTTAGCCTCGCCGCTGCTCTCACCGCCACGACGGTGCTCGCTTGGAATGCCAGCGATTACTCTGTAGCCACCACAACTTACGCATCGTGGGGAGGCGCCGGCACCACCGGCCAGCAGGCTGCGCCTGGCCAGTTCATCTACGACACGGCCGTGCTCACCAGCACCTTCGAATATGTTCAGAGCGGAACCCTGGACTTCTACCTTTACCAGGGAGCGCTCCCCACCTCTTGTTCGGACTTCAGCTACTCGGGATCTGGCGCCCTCGAAACCTATGCGGTCCCCGTGGCCGACACAAACACGGGCGACAACAGTGGCCCTCTAACCGAGGACCTCTCCTCTCTCAACACAAGCACACCCAACACCGGCTACCAGATTCCTGCCGATGCGACCGAGGGGGAGAGCTATTACTGGGTCGCGGTCTACAACGACGGCGAGGAGACCTTGCAGCAGCACAGCGGATGCAACAGCGAGCCGGTCACAGTGCAGGTCCCTCTGTGCGTCACGACCACCGCGTCACCGAGCTCCACCAGCGTCGGGAACAGCGTTGGCGATAGCGCCATCGTGAGTGGCTTCTCGGCGTACACCGGGGCCACCGGCAGCGTGATCTTCACCCTCTACTCGGGTGATAACTGTTCCGGGACACCGGTGTTCACGAGCTCCGCTATTTCGCTGAGCGCCGGAGGCACCGCCTCGACTCCCCCGGGGAGCCCCGTCGTTACCGCAGCCGGCGAGTACGAGTGGGTGGCCTCGGTGACGGTCACGCCAGTTAGCGGCTCCCCGATCCAACTTGCGAGCAGCTGTGGCAGCGAGGCGGTCTGGGTCGGCAAGGACTGTCCAACCATCTCGACAGACCAGGTGACACCCATCACCACTTCGCAGGACAACACCA
>JBAUWA010000055.1:0-2466 GCA_049583555.1 Candidatus Dormiibacterota bacterium | reverse complement strand
GAGGGATCGATCGGGGTAGCGGTCGGGTTCATGGCAGCCAACCTGGCCGCGGTCGGGGTGGTCGCCGGCAGCGCCCACGCCGCCGGCGCTCTGGAGCGCGCCTTCACCGGGATTCTGGCGCTGGCGATGGTGGCGGTGATGATGCAGCTGCTGCGCTCGGTGATCGCTCGCCGGCAGGTGGCGGTGAGGCAGGAGCACACCCTCCGCCAGGCCGCCATCGAGCTGGTGGCGGCAAGCACCCCCACCGCCGTGTACCGGGCGGTGCAGCGGGTGGCGGTGGAGGTGGTCGGCGGTCCCGGCAAGGTCCAGGTCTCCCTGGCGATGCTGGATGGGCTGGAGTTCCGGATCATCGCCTCGGACCGTTCCCTCGAGCGGCCAGCCCAGGAGACCCGGGTCAGGGCTGACAAGCTGGTCTCGGGAGTGGTCGACGTGCTTCTCGGCATTCGTCCGGTGAACGGTAATCAAGCCGCCCGGCAGCAGCTCCTTGAAGTCCTTCGCATCTCTCCCGGGCTGACCCAGCTGCATGTCATCCCTCTGCTGACAGACGGCCAGCCCCGGGGCGGATTCGCGATCGCCACCGCTGGCCCGGTGCCAAAGGAGCAGAGAGAGCTGTTGGAGATCCTGGCCGACGAGTGTTCCTTGGCCTTGAGTCGGGCCGCGATCTCCGACGACCTCCGCCGTAGCGAAGGCCGTTTCCGCTCGCTGGTCCAGAACTCCTCGGACCTGATCATGGCGATCGGGGAGGACGAGGCGTTCAGCTATGTCAGCCCCTCGGTCGAGGCGCTCTTGGGCCGCCGGTTGCCCTCTGAGCGTGACTTCAACCTGGCGGGAATCCTCCATCCCAACGATCGCGAGCGGGTGGCGCTGGCCCTGGAGGAGACCCGGTCCCAACGCGGTCCGGGACGAAGGCTGGAATGCCGGGTCCTACACCACGATGGCAGCTGGCGGACCCTGGAGGTCTATCTCACCAACCTGCTCCACGACACATATGTCCGGGCGGTGGTGGTGACCGGCCGGGACATCACCGAGCGCCGCGAACTCGAGGACCAGCTCCGCCACCAGGCTCTCCACGACCCCCTGACTGGCCTCGCCAACCGAGCCCTGCTCCGGGACCGGCTGGAGCACGCCCTGCGCGCCCGCCGGGACGGCCGCTCCACCCTGGGCTTGCTCTCGATTGACCTCGACAACTTCAAGGCCATCAACGACAGCTACGGGCATGCCGTTGGCGACATCGTGCTCCTAGAAGTTACCCGCCGGATCGCCGAGTGCCTTCGTCCCGCCGACACCTGCGCTCGGCTGGGTGGGGACGAGTTCGCGGTCCTAGTCGAGAAGGTGGCCAGCACCCACGTGGTGACTGCTATAGCCGACCGGATCGGCGAGATGGTCGCCCAGCCGATCCTCGCGTCCGAGGCGTTGGAGGTGACGGTCGGGGTCAGCATCGGCATGATCACGACCAAGTACGCCACCGCCGACGCCGACGCCATCCTCCGCGACGCCGACATCGCCCTCTATCAGGCCAAGGCGGAAGGTAAGGGACGGACCGTCGAGTTCCACCCCCTCTTGCATCAGCAGGCGGTGCAGCGGATGCACGTCGAGACCGGCCTGCGCCGCGCCCTCGATCGGGGCGAGATGCGGCTGCTCTACCAGCCAATCCTCACCGGCGTCGAGCACCGCCTGGTCGGGGTGGAGGCCTTGCTTCGCTGGCAGGACCCCGACCGGTCAGAGATCGTCTCACCCGACGACTTCATCGAGATCGCCGAGGCAACCGGAATGATCGTGCCGATCGGGAGATGGGTGCTCTACGAATCCTGCCGCCAGGTGGGGGATTGGCGCCGCGGTCACCCGGCGGTACCGCATCTTCGGCTCTCAGTCAACGTCTCGGCTCGGCAACTGCAACAGGCCAGCCTACTGGAGGACGTCCGCGGTGCCATCTCCAGCGCGGGCCTGGATCCCCACCAGCTGATCTTGGAGGTCACCGAGAGCACCATCGTCAAGGACGTGGCCCACGCTTCCACTCAGCTGCGCGCGCTTCGGGCGACGGGAGTCAGGATCGCCATCGATGACTTCGGCACCGGCCAGTCATCACTGGCCCAGCTGCAACACCTACCGGTGGACGAGCTCAAGATCGACCGCTCCTTCATGAAGAAGCTCACCGACGGCCCGGCCGGGGCGGCCGTCGCCGAGAGCGTGGTCAATCTGGGCAAGGCCCTCTCCTTGACCGTGGTAGTGGAAGGGGTGGAGACGGCCGAGCAGGTGGCGCTCTTAGAGGCGATGAGCAGTGACCCGATGCTCCAGGGGTTCTTCTTCGCCGAGCCCCTCGAGCCCTCCGAGTTCGAGGCTCTTATCGCCGTCGAGGCCGGCCTCGCCGCTCCGGTACCGGTCAAGTCGAAGATCCCACCCAAGCGCAGCCCCAAGCCGACCTCGAACGGCTCAGGCCGAAGTTCGGCGGCGGCCGCCGTGCCCGCC
>JBAUWA010000054.1:0-17073 GCA_049583555.1 Candidatus Dormiibacterota bacterium | reverse complement strand
TCTCATGGTGGCGCCTATTCGCCACGGCGGCGACCTCGTCGAGCTGACTAAGGCGGACCTGACGGCGGTCGTCGAGGAGCTCCAGGTGGCGACCAGAGTGCTGCAGCGGCACCTTAACTGCGAGGGGCTCAACGGCGGCTGGAATCAAGGCCGAGCAGCAGGAGCCGGAATAGACGACCACCTCCATTTCCACCTGGTCCCGCGCTGGAATGGAGACACCAACTTCATGCCCATTCTGGCCGACGTCAAGGTGATCCCCGAGCACCTTGAGGTCACTGCAGCCAAGCTCAAGGAAGCCTTTCGGGTTGAGCGAGGGCGAGGGTGACCACCCGGGCACCCCGCTCAGACCCCGTGCGCGAGCCCAGGATCACCCCGGTAGAGAAGAGTGCGGCCGGTTGGCCGGCGTTGGGGGTCACCGTCAAGAGGTCCTTGGACGAGATGGGCCTTGCCACCAGCGTCAAGACCCTGCGCAGGCTCAACCAACCCCACGGAATCGACTGCCCGGGCTGCGCCTGGCCGGACCAGCGCAAGGCGGTCGAATTTTGCGAGAACGGCGCCAAGCACGTCGCGGCCGAGGCCACCCTGCGTCGGATCGGTGCGGAGTTCTTCCAGGAGCACTCGATCAGCCAGTTGCGGATGCAATCTGACCGGTGGCTAGAAGAGCAAGGTCGACTGACGGAGCCGCTGATCAAGCCCGCAGGAGCGGATCACTACCAGCCGATTTCCTGGGACGAGGCGTTCGCGGTGGTGGCGGAGCAGCTAAATCAGCTGGATACACCCGATCAAGCGGTCTTCTACACGTCAGGGCGCACCAGCAATGAGGCCGCCTTCCTGTATCAGCTTTTTGTGCGCGCGTACGGCACCAACAACCTGCCCGATTGCTCCAACATGTGCCACGAATCCAGCGGAGTCGCGCTCAAGGAAGTGATCGGCATCGGCAAGGGCAGTGTCACCCTCGCCGACGTCGAGCGCAGCGAGCTGATCATCGTCTGCGGCCAGAACCCCGGCACCAATCACCCCCGCATGCTGACCAGCCTGGAGAAGGCAAAGCGCAACGGGGCGGTGATTGTGGCCGTCAACCCAATGCCAGAGGCGGGGCTGGTTCGCTTCAAGAATCCCCAGACACCGCGGGGCCTGCTCGCCAATGGAACACGGCTGGCCGATGACTACCTCCAGATTCGCCTGGCGGGAGACCAGGCGCTCTTCGTGGGTCTAGGCAAGGTCCTGCTGGAGGCCGAGGAGCGCTCCCCCGGCACCGTCCTGGACCAGGAGTTCATCTCCCGCTACACCGACGGATTCGACGCTTACGCCAGCCATGTGCGCCAGGCTGCCTGGGATGCGCTCGAGGCAGGCAGCGGATTGACCCGGGAAGAGATCGGCGCACTGGCCGAGCGGATCATGGCCGCCAACTCGGTAATCGTCGCCTGGGCGATGGGACTGACCCAGCACAAACGAGCTGTCGCCGCGATTCAGGAGCTGACCAACGTGCAGTTGCTGCGAGGCAACATCGGCCGTCCCGGCGCCGGACTGTTGCCAGTGCGCGGTCACAGCAACGTCCAGGGCGATCGCACCATGGGAATCTACGAGAAGATGCCCCCTGCCTTCCTGGACAGATTGGCGCAGGAATTCCACTTCCAGCCAGCCCGGGAGCCAGGCTGGGACTCAGTGCAGAGCGTCAGCGCGATGCGCGAGGGGAGAGCGCGAACCCTGATCTCTTTGGGGGGCAACCTGGTGCGGGCCATCTCCGACACCAATGTCGCTGAGGCCGCCATGGCAAAACTGAGGCTCACTGTCAGCATCGCCACCAAGCTCAACCGCTCCCACCTGGTGACCGGTGAGGTGGCTCTCATCCTTCCCACCCTTGGGCGCACCGAGCGAGATCAGCAAGCGTCCGGGCTGCAACAGATCACGGTCGAGGACTCCATGGGCGCGGTCCATGCCAGCTGCGGTGTGCTGCAGCCGGCATCGCCGCATTTGCGCAGCGAGGTGGCCATCATCTGCGGTCTGGCGCGTCGCACCCTGGGAGAGAAGGTGCCGGTCGCCTGGGAGCTCATGACCCAGGATTACAGCGTCATCCGCGAACACATCGGGCACGTAGTCCCCGGCTGCGAGGACTACAACGCCAAGATCTCTGCGGGCAATGGCTTCCTGCTTCCTCACGGGCCGCGGGATGAGCGACGGTTCGACACGGCCACACAAAAGGCCCGCTTCTCAGTAAACGATTTGGAGTTTCTGGAGTTGCCGGTGGGGCGGCTGCTGCTGCAGACGATCCGCTCCCACGACCAGTTCAACACCACCATCTACTCCAGCGACGATCGCTACCGCGGCATCCACCAGAGTCGCCGGGTGGTCCTGGTCAATCCCAAGGACATAGCTGCGCTCGGCCTGACCGACGGTGAACATGTCGACGTCTACAGCGAATGGTCTGACGACGCCGAACGCTGTCTTCGGGATTACCGCCTGGTCGCCTATCCGATCGCCCGTCAGTGTGCCGCCGCCTACTTTCCCGAAGCCAATGTCCTGGTGCCGCTGGAGAGCGTGGCCGAGGGCAGCAATACCCCCACCTCCAAGTCGGTGGTGGTGAGATTGGAGCGAAGCTCTGTCCAGGAGGGCAAGGTTAACTCGGCCGAGGTCGGGTAGGGTCTTGGCAGCTACCGAGGACTTGCACCTGGAGGCGGGACGATGAGCCGGACTCCGCTTTTGCTGCGCGCCTTGCGCTGGCGTGCCGGTGCGGTGGCTGCGCTGCTGGTGGTGGCGACCATTGCCGTGCTGGCGGCAACGGCGGGACCCCTGTACTTCGGCGCTGCGCTTGGCAGCGTCTTGCACTCAACATTGGCTGCGGCAAGCCCTGAGGACAACGGGATCACCGTCGTACCTCAGACCTCCAACAGCGGTTACCGGCCTTTTCGTTCTGCCTCGATGGCTGTGGCGTCGGCCCACCTGTACGGTCTGGGCAAATGGTATGCGCCCCCGATCACGACTCTGGTTTACGGTGCCGAAACCCCCAAGATCAACCCTAACGGCAATTACTACGAGTCCGACCTCGTCGCCCGCACCGGGGTCTGCTCACATCTCCACTTTGTCGCCGGCGCCTGTCCGACCGCCGTCGACCAGGTCGCGATCACCAGCCGCACCGCGACGGCGCTGCAGGTGGGAGTGGGAGGAAAGATTCCGATCCTGGGACTGCGCGGCGGGGAACTGATGGCGACGGTGACCGGAGTCGTGAGCGTCGCGAGCGATACGTCTGCGTACTGGTTCGGCCAGAACTTCTTCACTTTTGGCCCGCCGCCGCCACCAACCATAGTCGGGGTCACACCTCTGCCGCGGTTGGATTCTCTCTTCACTCCCACGGCAACCCTCCTACACCTCAGTCCCAACCTGACCCTTCAATTCCCACTGCTCCGGGATCGGGTGACCGTCAGCAACGCTCCAGCGCTCCAAGGCGCGTACAAGGGCTACGCGTACGCCGTCTCCACCCGTGACAACGCGCTCGCAAGCACTGGCATCGTCAGCGAACTGCGCTCGGTTTCGAACCAGGAGGACCAGATGCTGGCGGTCGTGGTGGTGGTTGACCTGCAGCTAGTGCTACTCACACTTTTCGTGCTCTACGGAGTCGTGTCCCGTACCGCCGAGGCTCGACAAAAGGAGGTAGCGCTGGCGAAACTGCACGGCTACCGCGTACCCACGGTGATGACGACTGGGCTTGCCGAACCGGTGATCGTAATCTGCTGTGCTCTGCCGTTGGGGATGCTGCTGGCCTGGCTAGCAGTCGTGATCGCCTCACCGTTGCTGTTGCACGGGGCTCGCGTCTTCTTCTACCCGCTGGTGCTGTGGGCAGGGCTGGTGGCCTTTGCCGGTGGGCTCCTCGCGACCTTGCTCGGGGCCCGGCGGATCATGACCCGCCGCCTGGTCGAGGAGCTGCAGGCGAGCGAGCCGCGCTCATCCAATGCTGCCCGCGCCGCTGCCGACGGGGCCGCCATCGCGCTGGCGGTAGCCGGCCTGGTCGAGCTCGCTTTCTCGGGGGTGCTCAACGGCAAGACGCCAAACCCGCTTGCCCTGTTCGCGCCGGGGCTGATCGCGGTAGCGGTTGCGGTGGCCGGGGTCCGGCTACTGCCAGTGCTCTGCTCGGTCGCGGTGCGGCAAACCCTCAACTCCCGCTACATCGCCACCGCTCTGGCAGTGCGGCAGGTGATCCGGCGTCCGGCCAACCTGCGTCAGATCGTGGTGCTGGCAGTGGCGACCGGGCTGGCCACCTTTGCGGTCGCTGGGTGGGCGGTGGCTGGGACCAATCGGGTAACTCGTGCCAACTTCATCACCGGCGCCGGACGTGTTCTCGACGTCCACGTCCCGCAATCAGTCAACTTGGTTGACGCAGTCAGGCGCGCGGACCCCAGCGGCCGATATGCGATGGCGGCGGTAGAGTCGCTCACACCGAGCCAGAACCTGCTCGCGGTCGACGCCGTCCGCCTGGCTCGGGTCACCGACTGGCCCACCT
The DNA here is from genome assembly GCA_049583555.1 of Candidatus Dormiibacterota bacterium. Taxonomy (GTDB): domain Bacteria; phylum Chloroflexota; class Dormibacteria; order Aeolococcales; family Bog-877; genus Bog-877. Next base: position 12,578 of record JBAUWA010000054.1, on the reverse strand, counting down.
CCAACAGCTCCACCAGCCTTCGCGATATCGTGCGCTGGCTCACCCCACGTCTGACCCCCCCGCTGGACGTCGGCGGTACCCAGGTCCAGATGGTGGTTGACTTAGCCACCCCCGTCAGCCCACCGCCCGACCTCCAGTTCAGCCTCATCGATGCCGCCGGCTACCCCGGGGTGGCTGACTTTGGCTATCTCTCCCCGGGAGTGCACAGCTACATCGCTTCGTTGCCAAGCGCGTGCATCCAGCAGTGCCGGGTCACCAACCTGACTCCCTACTGGACCGCCAGCGCCAACGGTCCCCAGCAGGCCACCTACTCGCTCTCGGTCTCTGACCTGGAGCAGCAGAAGGGATCCTCCGCACCGTTTCGGCCGGTGCCGGGAGACATTCAGGCGGCAGGCTATTGGAAATCGGCAGGGATTGGTGCAGCGGTTGTTCAGTCAGACACCAGCGATCCCGTCTTCACCTTCACGGACACCAACCAGGACGTATTCACCCCGGCGGTGATACCGGCGCCACTGCCCGGCACCCTCCCTGGAGTGACAACCAGCGGCAACCAGGTGTCCGACCCAGCCGACGTTACCGTCGAGGATTTCGACGGCACCACCCTCGCCCTGGATACTCCCATCACGACCTCCGCCCTGCCTGAGCTTGGTCAATACGGCTTTCTGATGAACCTGCCTACCGCCCTGCGCGCCGAGACCTCACCCGAAGCAGGGTCCACCAACGAGGTCTGGGTGGCTCCCCATACCCCGCGCCGGGTGATCAGCGCGCTGAAGGCGCAGGGCCTGAGAATCTATGCCAGTCAGGTTCCTGCCACCCTCCTGGCCCGCCTCAACGGCGGAGGTCTGGCGCTGGCCTTCCAGTTCTTCTTGTTTGCGGCCGGGGCGGCGGCACTGCTGGCGATCGGGGCTGCGGTGTTCTCGATCTTCGTCACGGCCCGGCGCCGTGCCTTCGAGCTGGCGGTGCTGCGAGTTGGCGGCATAACCCGGCGCACTCTGGCGCGTTCTTTGCTGGGCGAGCAGCTTCTGGTGCTCGGCCCGGGGGTGATCCTGGGCGCTGGAGCAGGCATCCTGGGGGCCGTGATCGCATTGCCCTCGGTGCCCGAGTTCACCTCCGTGGCGGGCGGGCCACCACCTCAGTTCCCCCTGCCCGTGCTGCCCTTAGTGGCTCTGCTGCTGAGCCTCGTGGTACTACTGGCGCTGGCCGCAACTTTGGCCTCACTCGGCACTATCGGCATGGCAGGCTACGACCGCCTGCGCACGGAGATCATTTGACCGCCACCGTCCTGACCCAGCGCGGGGTCGACATCCACTGCGAGGGGGTGGTTCATCTCTACCCGAGTCCCGAGGGTGATGTGGTCGCGCTGCGCGGGGTCGACCTGGACGTGGAAGCGGGCGAGGCCCTTGCCCTCCTTGGCCCTTCCGGAAGCGGCAAGTCGACCATGCTGGCACTGCTCTCAGGACTGCTGCGGCCCTCCGCTGGTCGAATCAGGATCGGCAACAACGACCTGCCCCGGATGAGCAATCGCCAGCTGCTGCGCCTGCGCGCCACCGACATCAGCCTGGTGCTGCAGGATCCAGCCCGCAACCTGCTCCCCTACGCCACCGCGGAGCAGAACATCGGCTTCGCCCAGCGGGGTGCCCGGGGACGCAAGCGCAACCCCCCCTGGAGTCCGCTGGAGCTGCTCCAGCAGTTGGGGATGGGGGGGTTAGCAGGGCAGACGGTGTCGACCCTATCCGGTGGAGAGCAGCAGCGGGTGGCGATCGCGGCCGGGGCCTCGGTGCGCCCGACCCTGCTGCTGGTTGATGAGCCAACCAGTCAGCTGGACAGCGGCGGCCGCGATCAGGTGATCTCGCTGTTGCTCAAGGTGAACGAAGAGCTGGGCGCGACCGTGGTCAGCGTTACCCACGACCCGGCCGTGGCCATGGCCATGCCCCGCACCGTGAGCATCCGGGACGGCAGGATCGGAGCCGAAGGTCGCCGCGGCGAGGAGTACGCGGTGGTCGGCCGCGACGGTAGCGTCCAGCTCCCCATCGACGTCCTGGAGTGGCTGCCCCCAGGCACCTTGGTGCAGGTCCACCGCCACAACCAGGGGGTGGACCTGCGCAGTCCGGATCTGGAAGCCGATGATCACTGAGATCCACGCTGAGGAGATCGGGATGGTGATCAACTCCCGGCGCATCCTTGATGATGTCGAGCTCCGGGTGCGAGCCGGGGAGACGGTGGCCGTCACCGGCCCCTCGGGCTCCGGCAAGACAACCTTGATGCTGGTCCTGGCCGGGCTCCAGAATCCGAGCCGAGGCAGGGTGCGGCTGGACGGGGTCCCAATCCCAGGGGGAGAGGCGGGACGGCGTCTCTTCGGCGTGGTCCTTCAGAACCACGGACTGGTCGCAGTTCTCACCGCCGCGGAGAACGTGGCGCTGCCGCTGCAGGCGATGCGGATGCCTAAGGCAGAGGTGGCTCAGCGTACCCGCGAGGCACTTTCGGCGGTGGGCCTAGACGAGAACTCCGACCACCTAGTCCAGGACCTCTCCGGGGGGCAGCAGCAGCGGGTCGCTGTCGCCCGTGCCCTGGCTGGCGACCCTCCGATTCTGCTGGCTGATGAGCCAACTTCGGAGCTCGCCGCCGACTTCCGCTCGATCGTCCTGAAATTGCTCACCGAGCATGCCGGGAAGGGACGGATAGTGGTGATCGCCTCCCACGACCCGGAGGTGCTGGAGTCCTCAGACCGCATCCTCAGGCTGATCGACGGCATGCCCGCCACCAAGGACGCTGTGCCTCTCGATCAGCTTCCAGCCCTACCCCTTCCGGCTGGCCCGCGACCCCAGCTGCAACCCCACCACATCGGGGCTCCTCCGCCTGCCTCCAGCTTCCGTCCGAGGGGGCCGGCACCGAGCTGATCTGCTGTTCGCCAAGCTCATCGCTGGCGGTTTCGGGATCGGAGGGTAGTCCCAATAAGGTGGTCTTGAGGGAAGATGAGCTCAGTCACCCCGTCCCCGAGGAGACGCCATGCGCGCCGTGGCCATCAACGATTTCGGTGTGAGACCCACAGTGATCGAACTGCCCGCGCCCGAGCCAGGGCCAGGTGAGGTACTAGTTCGGGTCCGAGCCTCGTCGGTGAATGGATTTGACGTGGCCGTTGCGGCTGGCGCCTACAAGGGCAAGGTCGAGCACAAGTTCCCGCTGGTCCTGGGCAAGGACTTTGCTGGGACGGTAGAGGGAGTCGGTGAGGGTGCCTCGCGCTTCCACTTCGGTGAGGCGGTCTTCGGGGCAGTGATGAAGGAAGGGCTTGGCGGCGGATCCTTCGCCGAGTACGTCTGCGTTGGCGAACACCCTGCGACCGCTTTGCTTCCGGACGGACTTGATCTGGAGAGTGCGGGAGCGCTCGGGCTAGCGGGTACCACCGCGGTCGCGGCGGTGGAAGTGGTGGCCCTTCAACCCGGCGAAGTCGTCCTGATCTCAGGCGCGACCGGCGGCGTGGGAGCTCTAGCCGTTCAGCTCGCGACCGCCCTGGGAGCTCATGTCATCGCCACCGCCACTCCCGGCGCGGGATCGCAGTTCGTGCGAAGTCTGGGCGCCGAACACGTCGTTGACCACACCAGTGACCTGGGCGAGCAGGTCAGAGTTCTGGCGCCCAGTGGAGTTGCCGCAGTGCTGCACTTTGCCGGCGATGGCGCCCAGCTCTACGGCCTCCTGGCGGCTGACGGGCGCCTGGCATCCACCCTTGGGGTCGGCAGCGATCAGCACCGCGGCGCGAATGCGATCATGACCAACCCCGATGCCGCCACCCTCGAATATCTGGCTGACGAGGTCGTGGCCGGCCGGCTGCGGGTGCCGATCGACCACAACTATCTGTTGGCCGAAGTCCCTGACGCGCTAGCCGACTTTGCCTTAGGAACATTGGGGAAACTAGCGGTTACGGTGGACTGATCCAGACCATCTTTCGCAAAGGTGACCCGCCTCGGGGTGAGGCCCCGGCTAGCTCTTCGCAGGCTGCGCCGCCGCCTGTAGCAGCCGGTATTCGTTCCCCGACGGATCACGAAATGTGGCGTCCACTCCGTACCCACGGTCAGCCGCATCGCGGGTGAACTCTATCCCCTTCGCCTTGAGAGCAGCCGCCGTCGCGAAGCAATCGTCCGTCGTAAACACCAGCGTGCTCAACATACCCTTGGCTACTGCGGATTCAACCGCCTGGGCTGTGGCTTCGTCCATGGGATAGCCAGGCTTGGCAAGTGCGATCGCGAGATCGGGTTGCTCGGTCGATGCGACGCCAAGCCAACGGTAATCACCGTTCTTGACATCCTCTCGAACCGCAAATCCAAGTTTCTCAAAGAACGACAGCGCTTCTTCTTGATCTCGGACCCAGAGGGTCGTGTATCCCACTTTCATGCTCATTGCACCGCTCCTCCAAGCCGTATTACCGATGGGTGGGCCCATCGTACGTGGGCTGACTATGAGTGGTCTTCTCGAATCCTGCTCAGTTCTGGGCGCGCCACCGCAAGCAGAACGCACGGGGCAATCACCCGGTGGGCCAAAGCCGGCAGATATCGCGCTCGATATGTCGTGGGCGAAGTTCCGTACACCCGCCGAAACGCAGAACTAAATGAACTAACGCTCGACAAGCCAACCAGCTCCAAGCGACGAGAGAGCAAGTAGTGATGCGGTGTCTCTCCAAACGCACGCCGGAACTGTCGGGCGAGGTGTGCCTCCGTCAAGTGCGCTGACTGCGCGATCCTTTCAACCCGAAGGTTTCGTACATATTCCGAGTCCATCAGATCTTTCGCCCGCAGTAGACGACGCGTGACAACGGGCGTGACCCTCAGGTGGCGCTTGGCGAGATCGACCGAGACATCATTGAGTCTGTTCACCAGCGCGCCATTGACGCGGATCAGGTCGTGGCTGTCGGAGAGCCCGGCGCAGGTGACTGCGTCTCCGTCCGCGTGGCCATGGTCGTCGTGCCTCCATCTCCTCCTGAGGGCCGCCCGCGGAGCGTGCTTCGGCCGAGTTTGGTTCGATCTGACCAGCTCACCCCGAAATCGTGCCCTGGCGCGCCTGCCGGTGCCCTGCAACGGATCTTGACCGTCTCCGAGTTCGAATAGGGCTCGGTTGCGGCTGCTGCGGGGTTGGTGGAGCCGGCGGGAATCGAACCCGCGACCTCTTCCATGCCAAGGAAGCGCGCTCCCGCTGCGCCACGGCCCCATGTACCCACTCGATCGTGAGGGGCTGGGCAAGGGTATCAAAAGGCCTCGCCAGGAAGGCTCCTGAGCCGAGATCTCTGCGAGCCTCACTCTTCCCGCGCGAGACTCTGACGGTGGACAGCCCCGGCTCCCAGGAGCCGAAGCGACAGCGCCTGGACCCCTCTGGCGTGCTTCTGGTGGTGTGCCGTCTCCCGCCGGGTGCGCCGGTTCCAGGCTGGGCGGTTGCCGGGGAGTGGTGGAGCCTGAGCCGCACCCCGGACGAACTTTCGCTGATCTGCGAGGAGCGTTTCGTCCCAGCAGGAGTGGCTCATGGAGGCCGGTGGAAAGCGCTGCGAGTCCAGGGTCCGCTGGACCACGAGTTGGTGGGCGTCCTGGCAGCCGTCGCTGAGTCCCTGGCCAGTGCCCAGATTCCCATCTTTGCCATCTCCACCCATGACACCGATTGGGTGCTGGTGCCGGAGGATCGAATGAAGCAGGCTGTGGCTGCTCTGGAGGCGGCGGGCCATGACGTGGGGCGGACGCCGTCGCCATCGTTGAGGGCTGACCGGCGGAAATGAACAGCGACCCGGCGAATGCCGGGCCGCTGGGGGAGGGTGAGAGGTCTGCAGTTGGGTGGGCCGCTGTCCAAACCCAAGCCTGAGACCTGGCCCTGGGAGGTGCCTGAGTCCCGCCTGAGAGGTTCCCGAGACCTGTTGTTGGAGGCCACCTCAGCCCTTTTCTCCGAGCGATGGTCCCAATCCACCTCCCAGGTGCGACCCAGCAAACTCTCAGGCCCAGACGCCAGACTTGGGATCAACTTGGAAGATGAGACCCGGATTCTAGTAGTCGATGATGAGACCAATCTGGCCGAACTGGTCGCGACCGCGCTGCGCTACACGGGGTTCGTTACAGCCACCGCGGGCACCGGCGCGGCGGCGATTGCCCAGGTGAAGGAGTTCAAGCCCCACCTAGTCATCCTCGACGTGATGCTGCCCGACTTCGACGGCTTCGAGGTCTCCCGGCGGCTAGCCGATGCGGGTACCCAAGTACCGATCCTCTTCCTCACCGCCAGAGACGCGACTGAGGACAAGGTGCGAGGGCTAACAGTCGGCGGGGACGACTACGTCACCAAGCCCTTCAGCTTGGACGAACTGATCGCCCGAGTCCGGGTCATCCTGCGTCGCTCCGGTCACCAGGCCGAGAGCCACACGGTCCTCACCTTCGCCGACTTGGAGATGGACGAGGACCTGCGCGAGGTGCGCCGAGGTGGTGATCTGATCGAGCTCACCGCCACGGAGTACCGGCTGCTGCGTTATCTATTGATCAATGCTCGTCGGGTGCTCACCCGGGCGCAGATCCTGGACCACGTCTGGAAGTACGACTTCGGCGGCGACGCCGGGATCCTCGAGACCTACGTCAGCTATCTGCGCAAGAAGGTGGATCGCAAGGAGCCACCCCTCATTCACACGGTGAGGGGCATGGGGTACGTTCTCCGCCTGCCCCGTTCCTGAGCCATGTCTCTTCGCCTGCGGTTGGTCGTGGCCTTGCTGGTTTTGTCGGCCATCGGGATCGGGGTCGTCGACGCCGTCACTTATCTTGTGATCCAGTCCAATCTCAGCACTCAGATCAATGAACAGGCCAAGAGGTCGGCGGAGTCCGTCGCCCAGTACCTGAGCTTTTATGAGCAGACCCGTGTCCAGCCCAGGCAATCGGTGGAATGTCCACCAGGCAGCTACGGTGAGCTGGTCAACGCGGGCGGGCCATTCGGTAGGCAGTTCGATTACCCAAATACGTCGCCCCCGTATCCCAGGCTTCCGGCGGGCTTGGGTAGCAATCCGATCAGTGGGCCTCAGTTCACGACGGTCGCCGCCACTAAATGGGGCTGGCAGTTCCGGGTGCTCGTGATCCCCACCAACCTGCCGGGAACCAACCTCGTGCTCGCTGTTCCCTTGACCTCCGTGGACTCCACCCTGAACGAGCTCCGGCTCCTCGAGATCCTGGTCGGAGCCGCGGTCTTGCTTGGACTCGGCGGTCTGGGCTGGTGGACCGTGCAACTCGGGCTGCGACCACTACAGCGGATCCGCGCCACGGCCGGAGCGATCGCTGCCGGTGACCTGAGCCAGCGGGTGGAGGTCGCCGACTCCCGAACCGAGGTTGGGCAGCTGGCGGTCAGCCTCAACGAAATGCTGAGTCAGATCGAGCGCGCCTTCGATGCCCGGGCCGCCTCGGAGTCGAGGATGCGCCAGTTCATGGCAGACGCCTCGCATGAGCTCCGAACTCCACTCAGCTCCATCCGCGGCTACGCCGAACTCTTCCGCCATGGCGCCAAGGCCAGGCCCGCGGACCTGGACAAGGCGATGTCGCGGATCGAGAGCGAATCGTCGCGGATGAGCCAGTTGGTGGATGACCTTCTGCTCCTGGCTCGGCTTGACGAGGGACGGCCGCTCGAGTCGACCATCTTTGACCTCTCGCAAGTGGCGGTCGACGCTGCGGCCGACGCATCGGTGACGGACCGGCATCACCCCATCAAGGTCGACGCCCCGGCCGCCGTTGAAGTGCTAGGCGACGAGGCCAGGATCAGGCAGGTTCTGAGCAATCTGGTTCGCAATGCCATGGTTCACACACCGGCCGAGACCAGGGTCGAGGTAGGGGTACGGCCCGACACCGGCGGCTTCGCCGTGGTTTCGGTGATCGACCACGGACCGGGGATCTCGGACGAGCAAGCGGCCAAGATCTTCGATCGGTTCGTGCGCCTCGACCAGTCCCGCAATCGAGACCACGGGGGCTCCGGCCTGGGGCTGGCGATCGTGGCGGCGATAGTCGCCGCCCACCGTGGTCGAATCCGCTACGAGCCTACCCCGGGGGGTGGCGCCACCTTCTTGGTCTGGCTCCCACTCAGGCCCCTCCCGGGCGCGGAGGACGCGCAAGCGGCTGCCAGCGCGAGTTGATGGTCTCCGGCTCAAAGGGGGTAAGGCGGCGAGCGCCGCGCCAACCGTCGCATGGGAGAATGCGCTCCGTGCCAGGACCGGAGAGCAAGGACGCCGCGTCCGGCGACGCCATCTCTCCGGAGTCCCGACGTTGGGGTCCATATCTGTCGATGCGGCAGTGGGGCTCGGTCCGCGAGGACTACAGCGAAGACGGCGACGCCTGGGCTTACCTCCCCTACGAGCAGGCCCGCAGCCGCGCCTACCGCTGGGGCGAGGATGGCATCCTCGGCATCTGCGATGAGGAGCAGCGGGTCTGTCTGGCGCTGGCGCTATGGAACGGCGAAGACCCAACCATTAAGGAGAGGATGTTCGGGCTCTCCAACGCGGAGGGCAATCACGGTGAGGATGTAAAGGAGTACTGGCACTACCTCGACGCCCTTCCCGACGGCAGCTACCTGCGGGCTCTTTATCGCTACCCGATGTCGGCGTTCCCGTACCAGGAACTGAGGGATCGCAACGCCGGTCCCGGTCCTGAACTGGGTCTGCTCGAGATGGGAGTATTTGACTCCAACCGCTATTGGACGGTCGAGGTCGAGTACGCCAAGGCTGCAGCCGACGTGGTGGCCTGGCGGATCACCGTCACCAACGAGAGCCAGGCGCCAGCGCAGCTGCACTTGCTGCCTCACCTCTGGCTGCGCAACACCTGGGCCTGGCAGGACCCCCCCGGTCGCAGCCCCCAACTCCAAGCCGACAGCTCCCAACTGATACTGAACGGCGAGCCCCAGCTCCGGAACTACCGCCTCCAGGTACAAGGCCAATTCTCCTGGCTGGTCTGCGACAACGAGACCAACTCCGAGCTTCTCTTCAAGTCACCCAACCGCAGCCGATGGCCCAAGGACGCGATCGGTGACGCCGTCGTCAACGGGGACCCGAAGCGGTGCAATCCCAAGCGCCGGGGCACCAAGGCGGCGGCCCACTTCTTGCTCCTGGTGCCCCCCGGGGAGTCAAGGGTGGTACGGCTGCTGTGGGGAAATGAGGGTGGCCGCGATGTCTCGGGGGTGGATCGCATCTGTGCTAACCGGCGGGCTGACGCGGATCGCTTCTACGCTCGAGTCTGTCCGGCCACCAGTGACGCCGACGACCTGCTGATCCAGCGCCAGGCCTTCGCCGGGTTGATCTGGACCCAGCAGTATTACGAATATGACGTGGCCCGCTGGCTGAGCGGTGACCCGGGCCGGCCAGCGCCGCCCCAAGAGCGGCTCCAAGGGCGCAACTCCCAGTGGAGACGGCTGCGAGCGGCCGATGTCTTCGTCATGCCCGACAGCTGGGAATACCCCTGGTTCGCCAGCTGGGACCTCGCCTTTCACTCCTTGGCACTTGAGCCCATCGACAACGCCCTGGCCAAGCAGCAGGCGCTGCTCTTGTTGCAGCCCAGGTATCTGCGTGAGGATGGCCAGCTGCCGGCGTATGAGTGGGCCTTCTCCGACTCCAACCCCCCTGTGCATGTGATGGCGGTCTGGCAGATCTACGTGCGCGAGCGCAACCGCACCGGAGTCCCTGACCGTGCCTTTCTCGAGCAGGCGTTTCTCTCTCTGCTCTTCAACTATGGCTGGTGGGTGAACCGTCGCGACCCCAGCGGCAACAACATCTTCTCCGGCGGTTTCCTGGGGCTCGACAACATCTCGGCGGTCGATCGCAGCAACCTGCCCCCGGGGGCGGTCATCTCCGAGGCGGACGCAACCGCCTGGATGGGGATGTTCGTGGTCAAGATGTTCCGGATAGCGGCCGAGCTCGCCATCGCAGAGCCCCAATACGAAAACATGGCGATTCGCTTCCTCAGTCACTTTGTCCGGATCGCCGCCGCCCTCAACGGCCAGGACGGTCAACCAGGACTCTGGGACGAGCGTGACGGCTTCTACTACGACATGCTTAGGCTCGAGGACGGTCAGACCGAGCGGATGCGGGTGCGCAGCCTGGTGGGCCTCATGCCCATCGCCGCCAGCGAGCTTGTCCACCGCCACACCCTGGCCAGCCTACCCCGGCTCGCGGAGACCCTCGAGGAGGCGGCCGAGAGGGGGGTCATCCATTACCGGGCGGCGCGCGGTGATGACCCATACGCGGCTCTCGGCCTGATCGGTGCCGACCAGCTTCACCCTCTCCTCGACAGGCTCCTCGATCCAGCCGAGTTCCTCTCCGAGTACGGGCCTCGCTCCCTCTCCAAGGCTCACCTAGACAAGCCCTTCCGCAGCCGGCTGGTGCCCGGGATGGCGCCGGTGCGCTACGAACCCGGGGTCTGCCAAAAGGGCATCATGGGAGGCAACTCCAACTGGAGAGGCCCGGTGTGGTTCCCCACCACCTACCTATTGATCCAGGCGCTGCGGCTGTTGGGTACCGGACTGGGGCCATCGTTCACTCATCCCTTCCCCGCGCCAGACGGGAAACCGACAACGCTCCTGCGCATCGCCGACCTGCTGGCGGCGCGCACGGTGGGGGTCTTCCGACGCGGGCGCGACGGACGCCGGCCCGTCTACGGGGAGCTGGAGCGCTTCCAGACCGATCCCAAATGGCGGGATAACCTGCTCTTTCACGAGTACTTCGACGGCGATACCGGAGCCGGCCTCGGTGCCTCGCATCAGACCGGATGGACCGCTCTGGCGGCCCTCATGGTCCAGGAGCTAGGCGCCCCCTGGACGCCGCCGAGACCCGCGGCCTAGCAAGGTCTCGCCATTCCCCCAGGAGCGATCAGCTGCTCCAGATCGGTGGCGAGGTAGCGGTGAAGTCGAGGTCCGCGGTCACCTGCTGGGGCAGGCTGGGCTTGGCGGCGACGGCATTGGGGATCCACCAGAGCTGGAAGGGAGAGGCCTTGTCGGTGAGCAAGGTGTTCAGGTAGATCAGGCTCTTGCCGTTGGCTGACCAGGTGGGGCTGGCCGGCAAGGGTCCGCTGCTGACCACGACCGGCGCCCCCAGGGCGGTGCCGTTGAAGCTGGCCACCTCGAGTTGTGTGGTCTGGAGCGAGTTGTCGGTGCAGACCATGGCGACCTCGGTGCCGCTGGGAGACAGGGCTGGCTCGGCGCAGTCCTGAGCGGGGGTCGTGAGGTAGTCCAGGTTGGCATACGGGGAGCTGGCGTAAACCAACTGGGCAAAGGTGGCGCCGGTGCTCGCCACCGCGTATTTGGCGTAGATGATGCCGCCGTTGGCGAGGGGAATGGGCTCGACGTCACCACCCTGGTAGTGGTTGGGCGTGCTCCAGACGGTCGGATGGGCAGATGGGTTGGCGAACGGTACCGCCTGGATCTGGAAGTCCACGTCGTAGGCGGCGTAGGGGTCGAGCCAGTCGGTGGCATAGAAGAGGGTCGCTCCGTTGGGGCTGACCTTGGGGTAGTAGGCCCAATGGTTCTGGAAGTAGTAGGACGAGCCCTCCTGGAGCAGTTGACGCAGAATCTGTCCCTGGGGGCTGAGCAGATAGACGTTGCTGTACATGGATGCGTACGCCACCGCCAGGATGTCGCCATCGGGAGCCGGCTCGACCTGGACCCAGTCGTATCCAGGTGCCTTGATCTGGGTGAACTGCAGGTTGTTGAGCCGATAGATGTTGCCGCCCTGGACCAGGATCACGGTCCCGGGCAGGTCGATCAGAGCTTGCGTTTGTGTGGGTTTGTGGCTGATGTTCTTGGTGCTTTTGAGAGTGCCCATCACCGAGTAGACGACCAACCCGAATAAGGCCATCGCCGCCAAGGCCGCAACGATCGGCAGCAGGCGCCTCACGTGGGGAAGTACTGGGCGACCAGACCGTTGATGGCTGGCCAGTAAGGCACCAGCGCATCCTGACCGTCGATCGTCTCTCCGGAGAAATACGGCGAACCGGTCATGATCACCTGCTGCACGCTGCCATCGCTGAGGGTCTTGGCCAGCGGTAGCAGCGAGGCCACCTCGGATATGGACATGTCGGTCTTCATGTCATTGCCCAAGGAGCTAGCGATGGTAGGGACATCTGCCAGACCCTCGTCCTTGGCGGCGGCCTTTATGTCCAGCAGCAATTGCTGCTGTTTCTGGGAACGGGCGATGTCGGAGAGGATGTCGCCGTGACGGGAGCGGACGTACTCCAGGGCCACCACCCCGCCCAACCGCTGCGGTCCTGGCAGGACGGCGATGCGCGCCTGGGCGTAAGGGTTGCTGCCGGTCAGGTCGTAGGGATATTCGTCGTCCATGATCGGCATCTGGCCGACGATGTTGACCCCGTGAAGGTCGTTGACCAGTTGCACCAACCCGCCAAGACCGATCCAAACCCAGTAATTGATGGTGATCCTAAAGTTGTTCTGAACCGTCGAGATGGCTTCGGCCGCACCGCCATCGGCGTAGGCAGCATCGATCTTGGCGTCGCCACCGTCGTCTCCGATTGGCACCCACAGGTCTCGGGGGATCGAGAACATGACTACGGTGTGGGTGGTGGGATTGACCCGTACCACGATCATGGTCT
>JBAUWA010000053.1:0-2382 GCA_049583555.1 Candidatus Dormiibacterota bacterium | reverse complement strand
AGTACGCCCGAGAGCACTCCTTGCGAGCCGGGAATCTTCCCGATCTCCTACTTTGCCCCAGAGTTTGAGGGGCCGATCTCGCGCACTTTCTCGGACCAGTTCATCGTTGATGACCGGTCCTACATTGAAACCTGCTACCCGGCCGGATCGAGTGCGCCCTCGTCGGGTGACCCGGGCGGGGCCCAGGCGGAACTCCAGATCACCGCCGGTCCATCGGACAGCTACACGCTCTCATACGAGGTGCGCTTTCCAGTCGGGTTCACCTGGGTGCTGGGCGGTAAGTTGCCGGGGCTGTGCGGCGGTGGTTGTTGGACGGGGTCGAACAACGGTCCCGGCGGTTGGTCTGCGCGGTTCATGTGGCGGGCTGACGGGGCTGCCGAAGTGCTCCTGTCTGACGCCACCACCACGGGCGATGGCACCGATCTCGGGCGCGGGACGTGGGACTGGCTCGCAGACGGGCAGTTCCACCTGCTGACCGAGACCGTGACCCTGAACACCAATGGCGCCGCCAACGGGACGATCGAGGTCACCTACAACGGTGTTCAGGTGGCCAGCTTCACTGGCATCACCTTCAACACCGCGTCGGAGCCGGAGCCGATCAGCGGGCTCATGTTCACCACCTTCTTCGGAGGCGACGACGCCTCATGGGCCCCCACCTCGGTGCAGCACATCGACTTCGCCGACTTCAGCGTGCGCTAGTCGCGCCCAGTGCCCGGGCGCAAGGGCAAGCGTGTGCCTAGCTTGCCGTGCTGAGGCTGCTTGGGACCGGTAGGCGTCCACACTGATCGCGAGTTGTCGCATTGGTGCGACTGCCTCCGTACTGCCCGGGTTTTCCGCGATCGAATGTCGATAAACCCCGCCGCTGGTCCGGTGGGATCGTCTAGGGCTCCCGACGGTTTGATTGAGGGCGCCGAGCAAAGGGTGGGGTGGCCATCACAGGGTGAGTTACTCCCCCCCTTCGCGAGTGGCCGCCAGCTGCTTGGCATTCGTATCATGACCCGACAACAGCCGCCAAGCGCTTGGATCGCGCCCCGCCCGGGTTGTTGGCGTGGCTGTCCCGGCTAGGCCCTCGACCCTCCCGGATGATGGCGACGTTGCAGTCGGCCCAGGTAGCTCAGTGGTAGAGCGCTTCCTTGGTAAGGAAGAGGTCGCGGGTTCAATCCCCGCCCTGGGCTCCATTGATCTCAGAAGCAGCCAGTGAGCTGCAACAGGCCGCCGCGGCTGAGCGCTTCGCTCTTACCTCTAGCCGGGCTACCACTTCCCCCAAATAGTCCGCCAGACGCCGGCACGAGCCTGTGTCCGCCCCACTGCGATATTGCGAGCTCTGTGGGCTGCGTAGTAAGGGTTCCCGGTCTGGAGGGTCCTGCGGACGGACCTTCGGCCCCCTATCTGACGATGGTGAGGGCGAGGAGGGTATTGACCGCAGCTTGCTTGATGGCCCCGCTGCGTCCGCAGAAGGTAAGAGAATCAGCGTGAGCGTACCCTCAGGAAAGACGGTGCTGATCTCGCGGGCGCCAACGTCGGGATCGGCAAGGATGTGGCCCGGCAACTGGCGTTACGTCCTGAGATCGGCCGCATCTATCTGGCGTGTCGGAACCAAGATCGAGCGTCAACGGCAAAAGTCGATCTCGAAGCCATCACCGGCCGGCACATCTTCGACATCATTCTCATGGACGTCACCGATCTTGGTTCGGTCCGTGCTGGGCTAGCGGCCATCAACGGATCCCTCGACGCGCTGGTCATGAACGCTGGTGTAATCGGCAACAAGACCTTGATGGAATTAACCGCTGACGGGGCCACCAAACTGTTCGCAACGAACGTTCTCGGTCACGCAGTTCTCCTCGAAGGGCTCCTGACCAAAACCGACTTGGCGAGGTAGCGGTGTTCGCCGCAAGTGAAGCAGCCAGGGGAATTCCGAAGTTGGGATTCAAACGGCCGTCCTTCGTCTCAACCTCCGCCGACGAGCTCGCGACTGTCATCGACGGCAGCTACTTCGCTGACAGCAAAACTGATCGAAACCTCGCCTTCGGTCAGGTCAAGTACATCGGGGCCTTATGGATGGCCCACCTGGCGCGCCAATACCCCGACCTCCGCTTTATCACTGTGAGCCCCGGCAACACCACGGGCACCCAAGCCGCTGCCGGCGCGGCGCCACCGTTACGCTTTGCGGCCAAACACATCATGCCCCACCTCGGTATTTCCCACGAACTTGAAGTGGGCTCGAAGCGACTCGTCGACGGTGTCATCGATCCGACCCTGTCGAGTGGTGTGTTCTACGCCAGCGCGGCCGGCAAGTTGAAGGGTCCCATGGTCGATCAAGCGGACATCTTCCCCGACTTGGCCAACCCGTCCTTTCAGGACCACGCCGACGAGGCCATCCAC
>JBAUWA010000052.1:0-19121 GCA_049583555.1 Candidatus Dormiibacterota bacterium | reverse complement strand
GCCGTCGCCTGATCGCGTCCTAGTGGGCGCGCACCCGCCGCAGTCGTCGCCCAGCCAGGAGCAGCGTCCCGCCGAAGAGGATGGCCAGGAGTCCAACCAGCCCAGGTCCACCCAGGTCAGCCCCGGTCGTCGGCGCGGCAGCTGCCAGAACCCTGGACACCGTGATTGAGTTGGCGGTGTCCGCAGGGTTGTTATCCGCCGAGTTGACCGTGGCGCTGTTGACCACGGTACCCCCGATCGTTGGCAAGCGCTCGGGCACAGTCAGGCTGGGCAGCGGCACGCCAGGGGTCTGACTCCCGGTGATGGTGTAGCTACAGCTCACCGTGCTCGAGCCGATCACGGTGGCGGCGCAATTCCAGCCGGTACCGCTGGGCAGACTGGCCACCTTGGCACCGTCCTCCAGGGTATCGGTCAGGGTCACCGGATCGACTCCGGAGCCCCAGGCGGGATCCGGGGTGGCGGTGAAGATGAAGTCAGCGGTGCCTCCCGCGGTGAAGGTGCCGGAGGTGGTGCCGCTCAGGTCCCAGGACGGAGCGAGCGCATTCACGGTTGCCACCTGAAGGCCGCTGATTTCGTGGATGTCTGTGTAGGCACCAGTTGATGCCGAGAAGCCGAATTTGAAGGTGGTGGGTAGGTCGGCCGGTTCAGGCACGTTGAGCACGTTGGTGCCGTTGAGCGACACATGGATCTCGGGAGTGGTGTCCGATGGAGGGTCCATGGTGATCTGGACCGCGACCAGCACACCTGCGTCGGTGCGGCTGGCATCGGCGTCCTCGTGCAGCAGAGGCGTCGCCAGGGTGCCGGTCCCACCGAGCCAGCAGTACCCGGTCTCATCGTCGCCGGGGCCGCGAACGCCGACCTCATTCGGGTGGGCAGCCGGCGTGTAGGTGGGACAGCCGGGGTTGCTGAAGTTGGAGTAGTTACCGTAGGCGTCCAGTCCGACGCCGAACAACCCGTTGACCACACCATCTCCAACCCCGATGCCGTTGTCGCCACCGGCGTAACCCAGGTACCCACCGGGGGTTCCTGGGGCGGTGAGGCTGTCTTCGCCATTGGCGAGGAAGAACGAGATTCCGTCCGCGCCGTCTCCGTCGTACTGGTACTGGTCGAAGTTCACGACCAGTCCGGCCTGAGTGGGCAAGGGCTCGTTGTACAGGATGAAGCCGGCTTCGCCCGTGGAGTTGTCGGTCAGACGCAGGGCGCCGTCGCCGGAAGCGTCGCCGCCGGGGGGAAGTCCGACCTTGTCGGTACCGCAGCCGGGAATTGGCGTCTGCGTCGTGTCGGTGGACGCGGTCAGACAGGGCGCGAAATCGGTTCCCCCAACCACCCAGTTACTGCTGGTCACGGTGGAGTTGGTGAAGCTCTCGGTTAGCAGGGAGGTGCTCCCAAGAGCCTCAACACTCTGCATTGGCAAAACCAGGGCCAACACCGCCGCCACACCCGCCAGCAGCCCAGCTAACCCGTACCTAATAGAACTGTGCCCGACCACCGGTGCCCAGCGACCATAGGGCCGGGAAGATGGCCCTGGAATCGAGCCGCGCGTAGGCACTACCTGGGAGATTTTCGGATCTTACATGAGAGATGGCCGTGTAACGGCCGTCTGACGCAACGGGATTATCTGGGGCCTCCGACGGTCACCTCAGCCGTTCGATTCCACTCCCGCCGCACTGCTTTCGTTGGCCCCAATCCGCTCGAAGCCCTGGGGGACCGGACCCCGCCATGCCTCGGGGTGGAGAATTTTGGCCAGCATCTCAATGCCGTCCACTACCCGAGGGCCCGGCCGGTTGAAGTACCAGGAGCCATCCACGGCATATACCTGCCCGGCGCCGACCGCGGGCAGCTTGGCCCAGCCCTTGACCTGAGATAGAGAGTTCGTTTGGGCCACCGTCTCCTCGAGGCGGTAGCCGCAGGGCATGCAGACAATCACCTGCGGCTGGGCGGCGGTCAGCTCCTTGGCCGTGACGACCCGAGATCGCGCCCCCGCCTCGCCCAGCACGTCGATCCCCCCAGCAGCGTCAACCTGCTCTGGGACCCAGTGTCCCGCCACCATCAGGGGGTCGAGCCACTCGAGGCAGACCACCCGAGGTCGCTCCTTGCCGGCGACCGCACCTCGGACCGCGTCGAGCCGCGCCCAAAGCCCCCGGACCAGCTCAGCCGCTCGCTCCGGAGTGCCGGTCACCTGGCCGACGTCGCCGATGGAGCGGAGCACGTCTGCCAGCTTGTGGGGCTCGAGCGAGACCACCGTGGGCTTGCCTGGCAGGAGCTTGGCGGCCTCCAGGACCTGGGGGTAGGCGACCGCGCACACCTCGCAGAGTTCCTGGGTCAGGATCAGGTCGGGGCGGGCGCGCCGCAGCGCTTCCTGGTCCAGGGCGTAGAGGCTGCTGCCCTCGTGGAGCGCGGCCCGCACGTGGCGGTCGACCTCCGCAGGCGCGGCTCCCTCGAGATTGAGCAGATTGCGAGTCAGCACCGTCTTGTAAGCGGCCTGCGGTGGGAAGTCGCATTCGTGGGTGACCCCAACCAAACTCTGCCCCAGGCCCAGGGCAAAGCAGATCTCGGTCGCACTGGGAAGCAGGGATACGACCCTCACGGCAGCAGGCTAGGACTGGGCCGCGTCGCTCTGGGCCACTGAATCACCGTTGCTCTGGGCCGAGGCCGGGACTAGCTTCATGGTCAGGATGGGAACCTCCTTGCGGGTGGCCCAGGAGCCCACTCTGCTCTCGTGAGAGAAGAGCACCACCTGGGTGGACTTGGAGAGCTCCCGAAAGGTGTCCAGCAGAGCCATGCAGCGGGCGTCGTCGGCGCTGACCAGGGGATCGTCGAAGAAGAGTGGAACCGCCTCACCCTTGGGAGAGAGTGCCTTGGCCAGCACCGTCCGCAGGGCTACGTAGATCTGCTCACGGGTGCCCTGGGATAGATCCTCCACCCGGATCTGCGCTTCCGAGTCCTGGGCGCATACGTGCATCGAGAGATCAGAGGGATTGACCCACACCTGCTGATAACGCTGATTGGTGATGACCGGCAGCCACTCCCCCAGACCACGGGCCAGGACCGGTGCCAGGTCGTTGTGGACCAGACCCTCGGCCAGCTCGAGCTCGCCGATCGCCAGCTTCACCGCTTCCTCGGCGCGCGTGAGTCGGTCCACCTCCTGGCGCAGGTCGGCTACCTCCTCCTCGAGCGCGGCCACGTCGCCGGACTCCTTGAGCTGCTCCTCGAGCCGACCTTGAAGCGGGAGCAGCCGGCCACGGACGTCGTCCCGACGGGCGCGGGCGTCGTCGTACGCCTGTCGCAGCTCCTCCGACGCCCCCCCAGTGGCTGCTGGCTCTACTCCGCCGCCGAGGGCGGTCAGCTCCTTGGCCAGCTCGTCCGCCCGACGCGAAAGGGCCTTCAGCTCCCGGCCCCCGAGACGCTGGGCCCGCCGAGCTTCCAGCTCTCCCCGCTGACGTCGTGCGTCCTCAGCCAGGTCCAGGTCGCGCAGACGAGAGCTCAGCTCGGCGGCGAGCTTGCCAGGGTCGTGTCCACTGATGCCCACCCGCTTGGCGCGGGCGACCAACTCATCGCGGAAGCGCTGGGCCGTGGTGCTCCAGGTTGCTCGCTCCTGAAGCGCCTCCTGGGCGGCCGGGAGCTGCTCGGCCAGCTGCTTGAGACGTCCCACCTCAACCTGGGCGATGCCCAGCTCGGCCAATCGCTTGTTGGCCTGAGCACGCTCCGCCTCAACTTTGCTTCGAGTGGCCTGGACGCGGAGTAGCTCAGGGTCTTTGGCATGCGCCGCTCTTCGCATCTGTCGGATCGAGCTGAACCCACCCACGGCTAGGGCCAACTGCAGCCGACCCTGCAGGGCGAAGAAGCCAAGGCCAACCAACACCAACAGGACTAGCCCACCGACCACAAGAGGGATCGAGGCGCCGCCGCTTCGAGTGACGCCGAATGCGACCAAGAACACACCGGCGACTCCACCGAGCACCGCCAGGAGATCGGAAGTCCAACGGTAGAGAGCAACCTTGCGGCGATCCAGCAGGTCCAGCCTGCCGGGGAGATCCGAGCGCGTGGGCAAGGGCGGCAGAGGTTGCTCGAGCGCGCCTACCAGGAACGCCAGCTCGCTGGGCGCCGACTGTTGTGAGAGCCGTTCGAGATCCTTGTCAACCGAGGCCAGGGCCGCCACCCTGGCCTCCGCCTCCCGCAACTGCCCGGCCAGCCCCCGGGCGCCAGTGGCGGCATCGCGGAGCGTGGCCGGATCCCTGGGCAGGCGCAGAGCCGGAGTCGCTTGCAGCTCGGTGTCGATCTCCGCCAGCGCGGCCAGGTCTGCCTGGATCTCCGCCAACTCCGCCGCCTTCCACTGCCGCTCCTTGGCCGAAGCGGTCGCTTCCACCTCGGTGAGCTCCGCCTGCAGGGCATCCTTGCTGCCGAGGTCCTGGGCCAGCTGCCGCCGGAGCTCGATCGCTTTCTCCAATTTGATCTCAGCCGCCTCCAGTTCCTTGGGCAGTTGGTTGCGGTCGAGCCGCTTGGTGGTGGTGCGGTCACCGCGAATGTGTTCCTGGCGCCAGTGCTGCAGCAAGTCAATCGCCGACCTTGCGGTCCCGTCGCTCCCCGAGGTGGCGGCGGCTCGCTGCAGGTCCTCCTGAAGGGCGGCCCCGGTGAGGTTCAGGAGCTGATCCTGAGCCACGGTGGAGACGGCCAGAAAGGCGTCGCGGCTCATACCCAGCCCCACCGACACGTCGACGGTGCGGCCGCGCCGGAACTGGTCGGTGACATCCCCTCCCTTGACCAGGTCGAAGACCTGACTGTTGTCGGGCTGGTCGAGATCGCGCACGAAGCGGTAGCCGTGGCCGTCTAGCTCGATCTCAGCCTCTACCTTGAAGCCCCCGCCCTGCCAAGGCCGAAAGCGGCGAAGCACTTCCTCGGTGTCCTTGGGCATCCGGCCTCGATTGGGCAGGTCGAGTCCGCAGAGCGCTACTCGAAGTGCGGTGTGAAGTGTGCTTTTACCCGATTCATTGGGACCACCCACGATCGTCAACTGGGGGTCCAGCTTGAAGCGGCCGCTCAGAGCTCCAAAGCCCTGCAGCTTGACCGACACCACCTTCAACTCCGCCGCCTCCCAGACCCGGGTTTGGTCACAGGATGGCCGGCTCCTGGCCCTGAAGCGCTTCCACGCCAGCCCGAAGCGCAGATTGGACCAGCTCCGAATCGAAGTCTGGCCGCTTCATCAGACCCCTGATGAACTGGCCTCTGATGTCGGGCGCCAGACTCAACTGCGCCAGGTCGAGGGCCGTCCGGGTCGAGTCGACCACGTCGACGCAACGTTCGCCCTCGCGCAACCGCCGCCGTAACTCGCTCGGACCCAGCTGAATACCCAGGGCGAGCTCACCCACCAGGCGAACTCTGGTCCCGGTGTCGGGCCCCGTGGGCAGCGCCTCCTCGACTCGTTTGACCAGGGCCTCGGAGTGTTGGCAACCGGTCACGTCCACTTCGATGTCGCTGAGAGTAAAGGTGTTGACCTGGTGGATTTTGACGCTGGGCACCGCCGGCGAGAAGTCGACCTCGGCAGCGCCGCGGACCCCCAGTTCCCCAAATGTGAGCGGCTCCGGGTTTCCCGGGTAGACCAGGTGCTCGGTCGTCCTTGGCGTGTGGAAATGGCCGAGCAGCCCATAGCGGAAGCCGGCCCTGGCGATCTCTTCCTCATTGAAGGGCGCGTGGTCCTCCTTGCCCTCCTCCTGCATCGGCAGCTGGCCGCGTTCAGAGCCATGGAAGAGGGCGATCGCCGGGGCCCCGTGGGGCACCTGGAATCCCTCGAGCAGATTCCGGGTGCCCTTGGGCTTGACGTGGGCGATGCCGAAGATGCGCACATCGCCAACCTCAAAAGGTGAGAAGGAGGCACTAGAAAAGATGTGCACATTCTCGGGCCAGGAGTGGGTCGCGTACAGCGATCCCGCATGCCAATAGTCGTGGTTACCGGGCGCGATCAACACCGGAAAAGGCAGCTGTCCAAGCTCCTCGGCCAAGAGGTTGGCAACGTCCTCGCGGGCGCGAAGATCCTCATACAGGTCCCCACCGATGGTGAGGGCGTCAACCCTCAACTCGCCGGCAAGTCTGGCGATGTTTTGCAGGGTCTTACGCAGCCCGGCTCGACGGCGCTGCGCGGGAGCCGGCCCCAGTCCTCGAAAGGCCGCATCGAGGTGCACATCTGCGCAATGGAGGAGTCTCACCAGGTCAAATATGCACCACCAGCCCACTCCGGCGGGTCACCGGTGCGACGTTCGAGGCACTTACACTCCGGCTGTGCCCCCGATCCTTCCCCCCGGACCTGTTGATCAAGCTCAGCGGGTGGTCCTGCGGAAGATCAACCACCGGGCTCCGAGATTCCTCAACCACCTGGTGCGGAGTCGGCTGATTGGCCACCAGGTCGAGGTCGGCGAGCGGATCTTGGTTTTCCAGGTCGCCTTCACAGTTCCCGGCGGGCTGGTAGAGGTGACCGACAGTACGATCGTCGAGTTCATTGAGTGAAGCTCCTTTGGCAACACCGTGGCTTGCGGCTCAGGGCCTTACCCGCCGCTACCGCAACGGACGGGGGGTCGGCCCGGTAGATCTGACCGTGGGGCCTGGCGAGGTCCAGGCCCTGGTCGGGCCCAACGGGAGCGGCAAGACCACCCTGCTGCGCTGCCTGGCCACCCGGACCCGGCCCACCTCTGGCGGGGTGACCTGGTTCGGTGCTGACGACCGCACCGCGGCGCGGTCGCAACTGGCGGTGGTCTTCGATGCTACCGCCCACGCCGACGAGCTCAGTGCCCGAGAAAACCTGGCATTCTTTGCGACCGCCCGTCGGGTCCCTGGCAACCTCTGGGAACACGCCCTCAACGAAGCGGCCGTAGACGAGGTGGCCGACGATCCGCTGACCCGGCTCTCCTACGGAATGCGCCGCCGGGTGCTGCTGGCAGAGGCGCTGGTGGGAGATCCTCGGCTGCTGCTCCTCGACGAGCCCACCCTAGGATTGGATGTCCGCGGCTGTCAGTGGCTGGTGGATGCGCTCCGGGCCCGGTCACTGGCGAGACTGGCGACCTGCATCTCCACGAACGACACCGATTTCGTAGAGCAAGTCGCGACCAGGGTCTGCTTCCTAGTTGATGGCCATCCGGTCCGCAATGCGCCACTGTCGGAACTGCTAGACGAGCTGGGTGGCACCCGGGAGATCCAGCTCAGTTATCGCGGTCCCTCCCCAGCCACTCAGGTGGGTGCTGTCCCCGGGGTCGAACGGGCGGCCGACGCCGAAGCGGGCCTGCTGATCCTGGCCCACCAGCGCGACGGCCTTCTCTCAGAAATCCTGGCCACCTTGGGCGATCTCGACGCCAACCTGGTCGACCTCAAGGTACGCGACCCCGGGCTGGCCGACTGCTTTCTCAAGCTGACCGGCAGACCCCTTCATGACTGATCAAGGGCAGGTCGCGCTGCCGGCTTCCCAGTCGACGGTGGCGACCACGGCGAGACAGGGCCCGGTCCAGCTCTGGCAGCTCGAGTTGCGAGGGACTCTGGCCCGGCGGCGCGCCCTCGCCATCAAGCTTGCCTTCCCGCTGGTGCTGGTGATCCCGCTGGTGCCGGCCGGCGCCCCGCCGTTCTTCGCCGGCATGCTGCTGACCGTGCTCATCGCCATGGTGGGCACGGTGGGCACTGGGGTGACCGTGACCCGGTCGCGGGGGGCAGGTTGGCTCGACCGCCTTGCCGTCCTGCCGCTACCCGCCTGGAGGGTGGGACTCGAGATCTTCTTCGCCAGCTGGCTGGTGGATGCGCTCCAGGGAACCCTGGTCCTGGCGGTGATCGCCGTCGCCGAGCGGCCTGATCCAGCGACCCTGGCCACCACCTGGCTGATGGCGCTAGCCGCCCTCGCCTTCTCAGGCGCGATAGGGCTCGGAATCGCCGCCATGACTGACCATGCCGGCGAGGCCATGCTCTACCTGGCCGTGGTGCTGGCCCCGCTGCTGTTCCTCTCGGGATTGTTCACCGGGGTCCCAGCAACCGGGTTTCGCTATTGGGTCGCACAGATTCTCCCCTACAGCTATCTCCACGAGGGCTTCCAGTTGCTGCTCGGGGGCAATCCCCCCTATGGAGACCCGTTCAGCTTTCTAGTCGCGGCGGTCGTGTTCCTCGTGATTTCACTCGTCGCCACCGCAGCCCTGGGCCGGGCGGTGCTGGCTCGGAGCGCCTAGCACCGCACCTTGTTCTTGCATCCTGGGCTGCTCACTAGTCTCAGCAGCGAAACGCTCCGTGTCTAGCGGTCAGGAAGAGCAGTGGTCAACCCGAGTGTCGTCGCGCGCAGGACAGGGTGGTGGTGATAGCTCCGCCCCGTAACCATGGTGGTCGAACAAAATCGCGGCAATAGTAAAAGATGGGCATTCGACCAAACCCAGAAAAGTGCTGTTACGACGAAGCCCGTCATCGTCCGATAAGCCTGGTCGGTGGCGGCGGCTTACAAGTCTTGGTTGGGGCTATGGCGACGGTTGTAACGCGAGATGCGAAGGCGCAGCGTCAAGATCTAGCGACCTTGCAGTGCAGCAGAGACGCGCAGTGGGTCGAGATAGTCGCGCCAGTGCGACACTTTGCGGTGCTTGAGCGTGACCACAGAGATGTATCTGTTGCTGTATGGGCGACCCGTGGTGACGACTTTGCCTTGAGAGGCGTATTCGAGCACGACCGTAGACCTGTCGTCAGAGCGGTGTACGCGCAAGTCGTAGCAGCGGTCGAGGAAGAATGTGGAGCCGTAGCCGCGGTAGAGCTCGATGATGTTGTCACGACCGACCACTCGGCGGGGGTAGTCGGGCACGGTGATGACGAACTCGAAGACGACGTCATCTGCCAGTAGCTCAAAGAAGTGGTCTCCGTCAACGAGCCCCTGCAAGCCCTGTTCGATGACCCGGAAGAACGGGTCCAAGGCACGAAAGTCTTCAATCTCACGAATCGCTGCCACCCATCCTCATTGTGGTGGACGGAGGTCGCACGCGCTATGCCTTAGCTGTGGCAGGCGGCGTGGGTCCCCACCACGAATATCGCAACCACTGCGATGAGGTTGAAGGAGGCGTGCAGGACCATCCCCGGCACCAGCGAGCGCGTGCGTTCGTAGACCAGCGCAAGAGCAACCCCAGCCAGGAACAGGGAGGGTCCGAGGAGAAGGATCGACCCTCCCACCGAGAAGGTGTGGGCCAGCGCAAAGATGGCAGCGCTGACGACCACCGACACGGCAACACCAAGCCTGGTTCGCAGCCCGCCGTAGATGAAGCCGCGGAAGACGATCTCCTCCACCACCGGAGCGATCACGGCCAGCGAGATCACCGCCAGGTAGGGCTCGGCCCCGAAGGCCTGGGAAATACTGCAGCCCTGGGGATTCTTCATACCTCCGAGCAACGGCGAGAGGATCGCCGAGATGACCCCTGTCAGCACCTGGAGCAGGAACGCCGCCGGGGGCATCAGGATCAGGATCCAGAGTTCCGGTCGGTGCAACCCAAGCCGAGCCCAGGCGCGACCGCCGTGCCGATTTGCGAAGAACAGCACGATGCCTAGCAGGGCGCCGTAGAAGAGCACCGTGGCGGCAAAGTTGTAGTAGGGCAGGATCGCCGTCAGGGAGTGGCCCTGAAGCGAGTGGATCACGCCCGCCTGGACCAGCACCAGCACTACCACCGCCGGGATCACTAGGGCGACGACCACGCCGGGTACGGCGATTACCGCCGCCAGGATGATCTGCTGGGGCCCCCACGAGACCTGGTCCGGAGCTGGCTCAGCGAGGGTAGAGGCGGACGGGGATTCGATCAGTGCCCCGGCCCTCGTCCTGAGTCGGGCCAGGCGCCCCGGTTCGGCGTCGAGCTGGTTGGCCCGGTATCTCGCCTCTGCGCCGCCGAGGGCGGCGGCGGTACGGTCCCCACCCAAGGAATTGGCTGTCGCTCGGGCAACCCTGCTGCTGCGGAGGGGATCGACTCAGCCGGTTCCGCGACCGCGTGGCGAGCAACCGGGCGGGGAAGCGTCGGCTCGCCTGTACGGACCCAGAGGCCGGCCAGGCCGACCAAGAGCAGGACGTACAAGGCCCCAAAGAGCCAGGAACTCCCCAGCACCCCCACCAGCGCGGCCGCCAGGAGCTGAAGTCCCAGACCCCACGTAACCCAACCGGGCTGGCCTGAAAGGCGAACCTCGGGCCGGAGCACAGCCAGCGATCCCGACAGGATCAGCGCGTCCCCACCCAGCCCCACCACCCCACCGACGAATACCAGAGCGAACTCCAGCGGCCCTTGGGGCGCACCCAGGTGGGCCATGGCGCCGCCCAGCGCGAGGACAGCGGCCACGTTGCCCAGGATCGAACAGGCAGAGACCACCAGAAGGGCAAGAGAGAGGCGGAAGCGCCATTCCGACGCCGACGCCTCCGAGCCGGGGACGGCCTCCTTGGCGATTGGTCCGGACCGTCGTTGCCGGTGCGGCTGGTTGACCATGGTTCAGGCTCGGTCGCGACCGCAGCCCACGGGCGCGCTGGCGGCTACCTGCCGGGGAGCGGGCACCACCACATCATGCACGATGAGCCCAATTGCCGAGCTTCCGTTCGGGCCCCGGGTTCGAACTTGACCCCGACCTATAATCGGGTCCATGCCAGCCCCGAGTGGGGATTCCGGGCAGGTGCCACGCTCGGTGCTCTCGCGAATCCGAAGCGCAGCCGACTGCCGCGACCTCTCTCAGGAGGAGTGCCGTCAGCTGGCGTCGGAGATCAGGGAGTTCCTGGTCGAGAAGGTCTCGCTGACCGGGGGCCACTTGGGTCCGAACCTGGGCGTGGTGGAGCTCACCCTGGCCCTGCACCGGGTCTACGACAGCCCCACTGACCAGATCGTGTTCGACACCGGCCATCAGGCTTACGTCCACAAGATCCTCACCGGCAGGGCGGATCAGTTCAGCACCCTGCGGCAGGCTGGCGGTCTCTCCGGGTATCCCAACCGCTCCGAGTCAGAGCACGATGTGGTAGAGAACAGCCACGCTTCCACTGGTCTCAGTTACGCCTTGGGTCTTGCCCAAGCCCGTCGTCGCCGGGCCGAGCCGGGGCGGGTGGTGGTGGTGGTTGGCGACGGATCCCTGACCGGCGGGATGGCCTACGAAGCGCTCAACAACATCGGTGCCCTCCGTCCCGATCTGACCATCGTCCTCAACGACAACGGCCGCTCCTACGCCCCCACGGTTGGAGGACTCGCTGACCACTTCGCCCGGCTTCGCCTAGATCCCCGTTACGAGGCCGCCAAGAGCGGGATCGGCGGCTTCCTGAGTGCCATTCCGGCAGTGGGTGAGCCCGCCCACGAGATGGCGAGACGGCTCAAGACCGGCGTCAAGCAGTTGGTCACGCCCCACGTCTTCTTTGAGGATCTGGGCATCAAGTACTCCGGCCCCATCGACGGCCACGACCTGAGATCGATCGAGGGGGCTCTGGTCCTGGCCAACCGGCTACCGGGCCCGGTCGTGGTGCACGTGGTAACCGAGAAGGGCCACGGCTTCCTCCCGGCCGAGGCCGACGAGATCGACAAGTTCCACGGTCCGCCCCCGTTCGACATCACGACCGGGAAGCCGACCGGGGCCAGCCGGGCGACCTACACCGACATCTTCGAGGACGTCCTCCTGCAACTCGCTGAGGAGGATCCCAAGCTGGTGGCGATCACCGCTGCCATGGCTAGCTCGACCGGGTTGCTCAAGTTCTCGGAGCGCTTCCCCGACCGTTTCTACGACGTGGGGATCGCCGAACAGCACGCGGTCACCTTCGCCGCCGGACTGGCCATGGGCGGCCTGCATCCCATCGTGTGTATCTACTCCACGTTCCTGCAGCGGGCATTTGACCAAGTCATCTGCGATGTCGGTCTTCACAACCTACCCGTCACCTTCATCCTCGACCGGGCTGGGATCACCGGGCCGGACGGCAGCTCCCACCACGGCATGTTTGATCTCAGCTACCTGCGGATGGTTCCCAACATGGTGGTGGCGACCCCGAGGGACGCCGCCGAGCTGGGCCGGCTGGTGGCGACCGCAGCCTCGCACCAGGGACCGTTCGCGATCCGTTACCCCCGCGGTCCGGTGGCAGAGCGCGTGGTCGACATCCGACCGTTGCCCAGCCTCACTTGGGAGGTGGTTCAGGACGGCGGCAGCGACGTCCTCATCTGCGCCTCGGGAAAGATGGTGGCAATCGCCGAGAACGCCGCCACCTTACTGGGGGCTAACGGAGTCTCCGCGTCGGTCGTCAACGCCCGGTTCATCAAGCCCACCGATCGCCGGCTGGCGGACTGGGCGCGCCGCCACCGAGCAGTGGTGACGGCCGAGGACAACACTCGCCGCGGCGGCCTGGGCGCGTCGGTTCTCGAGTTCCTGGCCGAGCACGGCGTGGTTCGGCCGGTCCGGCAGGTGGCGTTGCCCGATCACTTCCTCCCCCACGGGGCTCAGGGCGAGCTCCTGGCCGAGTTCGGGCTCACCGCTGAGGGGGTGGCCGAAGCGGCCCTGCTGGCACTCGAGAATTCTGGAGAAACACCCGCGCAGCAGGCCCGGGCGGTTGGCTGAGGCAACCAGCGACGAGGGTTCCCCCAGCGGCCTAGGCGCGGTTCTGGAGGCGGTCGTCGCCGACCAGTTCCGAGCTCACCCCGCGCTGGCCAGAGCAAACGGCGACCACAGCGCGGATGGGCTGGTCTCCCCGGCCGGCCAGAACGTTCAGGACGCTCGGGTTCTGGAGTTGCTGCGGTTCCGCGGGCTGCTGGCCGGTGACACCGGAGCTCCCACCGCCGAGCTGCGACTCGACCTCGACATCGCCCGCAGCGTGGTCGACTCCGAACTCTTCGACCTGCAGATAAGGCAGCGCTACCTCAAGGACCCCACCGCCTTGCTCGACTCTGACTCGCCCCTTGAGATCGGCGGCTACCTGCTCCGTGACTACGCGCCCCTCCCGGACCGCCTTGCCGGCCTCTGCCGCCAGCTGGAGCAGGCCCGAGAGTGGACCGAGGAGGCGCTGGGCGCCATGAACCAGTACCTGGCCGCCCCCCTTATCGAGCTAGCCCTCCAGGGAGCCGAGGGCCACCTCAACTTCCTGCGGGGCGATGTCGCTGCGGTCAGCCGCGAGGTTGACGACCGCTCGCTTCGGAGCCGGCTGACGGCAGCGGTGGGCGCCGGCGAGGAGTCGTTGGTCCGGATCGTGGATGAGCTCCAGCGGCGACGCAAGCAGGACTACCAGGAGGTGGGGCTCGGCGCCACCGGGCTCCAATCCATGCTCCTGGCTCAGGAAGGGTTGGACCTCTCGGTCTCCGAGCTACGCCAGCAAGCCGACCACGAACTTGAGTCGCTGCGAGAGCAGCGCGATCGTTTGCTCCGTGACAGCTTCGCGGACCAGAACGTCGGGGCCGTGCGTAAGCAACTCGAGGAGGACCACTTCACGGAGAGCGGGCTAATCTCGGGGACGTCGGGTCTCCTTAGAGAGCTTCGCGACTTCGTGGAGCGCCATGGCGAGGTGCCTATACCCGATGGTCCCCCCTGCGAGGTGCGGGCCACGCCTGGATTCCTGACCGCCTGGGTCAGTGCCGCCTACGAGGGGGTTGGTCCGCTGGAGACCGCGCCCCTGCCTTGCATCTACTACGTCACCACCCCCCAACCAAGCTGGAGCCGGACCCAGGTTGATGAGTGGCTGCGCTACCTAAATCGGGGGACCCTCAAGAACACCAGCGTCCATGAGGTCTACCCCGGTCACCACGTGCAGCATCTCTACGCCCAGAGCCTGCGCGCGGACGTCCGCCGCTTCTTCTGGACTTCGGGGTTCGGCGAGGGCTGGGCTCACTACGCGGAACTCCTCATGATCGAGGCCGGGTTGGCCGAAGGCCATCCTCTACTCCAGCTGGCTCAGATCGAGGACGCGCTGCTGCGGGCCTGCCGCTACCGGAACGCGGTCGGCATCCACGCCGAGGGCTGGAGCGTCGAAGAGGGGACCAGGTTCTTCATGGAGCGGATTGGGATAGACGAGCTGCCCGCCCACCGCGAGGCCGCCCGCGCCGCCATCGACCCCCTCTACCTGGTCTACACCCTGGGGAAGCTGCAGATCCTCGGCTGGCGGAAGGAGTGGCTGAGTTCCAACCGGGGTGATCTGCGCTCCTTCCACCGCCGAGTGCTCGGGGCCGGCAGCCCACCTCTGGCAGCGCTAGGACGGTGGCTCCACAGCCAGTGACCTGATGTCGGGACGGCAGCGGGCGCTGCTGGTCCTGGCCTTCACCAACTGCCTCTTCGCCGGCTCCTACGTGGCCGGCAAAGCCGCGCTGGCGACCTGGCCCTTCGCCAGTGTCAACATGCTCCGCTTCACGATCGCTGCGATCCTGCTGCTGCCGGCGCTGTGGAGAGGTAGGCGGCAGCTCCCCAAGGACCATGGAGATCGTTGGCGGCTGGTCGCCATGTGTGGCATGGGCTTCATCGGCACCAAGGCCTTGGAGTACTGGGGCCTCAGCTTGACCACTGCCACCGACACCGCGCTTCTGATCGCCGCCGAGGCGCTGGCCACGGTCGTGTTGAGCGTGGCCTTCCTGCACGAGCGCACCAGGGCCCTGGAGTTGCTGGGGCTGCTCCTCGGCGGCTTCGGGGTTTACCTGGTGGTGGAGGGCGGGCTCAGGACCCCCGCCCTGCTGTCGGGATCACAAAGCATCGGCAACGTCCTGGTGGTGGCCTCGCTGCTGCTCGAGGCCGGCTTCACCGTCATCGGGAAGTCGGTGGTCGAGCGCTACCCGCCCCTGCTGGTCACTGCCGCGGTGGTGGCAGGCAGTCTGGTCGCCTGGTGGCCGGCTGGCCTGGCGGCACTGTGGGTGCGCAACTGGCCCGGGATGAGCCTGGCGGGCTGGATCGGCGTCTTCTACCTGGGCGCAATCACGACGGCGCTCTGCTACTGGCTCTGGCTCTGGGGATTGAGGCGGGTCATGCCCGGTGCGATGGCACCCCTGCTTTTCATCCAGCCGCTGGTGGGAACCGCCTTGGCGGTCTGGATCCGAGGGGAGCGCCCCGGGCTAGCCACCCTCCTTGGTGGATTGCTGATCCTGGTCGGGGTGACGACCGTTGTGACCCACCGCCGGGCCGAGGCGGAGGCACCATTGGCCACACCCGGGACCGCCTAATCGGCCCAGCCAAAATGACATACCCGTGACGCTAGTCACGGTCTGGTTACGCGAGGCGACAAGCGCTTGGCCCCGAGCTACCTTCGCCCCGAGGTTTCAATGCGGGGCACTCCCTTCACTGGCCCTGCGAGGGGTGAAACCTACTCTCCCCCCATCCGTCGGTATCCTTCCGGCGGACCCGCCGCTCCGGCCCCTCCGGAGCGGCGGCCCTTGTGCTCCTCAGGCGTCGGCGTAGAGGGCGAACTCGTAGGGGTGAGGGCGGATCCGAACCGGGTCCAGTTCGCGCTCCCGCTTGAGAGCGATCCAGGTGCTGACCAGATCCTCCGTGAAGACTCCTCCCTCGTAGAGGAACTCGTGGTCCTGCTCCAGGGCGGTGAGCACCTCGCCGAGGCTGCCCGGCAGATCCTTGACTGCGTCGGCCCGGGCCCCCTCGAGCTCGTAGAGATCGGCCTCGATCGGGCTGGGCGGCTCGATCCGATTGCGGATCCCGTCCAGGCCGGCCATGAGCATGGCTGAGAAGGCGATGTAGGGATTGCAGGCGGGATCGGGGGATCGGAATTCCAGGCGGCGCAGCTGAGGCCGTTCGCTGTAGGTCGGGATCCGGATGCAAGCGCTGCGGTTTCGGGCGCTGTAGGCCAGCTTGATGGGGGCTTCGTAGCCTGGCACCAGCCGCCGGTAGCTGTTGGTGGTAGGAGCGGCAAAGGCCAGGACCGCGGGGGCGTGAGCCAGCAGGCCGCCGATGTACCAGCGCGCCAGATCACTAAGCAGTGCGTAGCCCTCTCGATCAAAGAAGAGTGGCTCTCCCTCCTTCCAGAGCGACTGATGCGTATGCATGCCGCTGCCGTTGTCACCGAAGAGCGGCTTGGGCATGAAGGTCGCCACCAGGCCCTCGCGGTGGCAGACGTTTTTGACGATGTACTTGAGGACCAGAACCTTGTCGGCCATTGAAACCAAGGAGTCGTAGCGAACGTCGATCTCGGCCTGCCCCGCCGTGCCAACCTCATGGTGATGGACCTCAACGTCGATCCCGGCCTCCTGGAGCGCCAGAACGATCCGGCTGCGGACGTCCTGGAGCTTGTCCACCGGAGGCGCTGGGAAGTACCCCTCCTTGAGCCTCGGTCGGTAAGCGAGGTTGGGGGTGCCGTTGTTGCCGGTGTTCCAGACTCCTTCTGCGGAGTCGATGTGGTAGTAGCCCTCGTGGACGTTCTGATCGAAGCGGATGGAGTTGAAGATGTAGAACTCCATCTCCGGGCCCCAGTAGCTGGTATCGGCGATACCGCTCTGCCGCAAGTAGGCCTCCGCCTTGTGCGCGATGTAGCGGGGATCGCGGCTGTAGCGGGCCTTGGTGACCGGGTCCACGATGTCGCAGACCAAGGAGAGGGTGGGAACCTCCAGAACCGGATCGACGAAGGCGGTGCGCGGGTCCGGGACCAGAAGCATGTCGCTCTCGTGGATCTCCTGGAAGCCTCGGATGCTGCTGCCGTCGAAGCCGATGCCCTCGGCGAAGAGCCTCTCGGTCAGTTCCGACAGCGGGATGCTGAAGTGCTGCCACTGGCCCAGCAGGTCGCTGAACCGGAAGTCGACGAACTTGATCCCCTGATCTCTGGCAAAGGCGATCACCGCCGCCGGCTCCGCCTTGGTGGCGGCCTCTACCTTTCCCTCGACGGCCATGGCCATATACATCCTCCGCTCCAGATGGGGAACCTTCTCCAGAGGCTCTGGGGCGGAGACTAACAGCAGATTAGAGGCCAGGCACCGTGACTATCACACGAGGATAGGTCGGAGCAATTGGTGCTAAGAACCCCAACCCCACACGAGAATAGCTTCAGCCGGGCTGAGCCGCAGCGGGAGTCTTGGCGTCGACCTGGGCCCTGGCCGCGTCCGCATCGGCGAAGTAGAGCTTGTTGATGTCGGTCCATTCGCTCCACTCGGGCGGCAGGTCCTCCTCGGCGAAGATGGCGTCTACCGGACAGGGGTCGACGCAGGCGCCGCAGTCGATGCACTCCTGGGGGTCGATGAAGAGCATCCGGTCCTCGTCGGCCCCGATGATGCAGTCCACCGGGCAAACCTCGACGCAGGACTTGTCCTTGACATCAACACAGGTTTCGCCGATCACGTAGGTCATCGGGTAACGAACTCCTCGACCCGGCCTCCGGGACACCTCGGCGGCCCCGCCCCAGGCCGCTCAAGTTCAGGATAGCAGAGGCCCGGAGGGCCCCCGGGCAGGTCAGCCGGCGAGCCCGTTGTTGATGTTGGAATACATATCGGACACACGGTGACCGATCACTACGAAGATGACCATGACAACGAGAGCTACCAACATCAGGATCAGCGAATACTCGACCATTCCCTGCCCTAGGGATCCGCTCCGGACGCGCCGAGAGAGCCGAGCCCAACCCGGAAGTAGGGTTGAGCCTCTCATTCGGCGCCAACGCCCCATCTCAGGCTTCTGCATCAGTCCACAATAGATGCGAAGTCAGCGATCAAGAGACCCTGTCCCAAGACTGTTACCGAATCAACAGCGGAGTGCGCCGGGATCGGCAATCGCCCCGCCTAGAATTCGGGCCGGTCGCGGGCCGCGTCAGCAGCCAGAGACACCGTCGGGAGAAGTTGCCAAGGTGAGCCCCAAGTGATCGCAAGCCCCAACCCCTTGGGTGGGGGCGCCCGGGCGCTGCCATCTGGGGAGCGGCTGGCGGCGGCGGTGATCGACTTCTTGGTCCTGGCCGTCCCCCAGGCAGTCCTGCTGGTCTTGATCGTGCTCACCAGCTCTCAGTACCACCAGTTCACGGTGTTCCTGGAGGCCCACTCCAAAGCCACCAATCTCGCCACCAACCCGACCTTCGTCCGGCTCTCGCAACACCTGACCACGGTAGCGAGCGAGTTTTTGTACGCGGCCGAAGCCGTGACTGCGGTTTATCTGATATTCATGTACCTGCGCTTCGGAGCCACCCTGGGCAAGCTGGCCCTCGGCCTCCGAATCACGAGGGTCGACGGCAGCCCGATGACCGCGAGCAACGCGGTGCTGCGCTCGACCGTGTTCTGGATACCGCTCTTGATCCCTGTCATCGGTCTCTGGGTCTGGCTGGTGGAGTACATGGCCGGCACCTTGGTCGTCCTCTTCCGTCCTGACCACCGGGGTCCGGAGGACCTACTCGGCCACACCATCGTGGTCCGCAAGGAGTCGGCCGGCCGCTCCCTCTCCGAGCTGCTCAACTACGCGCCGCCCCTGGCGCCGCCAGGCCAGCCACCCAGCCCTCAGGCGCGGGGGGGTCATCTTCCGGGTTGGGGACCGAGCACTGACCGGCCACCCACGGCCAGCCCGGGGGAGCCGGAGGAGGGCCGGATTTGACCCTGATCGAGACCGTGGAGCTTCCCGGCCCTCCAGCTCGGGCCTGGGACTTGCTGGCCGGCCGAGGTGGCGCCCTTCGTCTCACCCCAGGATTGAGCATGGGGGAGGACGGCCGGGGCACCTTGCGGATCGTCATCGGCGGCCACGCCGTCACCTATCGCGGCTATGCCCGCCAGCACATTGAGGAAGAGGGACGGCACCTCACCTGGACCCTGAGCGGCAAGGAGGTCCGCGGCACCGGCCGGGCCCATGCGGAGATCCGGGCCCGCTTCCATGACGGCCCCCAGGGCGGCACCAGTCTGCGCCTCACGGTTCTGGTTGACGGTCGCGGAAGGCTCGCCGAGATCTCTTCCTCGGAGCTCGACCGGGCCCTCAGGTCCACCATCTCCCGGTTCCGCCGAGCGGTGGCCAAGGACCTCGAGGAAGTGGCGCCGGTCAAGCCGGCGCCGACAGCTGCGTCGCAGAGCGCTGCCGGGGCGGCGGGCACTCCCACCACCAGGGTTGAAGTGATGCCGCCGATCCGGACCAAGGTACAGTCGGCGCGACCCATCCAGGCCGCTCTCGGGGTACTGGTCGTAGGCGTGGCGGCGCTGGTCTTCTGGCGCTATCGGAGCCGCGGCTAGGATCTGGTCGGCGGCCGAGTGCGGCGC
>JBAUWA010000051.1:0-33170 GCA_049583555.1 Candidatus Dormiibacterota bacterium | reverse complement strand
ACGGAGAGCTGGCGGAGGCGGGGCTCATTCGGGAGCGATCCGGGCCACCGAATCTCCACGACTGGCTCGAAGAACCGCGATGGACCAGGGCCCGGGTTCGTCGGGCACCGACTGTGAAGTTGCGGCTGCAGCCAAGACCGAATCCAAGGTCAAGGACGAAGCCATGAACTCGGGAACAGCCACCGGTTCTACACGGCCAGCGGCGCTGCGGCTTGGAGGACGGGTCCAACCCTCGGGGCGCGCCCCGCGACCCCCATCGGGCACCACTGGCAGGCGCGCCGACCTGATGGACCGTCTCGACTCAGCACCCAGCCGGTTGGACGGGCGGGGGATGGTCAGCGGTCGGCCATCAGGGCCAGCTGTTCCGGCCCGCCCGCCACCGCGCTTTTGAGCCGGGCTTGAAACGCCCTCAGATGCAGCAGGTACCAGATGCCCCCTAACAGCCAGACCAGCAGAACGATGAGGACGATGCCCGGCTTGTGTTCAACCGCGTCCAGCAAAGCGGCTACCCAGAACCCGATCCAGCCCAGGCAGAGCCAGAGAATCACCGAAAGGGCCAGGCTGCGTATGGGGGGCGCTAGGTAGTAATCCCCACTCGAGTTGTTGCGGGCGGCTAGCAGGCGCTGGCCCTTCTGGCCGAAGTGGCGGAAGATCAGGGTCGCAGGCTGGCCGTTGCGAATGGGGAAGTCTGAGGGCAATGCGCTGGCGGTCGACTTCTCCCCAGTTTCGGGGTCCTTAACCCAGAACTCGCGCACGGTGAGCACCGGACCACGGGGCGCCCCGGTAGCACCTCTCCTCCTCGCCTGACGCTCAGCCACACCGCCCGCTGTCCCCGTGACCGTGGCCAGATAAGTGCGCGAGCCTAAGACTGTGATTTGGATTACCTGCATCGACCGCTGGCACGATAGCAGTCTTGGAACAAGTGGTCGGCTCTGCGGTCCGGCCGAGGGCACAGACGAGGGTCACCAGTTGGACGGGGAGGAGCACCTACAACTCCCGGGGTCAGGCCACTAAGGTGCGGTACGCTGCCTCAGGCAACTACGCGCACTGACGCAGCCGGGGTGGCGTAATGGTAGCCGCAGCGGTCTTAAAAACCGCAGTCCTAGCGGACGTGTGGGTTCGACTCCCACCCCCGGCAGCAATGATTCGGAGAACTTGCTGGGGCATCCAAGTCTCCGGCCCCGATCCCCCTGGCCCCAGTTCGCTGGCACCTCAGAATAGTGGTCATGGTTCTGACTGCCTTCGGAGCCGCCGCCGTCACCTTCACGGTGGTCATGTACGCCCTGGAACGGCGGCATCGCTGGTTCGTTCTGGGCTTCGCTGGCGGATGCCTGCTTTCCAGCGCCTACGGATTCCTAGTTGGCGCCTGGCCGTTTGGAGTGGTCGAGGTCATTTGGGCGGGGGTCGCGGTGCGGCGATACCGCCTGGACCAAACTCTAAGCGGCATGGCGGCGCGGCCGGGGCGCTAGCTGTCGTGCGGGTGGACGCCGGACCCCACCTTCACCCAGACGGAAACGTGGCTTCTGCTCTCGCTGGTGAAGGGAGCGCGCGTCCAATCGCTCCAGCGCTGATTCAACGTCATGCCGGCTAGTTGCGCCATAAGATCCAGTTCGGACGGCCACACATAGCGAAACGGTGTCGAGGAAAACTCGAGCTGGCCATCGATGATTCGGTAGTGGTGAGAGAACGCGATTTGAGTCGCGACGTCGTACTCTTCGAAGCCGAGGTGGCTCGGTGTGACGGTGAAGGCGTGGATGGTCTCGCCCGGCGGCAGACGTTGCAGCTCCGGGATCATCACGTTGATGACGAAGTAGCCGCCGGGTTCCAGATGCGCGGCGACGTTGCGGAAGCATGCGACCTGGTCGCTTTGCGTGGTCAGGTTCATGATCGTGTTGCACAAGAGGTAGGCCAGTC
This sequence comes from Candidatus Dormiibacterota bacterium, assembly GCA_049583555.1. Taxonomy (GTDB): domain Bacteria; phylum Chloroflexota; class Dormibacteria; order Aeolococcales; family Bog-877; genus Bog-877. The sequence goes on along the minus strand of JBAUWA010000051.1, from coordinate 31,256 downwards.
GGAAACTCCCCGCAACCCTGGTCGTCGCGAAGTCGCCAATCGTCACTTTGATTCCGTCCCCGCCGGGCTTGGCGCGCAATCGTGCGACCATCGCCGGGGAAAGGTCGATCCCATGCACTGGAACGCCACCCCGGCTGAGTGGCAGCGCTATGCGGCCGGTGCCGATTCCGAGCTCGAGGACCGCGCCGTCTCCGGCCAGATCGGCAAGGAAACTCACAACCGGATCGACCGCCTCAGGGGTGGACTGCTCGGCAAGGTCCTGGTCGTAGCGCTCGGCCACCCGCTCCTCGAAGTAGTCCTTGCGCATGAGCGCACTATGCCAGCTGTTCCTGGGAGTTGGAGGCCGGAGTCCGCCGCCGTTGCGGGCACGAGACTCGTGATGTTCGACGGAGCAATTCCGTTAGCTCGGCACCCCGCAACCAACACCTCCCCGTGACCGAGGTGGTATTCAGTTGACCATCAAGCTAGCCTTTTACCTGATCGCGGACGTCAGCAGCGACGCTCCCAGCCAGCTTCGGACAGTGCTGGAGACCTTTGTGCAGGGGTCGGTGGTCGCGCTAGATGACGGCTACCACGTGGAGGGCACGGTGATGGGCGAGAGCGCCCGCGAGCTAAATCGGGAGCTGCTCACGGCTCTCCGCAAGGTCGAACGGCGTACCCGGCTGCGATCCACCTGGACCGTCGCTGGCGTGACCGAGCGGTACTTCGACTATGTTCCCAAGGGGTCGCGACCGGCCCAATAGCGTCTGCGGTTGGACTGTCCCTGGGTATGAGCTGCCGACTTGGGAAGCGCCGCATGTGCCTCCAACCGGCATGGTGGGCGTCTAACCGACCACACCGTTTTAACCTGCTGTCGCTCTAAGCTGTACCGGAGGGGTCACCGCTGGGTGACGAACGTAGGAGGGAAGATAATGGCCGAGCACCCCAACGTCAGCCGGATCCGCGATGGTTATGCCGCTTTCTCCACGGGTGATTTCGCGGCACTCAACGAGTTCTTCGCCGAGGACATCCTGTGGCACGTCGGCGGGCGCAACCAGTACACCCGAGACTACCGTGGTCGGGACGAGGTCTACAGGCTGTTCGGCACGCTGGCAGAAACCTCGGGAGGCACCTTCCGCATCGAGGTGCATGCAGTCTTGGCCGACGATGAGCATGGCGTCGCCATTGTCATCACCCGCGCTACCAGGAATGGCAAGAGTTTCGAGATTAAGGAGGTGCATGTCTTCCACCTCCGCAACGGCAAGGTTGTGGAGTTCTGGGACGCATCCACCGACCAGTACGCGGGAGACGAGCTCTTCGCCTGACCGCACCGGCGTCCTTTAGGCCTCCGGTCTCACCAGGGCACTAGCCGCTTTGGCGTTGGTCCCGGTCTACTTGGCTGCCCGGGCAGCACCATAGACTTCAGGGCCAGATGCCCCGGTTCGCCGCCCCAACTTCTGACTACGACCGGAGCCAGGCCGTCTCGGCACTGCCGCACCCACCACCCGAGGCCGCCCGGGTTCTGGTGGCATCTCTCATGGTCAGCCAATCGCTGCGGGAGCGCGAGCGACTGGCTGGCGCTCTCCTGGAAGTGCTCAACGACAGCTTCGGTCTGCCCTCGGTGCGGCTGGTGATCGCCGACCGGGCTCAGACCCACGCCACCGACCAGGGAGGGAGGTTGGCTCAAAAGACCTACGGCTACTACCGATGCCGGATCCCGCGACGGGGAGCAGTGCCTGAGCGGTGTGCGATCCGGATCTACCACCGCACCGCCATCCGCCAGCAGGTGTTGGCCCCGGGAGCCTTCGTCAACACCCTGCTTCACGAGTGGACACATCACTTTGATTTCGCGGCAATGGGACTGTCCCGCTCGCCTCACACCTCCGGCTTCTTCACCCGTCTACGCTGGCTGGCTAGCGCGGTGGACGCCGCTCGGGTGCTGCCCCCTGCGGCGGAGCCGGGCTGACCGACGGTAGGCAGGCTGCGCGGTAACATCGAAGCGTGCGTAGGTCGCAGCACCCCATGACCCGGCAGCGTTCGCGTCGCTTCTGGCTCCTCCCCACGCTGGGCCTGCTTATGGGGCTGGCGGCGCTGGCGCTCTGCTTCTCCGCCTGCGGCACCGGGCCGATTCCCGGCCAACCGACTGGGCAGGCCACCTCGTCCAGCTCGGCGCCGACTGGCTGTACCGCCGCCACCGCCCAGTCCTCGATCACCATCGACGCCACCAATAGCCTCAAATTCGTACCCGCGACCGCCTGCCTCAAAGCGGGTGGCACGGTGACCTGGAGGAGCACGAGCGACATCACTCACACCACCACGGACGAGCCCTCGCTGGCCGCCGTGGCCTCCGACGCCGCTCTTCCGGCGGGAGCCACCGGCTGGAACCACATCCTCGCCGCCGGAGCTAGCTTCTCCCTGAAGCTGACTGTGCCCGGAACCTACAAGTACTTTTGCATCCCCCACGAAACTCTAGGCATGGTGGCGTCGATCACGGTGGTGAGCTAAGGTAGGCCCCGGGCCCGGCCCAGACCCTAAGCAGGAGTTGACCATGCGCTTCGCCAGCCGGATGCAACGCCTCGGCACCGAGAGCGCCTTCGAGGTGCTCGCCCATGCCCGCCGTCTCGAGACCGCCGGCCACTCGGTGATCCACCTCGAGATTGGTGAGCCAGACTTCGCCACCCCGGACAACATCATCGAGGCCGCCTATCAGGCGATGAAGCACGGCGCCACCCACTACACCCCGGCTGCGGGGATCCCCCGGGTCAGAGAGGCAATCGCCGCCGAGATGCGTCGCCGGGGAGATATCGAGGTCAGCGCCGACCAAGTGGTTGTGGTTCCAGGCTCCAAGAACATCCTTCTCTTCGCCTTGCTGGCGCTGATCGAGCCCGGCGACGAGATCCTCCTTCCCGATCCCGGGTATCCCGTATATCAATCCCTGACCGACTTCGTGGAAGCGGTGGCGGTGCCGATCGCGCTCCGAGAGGAGCAGGACTTCCGCATGGATCTCGACGAGATGGTGGGAAAGATCACCCCCAAGACCAGGATGATCATCATCAACTCGCCCCAGAACCCAACCGGGGGAGTTCTCACCGAGAGCGACCTCGACCGGCTGGCTGAGCTCGCCCTCCGTCACGACCTCTGGATCGTCAGCGATGAGATCTACTCCGAGATCTGCTTCGGCGATCTGCCCAGGCCAATCTGGTCGCGCCCAGGCCTGGCCGAGAGAACGATCGTCATGGACGGACTCTCCAAGACCTACGCGATGTGCGGTTGGCGCCTGGGTTACGGGGTCATGCGGAAGGAGTTGGCGGAGCGCATGGCCACCCTCCTCATCAACACCAGCAGCTGCGCCGCTGCCTTCACCCAGCTGGCCACCATCGAGGCCCTGGAGGCGCCGGAGTCCCAGCTCGCGGTGGAGAAGATGGTCGCGGCCTTCAAGAGCCGCCGCGACGTCATCGTCGCCGGGCTGAACGCGATCCCGGGAATCCGCTGCCATCTCCCCTTGGCCTCCTTCTACGCCTTCCCCAACGTGACCGGAACCGGGATTTCGAGCCGTGAGCTGGCGGGGCGGCTGCTGGAGGAGGCGGGGGTTGCCTGTCTTGCCGGGGAAGCCTTCGGCGAGATGGGACGCGGCCACCTGCGCTTCGCCTACACCGTCTCTGAGGATCACATCCGCCAGGCGTTGGAGCGGATTGGGGCTTTCGTCCGCGACGCCTCGCCGGCTGCGGTCGGTTCCAGCTAGCGTCCGTGCCGGCAGCTAACGGCTCGCCCCAGGCCCTCGTGCTGGTGCCCACCCAGGCGACGCTCAGAGCCGAATCCGAGGGTGGGGCGCGCCCGGTTCAAGCGTTGAACCGGGCCTACGTGGCGGCGCTGCAGGCAGTGGGCCTGACCCCGGTCCTGCTGCCGACCCGCAGCTCACTCCCTGCCGACCTCTCCTTCGTCAGCGGGCTCCTGCTCCCAGGAGGCCCGGATGTCGATCCTTTGCGCTATGGCCAGGACCTGGATCCGACTACCGAGCCAGATCCGGAGAGCGACCAGATCGAGTTCGCGCTGGCGGAGTGGGCCCTCGACACAGGTGTGCCATTGCTAGCCATTTGCCGGGGTATCCAGGTCTTGAACGTCGTCCTCGGAGGGACCCTCCACCAGGACCTTCCCCATCACGCGCCAAGGGGGGATCCAGAGCAGCCACAAGTTCGGGACCAGCTGGCGCACACGATTCGCCTGGAGCCCTCTTCCCGCCTGCGCGAGATCGTCGGCGCTGACGAGATCGAGGTCAACAGCATCCATCACCAGGGCATAGACCGGTTGGCCTCGGGCCTGCGAGCCAGCGCCTGGGCGCCGGACGGGCTGATCGAGGGGGTCGAGGTGCCTGGCAGCCGTTTCGTGATTGGAGTCCAGCACCACCCCGAGGAGCTGGCCCCTCATGAACCGGCGGCCAGGGCCCTCTTCCAAGCGTTCGCCCAGGCCGCTCGGGAGTTCAACTCAGGCCAAGCAGACGCCCAGAGCGATCAGATGCTGGCGGCGTCCGCCACCAGCTAACGGTCAGCCGGCGAGGACAGGCTCGGACTCGAGCTCCGGGATTCCCTCCGGCAGTGGCTCACCCGCAGCGATGAGGCGGGCGTCCTCATCCGCGATCTTGTTTAGCTCGGCCACCAGGGCCCCCACCAGCTCCGCCTCGGGCATGGTGGCTACCACCCTGCCCTTCCGGTAGAGGATCCCCTTCTGCTGGCCGCCGGCGATGCCGATGTCGGCGTGCATTCCCTCGCCTGGCCCATTGACCACGCAGCCCATCACCGAGACGTTGATGGGGCGCTTGACCCGCTTCAGAGCCTCCTCCACCGTGGCCACCATGGGAACCATGTTGATCTCCAACCGGCCACAGGTGGGACAGGCGATCAGGTTGGGCCCGGTGGGCTTCTCCTGGAGGTTGGCGAGGATCTGCCGGGCGACGCGCACCTCTTCCTCGGGTTCGTCGACCAAGGAGACTCGGATGGTGTCCCCGATGCCTTCGGCCAAGAGGATGCCGATTCCCATCGCGCTCTTGATCGAGCCGGTCTTGGTGGGGCCGGACTCGGTCAGGCCCAGGTGCAGCGGATAGCGGTTGTCAAGGCTGGCGAAGAGGCGGTTGGCGGCGATGTTGGTCAGAACATCGCTGGCCTTGAGGCTGACCTTGATGTCCTGGAACCCCAGCTCTTCTAGGATCCGGATGTGGCCCAGGGCGGCGTCGACCATGCGCTGGGCGACATCGGGAATCCCACCCTCTCCGCGTCCGCGCTCAAGCTTTTTGCGATCAGGAAGGCTGCCCGCGTTGACGCCGATCCGGATTGGGACCCCGAGCGCCTGGCAGCGCTTGGCGATCTCGGCGATCTTCTCGGGCTGGCGGATATTGCCGGGGTTGAGCCGCAGGCACTGGATCCCTGCGTCGAGAGCCATCAGTGCCAGCGGGGCGTCGTAGTGGATGTCAGCCACGATCGGCAGCCGGCTGCCCTTGACAATCTCGCGCAGGGTTTCCCCCGCTTCCTTCGTGTCGCAGGTCACCCGGATGATGTCGGCGCCGGCGTCCGCGGCGCGGCTGATCTGATCCAGGGTCCCCTTGACGTCCTCGGTCGGAGTCTTAGTCATGGTCTGGACGCTGATCGGGGCGGCTCCCCCGATGACCACGTTGCCGACCCTGATGGGTCGGGTCCGACGGCGCCGGATCATCGGGACAAGTTGGTGAGATCGCCGTAGGTCACGTAGATGAAGAGCATCGCTATCAAGGCTAACCCAACCGCGTGAACGGCAGCCTCCACCCTGGGGTTGATGCGGCGCCGGCGAACCATCTCCAGGAGAACGAAGAAGAGCCGGCCGCCATCCAGGAAGGGAATTGGGAGGAGGTTGAAGAGCCCCAGGTTGACCGAGATCAGGGCCATCAGGGTCAGGTAGGTCGTGGCCCCGATCTGGGTCGCCACCGAGGTCTCCTCGGCGATTCCCACCGGGCCGGAGAGGCGGAGGTTGGAGGCGTGATGGGGACTGATCAGCTTCCAGAGGTTGACGAAGGTGGAGCCGATCTGACTGGGGACGGTGTAGAAGCCGGTCGCCAGGGCCGGGAGCAGAGGCATGGGCGGTCCGCCCAGGCCGGGAACCAGCAGATTGCCCTGGGAGGCGATGTAGCCGACCAACCAGGTGACCTGGAGCTTGCTGCGGGGAACCGAGAGCGTGAGGATCTGGCCGGACCCGCTCCGGTACGACACCTGCAAGGCTCCCTTGCCGCTGAATGTGTCGGCCATAGCGGCGGGCAGGACATGAGGCGGTGGTGCTCCGTTGATGGCGGTGATTTCCGCCTCCAGGGGGATCTTGGGAGTGGCGGTCAGGCCTACCCAGTGCAGCTGGGGGGTGACCACCACCTTGTGGGTTGCCCCACCGTTCCAGGGCTTGAGGGTCAGCGTCAGGGGCTGGCCCCGGTCGGCCTGGATCTGGGACCTCATGGCGGTGAGGCCCTCGGTCTGGTGATTGCCGACCGCCACCACCTGCCAGTTCCCCTTCACCCCGGCCGCGGCCAGAGCGCCCCCCGACTCAATCTGGGGCGCAGGACCCCCCACCACCGCCACGGCGGTGAAGATGGCCGCCGCCAGCAGCATGTTCATCAAGCCGCCGGCCGCCAGGGTGATGGCTTTGCGGGGGTTGCTGGCCCGGATGAAGCCGCGCTCACCGCCATCGTTGGGAGGCGTCTCCAACCCGGTCATCCCCGCCAGGCGCACGTATCCACCCAAAGGTAGGAGTCGGAGCGAGTAACGGGTCTCGCCGTAGACCCGGCTAAATAAGCGCGGGCCGAATCCGATTGAGTACTCCTGGACCATGATGCCCGCCCGCTTGGCCACCAGGAAATGGCCCAGCTCGTGGAGCGCGATCACCACCAGCAGCATCAAGATGATGCCGCCGACGCTCTGCCAGGTGAAGGCGAAGCCGTCCATCTAGACCGGTACCACTCCTGAGGTGGATAGCGAAGCCTCGGCTACCAGCTTGCTGGCCTGCTCGCGGGCCCAGCGATCGGCGGCGAGCAACTGCTCCAACCCCACCTTGTCGCCGGGCTGGAAGGATCGGGTGACCCGTGCCACCAGGCGCGCAATCTCGGTGAAAGCGATGTGGCCCTCAAGGAACGCCGCCACCGCAACCTCGTTGGCGGCGTTCATCACCGCCGGTGCCGCACCACCCCGTAGCGCCGCCTCTCGCACCACCGCCAGCGCCGGGAAGCGAATCGGGTCAACCGCCTCGAAGTCCAGCCGTCCCACCTGCTCTAGCCGGAGCGGCTCCACCACGCCCGGCAGCCGGCGCCCATCGCCCATCGCCAGAGCTATCGGAGCCCGCATATCTGCGACCCCCAGCTGGGCGATCATGGTGCCGTCGCAGAACTCAACCGCCGAGTGAATCGCGCTCTGAGGATGGATCAGGACATCGATCCGCTCGTAAGGAATATCAAAGAGGAAGTGGGCCTCGATCACCTCCAGACCCTTGTTGATCATGGTCGCGGTGTCGATCGTCACCTTGGGGCCCATCCGCCAGTTGGGATGGGCCAGTGCTTGAGCCGGGGTGACGGCATCGAGTTCAGCCAGAGGCGTCGAGCGCAGAGCCCCTCCGCTGGCGGTGAGGATCAGGCGGCGTACTGATTCGGATCGCTCCCCTCGCAGGCATTGCCAGATGGCGCTGTGCTCACTGTCCACCGGGACAATCCGGGCCCCGTGCTCGCGGGCAGCCTGGGTCACCAGCTCGCCCGCCATGACCAGGACTTCCTTGGCCGCGATCGCGACCAGACGGCCAGCCGCGCAGGCGGCCAGGGTGGGCAGCAACGCTCCCGCCCCTCCTCCCCCGACTAGCACTACGTCCACGTCTGACGAGGCGGCCAGCTGGCAGGCCGCCTCGATCCCGACCTGGGTCGAGGAGGGCACCTGCCCGTCGGGAGCGATCAGCACCGCCTTGGTGCCCGGGAAGGGCCGCAGGGCCTGCTCCAGAGCTTGGGCCCTGGTCCCCGCCACCGCGCCCGCCAGTTCAAACTGCTCAGGGAAGCGCCGGATCACGTCCAGCGCCTGAGCCCCGATCGACCCGGTGGCCCCGATCACCGCTACCCGCGTTGGCATCGATCGAGCCTCCGATGTGGTCCCGGGGCATCCGTGGTGAGGGGGAGCGCCCGGCGATGGGGGTGGTCAGAGAGCGTGCGCGACCCCCAAAAGCGAGTATACGACCGCCCCCACGAAGATCAGGCTGTCCATCCGGTCGAGGACTCCTCCGTGGCCGGGAAGCAGACGCCCTGAATCCTTTACCCCGACCTCCCGCTTGAGCTGGGACTCGACCAGGTCTCCCACCACAGCGGCGACCGCGGCCAGGAACCCGATCAGAAAAGCCAGTGGATGACTGACCCGGGGCAGCGCCAGGGGCAAGAGAAGGCCGACCAACAGGGTTGGCGCGACCAGGGCTGCCACCGCGCCCTCCCAGGTCTTGCTGGGGCTGATTCGAGGAAGGAACGGGTGGCGGCCAAAGCGCGAACCAACCAAGTAGGCAACGGTGTCGCCGACCACCGCCACCCCTACAGTCAGCAGCAGCACCTCGACCGCCCGCGGCCGATTGGCGATGCCGTGGTAGAGGAGCAGCAAGAAACCTGGGCAGAAGCCGAGCCACGCGGCTCCACCCAACGCCAGCGCCCAGCTCTGAAACGGCTTGGACGCAGGGGCGAACCGCAGTGAGAGGGCCAGTCCCCCGAGCGCCGCCACCGCCAGAATCGCCCCTGCCTCAGGGAGCTGGGGATAGGCATAGCGAAAGAGCCAGGCCCCCGCCAGCCCGAAGAGGACCACCAGGTCGACCTGGACTCCGGCCCCACGCCAGAGCTTCCAGTACTCCCTCAGTGCGAGAGCGACCACCAGCGCCACGAAGGCATCGACGAAGAGGTCACCGAGCCAGAGGGCCGCCAGGAAAAGACCAAACAGCGCGACCCCGCTGGCGGTCCGGACCGCCAGCTTCAAGACTGTTCCAGCACACCACCGAAGCGACGGACCCGGGCGGAGTACTCCGCCAGCGCCGCTCCCAGGTCGGCGGCGTCGAAGTCCGGCCACAGGGTCTGGGTGACATATAGCTCGGCGTATGCCGCCTGCCAGATCAGAAAGTTGCTGGTACGCATCTCGCCAGCGGTGCGAATGATGAGGTCCGGGTCGGGCAGGCCGGCGGTGTAGAGGGCCCCCGCCAGGTCGGCCTCCTCGATCTGGGACATGTCAGCGCCAGAAACTGCCAGCTCGCGCACGCCGTCGACGATCTCGGCTCGACCACCGTAGTTGATGGCCACGCTGAGAACCCCGGTCTGGTTGTCTGCAGTTAGTCGCTCGGCGTCCTCGATCAGCCGCTGCAGCCGGGCGGACAGCTGCTGGCGGCGGCCGATCACCCTGATGCGGACCCCGTTGCGATGGAGCTCGTCGACCTCGGCCTGGAGGGTCTGCTCGAAGAGCCGCATCAAGGTGGCCACCTCTTGCCGGGGGCGGGACCAGTTCTCGGTTGAGAACGCGTAAAGGGTGAGGCAGTGGACCCCCGCTGCGTCGGCCGCCTCCATCACCCGCCGGATGGCCTGGATGCCCGCCTTGTGGCCGGCGCCTCGCCGAAGGCCGCGTTGCCGGGCCCAGCGACCGTTGCCGTCCATGATGATCCCGATATGCCGAGGAAGAGCGGGATTGGCCTTAGCCATCTCCGCACTCTCCGCCGGAGATCACACCTCGAGTAACTCGGCTTCCTTTCGCCGCGCCACCTCCTCGATCTCCTCGGTGAACCTGTCGGTCACCTTCTGCAACTGAGCCTGGGCCCGTTGTGCCTCGTCCATCGAGAGCTCTTTGTCGTGCTCGAGGCGGCGCAATTGCTCGAGGTCGTCCCGGCGGATGTTGCGAACCGCCACTCGGGCCTCTTCGGCCCGGTGCTTGACCATCTGCACGAACTCCTTTCTGCGTTCCTCGTTGAGAGGCGGTACCGGCAGCCTGATCACCTGGCCATCGTTGCCCGGATTGAGACCGAGGTCGCTGCGCTGCAGAGCTCGCTCGATCGCGGCGATGTTGTTGCGGTCCCAAGGTTGGATCAAGATCAGGTGGGCTTCGGGAGCGGAGATGCTGGCCACCTGGTTGAGCGGCATGTGACTGCCGTAGACCTCGACCTGGAGGTGCTCGATCAGGCCCGGGCTCGCCCTTCCGGTTCGGATCGAGGCCAGCTCCCGCTGGAGCGCGTCCAAGCTCTTGGCCATCCGCTGCTGGGTCTCACGGAGGAGGAGGTCGTCGCTCAAGGTGTGGGGGCCTTGTCGATCACCAGGGACCCCACCTCCTCTCCACGAACCGCGCGCGCGATGTTGCCGGGGGTGAAGAGGTCGAGCACCAGGAGCGGCAGGCGGTTGTCCATGCAGAGGGTGATGGCGGTGTTGTCCATCACCTGAAGACCGAGGTTGAGCACCTGCATATAGGTGAGGGTGGGAATGCGCTTTGCCGCCGGGTCGGTCTTGGGATCGGCGCTGTAGATGCCGTCCACTCTGGTCGCTTTGATCAACAGATCGGCGCCGATCTCGGCGGCTCGCAGCGCGGCCGGGGTGTCGGTGGTGAAGAAGGGGTTGCCTGAGCCGGCGCAGAAGACCACCACCCTTCCCTTCTCCAGGTGCCTGATGGCCCGGCCCCGGATATAGGGCTCGGCCACCTGGTGCATCTCGATCGCGGTCATCACCCGGGTGGGCATGCCGTGGCCCTCCAGGGCGTCGCGTAGGGCCAGCGAGTTGATCACCGTTCCCAGCATCCCCATGAGGTCGGCAGTGACCCGGTTCATTCCCCGCTGGGCGCCAGCCAGGCCCCGGAAGATGTTGCCTCCCCCCATCATCACCGCGATCTCAGCTCCGGCGGCGTGGGCACCCTTCAGCTCGCGAGCCACCACCTCCAGGACGTCGGGGTCGATCCCGAACTCCCCGTCGCCGACCAGCGCCTCGCCGCTGATCTTGACCACGACCCGCCGGTATCGAGGCTGCACCCCCGCATCGGCTCCCACTGCGGTTCCCGTCAGCTCGGTGACCGGCTCAAGAGTCATCCGAAAGACCCTCGCCGGACACGCTCTCGCCCAGCTCGAATCGCACGAATCGCGAGACGGTGATGTTCTCCCGAGTCGCGGAGATCACCTCTTGAATGACCTCGCTGACCTTGCGGCCCTTGCTGCCCTCATCCCGGAGCCAGGCTTGGTCGTAGAGGCAGAACGCCTCGTAGAACTTGCGCAGCCGGCCCTCGACAATCTGATCGAGCCGATCGTCCGACTTGCCTTCGTTCAAAGACTGCTCTCGGTAGATGGCTCGCTCACGCGCCAGTTCCGCCTCGGGGACGTCCTCGCGCCGGATCCACCTGGGCGAGGTGCCCGCGATCTGGAGTGCGAGGTCGTGGACCAGGGATTTGAACTGCTCGGTGCGGGCGACGAAGTCGGTCTCGCAGTTGACCTCCAACAGCACCCCGATCCGGCCTCCGGGATGGATGTAGGAGTCCACCAGTCCCTCACTGGTCTGGCGCTGGGAGCGCTTCTGGGCCGACGCCAACCCCTTGGCGCGGAGGATGTCGCGGGCGCGCTCGAAGTCGCCGTCTGCCTCGACTAGGGCTTCCTTGCAGTCCATGATTCCGGCTCCGGTCTGCTCTCGCAGCTGGCGCACCAGGTCCGCGGTGATCGCTTGGCTCACTCCGAGCCCGCCTCTACCGCAACCGCCGCCTCTTGGGACTCGGCCGCTGCTGTGTCCCCCTCCACCTCCGCCGGCGGCTCCTCCGCGGCGGCAGCCAACCTCGCCGCCTCCGCCTCGGCCTCGGCCCTCTCGGCCTGGACCCTTGCCTCTTCGGCCTGGGCCTGACGCTCCACCTCGGCCTTCTGGGACTGGACCAGTTCGATCTGGCGGTGCTCCTCCAGGCCGTCCATGATCGCGTCCACAATTCGAGTCACGATCAGGCGAACACTGCGAATGGCGTCGTCGTTGCCGGGGATGACGTAGGAGATCTCCTCGGGATCGCAGTTGGTGTCGGTGATGGCGATGATCGGGATCTCCAGCTTGCGGGCCTCGGTCACTGCCAGGCGCTCCTTGTGGGGATCGACCACGAAGACCGCCGCCGGCAGCCGCTTCATGTTGGTGATCCCACCGAAGTTCCTCTCGAGGCGATCGAGCTCGTCTTCGCGCCGCCTCTGCTCCTTCTTGCTGAGGCCGACGAAGGCTCCCCGGTCGCGCATCTCGACCAGCTCGGCCAGGCGCTTGAGCTGGCGCTTGACCACCTCGAAGTTGGTCAGCATCCCGCCCATCCAGCGATTGACCACGTAGGGCTGGCCGCTGCGCTCGCACTGGCTCTGGATGGTGTCCTGGGCCTGCTTTTTGGTGCCCACGAAAAGGATCTGACCACCCTGGGCCACGGTGTCCCGGGAGAACTGACAGGCTTGATCCAGCAGATCGACGGTCTGGGACACGTCGATGATGTGGATCCCGCCCTTACTGGCGAAGATGTAGTGCTTCATCTTCGGATTCCACCGGCTGGTCTGATGCCCGAAGTGGACACCGTTCTGGAGCAGCTCGGTGAGCGTGGCTACAGGCATGCTCGCCTCCTATTCGTTACCGCTTCTGCCCCGCCTCATCCGCCTGCCGGCCCCAGTGGGGATCCCCGCAGGCGTCAGCTGGGCATGTTTATTTGATCGCCGCCGTCATGGTATCCCAACTCGCACCGCTGTCCGAAACCTAGCCGCAGTCCCAAGGCGCCCGGCGATCGTTGACACCTACCGCCCTAGAGAGCCTCGCCTCCCAGATCGGGGGGCGGCTTGTACGGACGCAGATAGTCACCGTCGAGCCGGATCGGGGACATCAGCTGTGCCTGATCGGGGCCGTCAGCCCGGCTCAGTCGCGCCACCAGGCGGTCGCCGGCAGCGGTGAGCGCCTCGCCCACGGACCTGACCCGGCCGCAGGGGACTCCCGCCAGCTGCAGCAGTTGGCGCCAATCCTCGGCACCACGCGCCGACAGTTTCTCCTCCAAAACTGCCCGCAGCGCGCTTCGATTGCGGACTCGGTCCGGGTTGGTGGCGAATCTTGGGTCTTGGGCCAGCCCGGCAATTCCCAGCACTTCGACCAATGCGCCGAACTGACGGTCGCTCCCTACCGCCAGCACCAGGTCACCGTCGGCGGTGGGGAAGAGTGCATAGGGGACGATGCTGGGGTGATCGTTGCCCCAGCGCTGGGGCTCATCACCGCCGGCGAGCCACGACGCCGCCTGGTTCACCAGCAGGGCTAGCGCCGAGTCCAAGATCGAGACCTCGACCTCGCCTCCCCGATCGCCCCGACCGCGGGCGAAGAGTTCCGCCAGGATGCCGACGGCGGCAAAGAGCCCGGCGGCCACGTCAGTCACGGCCACTCCAACCTTGGTGGGCGGGCCGTCGGGCTGACCGGTGATCGACATCAGGCCGCTGGCGGCCTGCAACACCAGGTCATAGGCCGGCTCGTCGGAGCCGGCGCCGAAGCCGGAGACGCGACAGACGATGCAACGGGGGTTGCGCTCCGCCACCCACCCAGCATCGACGCCCAGCTGGGCTGAAACCCGCTCGGTGTAGTTGTGCACGACGACGTCTGCTCCAACCACCAGCTGACCGAGGATGGCCAAGTCCCGCTGCTGCTTCAAATCCAGCACGATGCTGCGCTTGTTGCGGTTGGCGCTGGCAAAGTAAGCCGCAGTGTCACCGCTGAAGGGCGGCCCGAAGCGCCGGGTCTCATCGCCTCCCGGAGGCTCGATCTTGATCACGTCCGCACCCAGGTCGGCTAGCACCATGGTGCAGTAAGGCCCTGCCAAGATGCGCGACAGGTCGACTACCCGCACGCCGCTGAGTGGCCGACCGTCGATCCCTCCGCCCGATGGCCAGTGCGGCTGATTTGCGGCTAGATCTATGCCTTGGCTCATCTGCGCCACTGTAACCGTGCTAAACAGAGCTTCACGAGTCGGTCGCTGGCCTAGATTTTCCTTTGCGCCCAGAGGTCGGCGACCGCTATTCGCCGCACCATGTCGCCGGTTTCGACGAGTGGCCGCAAATGCTCCTCAAAGCGGGTGCGCTCCGCCGGGCTCAGGGCAGTTGTGATCATCTCGCCGTTGGTGGGAGCGAGTGGATTGCCGGAGCTGGATAAGAAAGCCTGCCACCCCATCGGTGCGCGGTAGCTCGCTATCTGCTGGCGGAGTTCCAGGTGGATCTCGCGAAATCCAGCGGCCTCGGCAAGTCTCAGCAGGTCCTGCTCGTCGAAGTTGAGCATCGAGCTCTCCTGGTCGTCACAGGCTTCGCCTGCGGCTTTGACCTTAGCGGCTAAGTCCTGAACCTCGCCAACTTGGTAGCCCAGGAACTCAGAGTCAGGCTCGGGAAACATGAGCCGATTGATCGGCTCGTGGATTGCAAGTCTCCCGTCCTGCCGCAGCACCCTAAAAAACTCGGCGAAGGCTAGCGCCTTCTGGTTCACGTAGATGAGAACCGAGCGGGCGGTAACGACATCCACGCTGCCATCTGCGATCGCTGCCAGATCCTCTGCGCTCGCAGTCACGAAGCGACAGCGTTCGGCGACACCCAGCTGCTCTGCGAGCAAGCGCGACACCTCCAAGAGTTCATCGGAGATGTCGCTGAAAATTACCTGTCCACTTGGCCCCACTGGCTCCACCGCAGCGAATGCGATGAGACCATCTCCCGCTCCAACGTCCAAGAGCACGTCGCCCGAGCGCGGGTCTGCGTGTTCGATTAGTCGGTCACGCACACCCGCGAGCTCGTCGAGGATCGCTTGGTGGCGCTCGGGGTCACCTCCGTGGCGGCGCTGCAGAAGCCACTCTGCCCAACGGTCATGGAGGGGCGCGTCCAAACTCTCGATGGTCACGGCTGCTGTCCAGCCGACAAGATCATCCAACGGCGAGCAAGCCACACCATCCAAGCACACCGTAAACCGGGTTCGAAGCGGCTGTCTAGACTGCCCGCCCTGAAGCCCAACCTAGACTTGGCCGACATGGACCAGCTCACTCCGGTCGGCGACCGTCACCCCTCCAGACCCGTCGATGCTCGGCGCAACGCAGCGATGTTGGCAGCCTACGACGCCCAGATGCGGGGGCAGCTCTCGGGCCGACTTCCCGCGGGCGCCCACGAGGAGCTAGAAGGACCCATCTACCGCTCCTGGGGCTGGTCACCTCGTGGCTTTGTGCAGCACCGCGACCTGAGCCAACTCGACGCTTCTGAACTGGACGCGCTGATCCAGCACCAGGTCCAAATCTTCACCGAGCTGAAGCTCGCGTTCGAATGGAAAACCTATTCGCACGACCGAGACGCCGGCCTAACCGACAGGCTGCTGGCAGCGGGATTCGTACCCGAGGAGCGGGAAAATCTCGTCATCGGGCTCGTCTCTGAGCTCGATCAGGAGCCGCGCCTGCCGGCAGGCATCAGCTTTCGCCGAGTGCATTCACGCCGGGACACCGAGCGGATGGCCGAGATGCTCTCGGCGGTCTGGGGTGAGGACCTCAGCTTCTTCGGCGAGTTCCTCTTTCGAGAAGCGGACGCCAACCCCCAAGATGTGGTTCTCCTGGTCGCGGAGGCTGATGGCCAGGTGGTGTCCACCGCCAGAGCCAATCTGTTCCCGGGATCCGAGTTCGCGTCACTCTGGGCAGGCTCAACTCGGGCGGAGTGGCGGGGCAGGGGGATCTATCGGGCGTCGGTCGCGTACCGCGCCCGGCTGGCCGCGGAAAGAGGGTTCACCTATCTCCAGGTCGACGCCTCCGACGCCAGCCAGCCGATCCTGGAGCGGCTCGGCTTCATCACCGTGAGCAGCACCACCCCCTACGTTTGGTCGCCTCAGAGCACGTAGCGGCGCAGGTCCTCATCGCGCACTAGGTCGCCCAGCTTGGCCCTCACGAACTCTCGGTCGATGCTCACCTTCTGCCCCTGATAGTCGTCGGCGGCGAAGGAGATGTCCTGGAGCACCCGCTCCATGACTGTGAAGAGACGGCGGGCGCCGATGTTCTCGTCGCGTTCGTTGACCAGGTAGGCGTGGTGGGCAAGCTCCTCCACCCCCTCCTTGGTGAACTCGACCTCGACCCCCTCGGTCGCCAGCAGCGCCGAGTACTGCTGGGTCAGGGCGTTGCGAGGCTCGACCAGGATCTGGCACAGGTCCGCCTCCGCCAGGGGCTTGAGCTCGACCCGGATCGGGAACCTCCCCTGGAACTCAGGGATCAGGTCGGAGGGGCGGGCCGACGTGAAGGCGCCGGCCGCCACGAAGAGGACATGGTCGGTGTGGACCTGTCCGTACCTGGTGCTCACGGTCGATCCCTCGATGATCGGGAGCAGGTCGCGCTGGACCCCGGCGCCGCTGACATCGGGCCCGTGGGCTTCGACATAGGGCCCAGCGATCTTGTCCACTTCATCGATGAAGACGATCCCATTCTCCTCGACCAGGTGGATGGAGTCGTCATAGACCCGGTCGACGTCAACCAGGCGCTCGGTCTCTTCCTGGGTCAGTACATGCCTGGCATCGGCCACCGTCATCCGACGCACCCGCTTGCGGGGAGGCGCCAGCTGGCTGAAGAAGTCGGAGAGCGACCACCCGATCTCCTCATAGCCACTGCCGGAGAACACTTCGACCGGAGGTGAGTAGGCCTCTTCCACCTCGATCTCGATCTGGCGATCATCCAGCTTGCGGGCCGCCAACTTGCGCAGCAGCTGACGGCGTCGGGAGCGCTCCCTTCGGGCCGCGGCCAGCCGGTCCGCTCCCCCGGCCGGTTCGGAAACGGTCGGCTCCTGGACCGGCTCCGCTTGCTGGCTCTCTTGGGGGTCCGTCTGAGAGGGCTGGTCGGCCTCGATCAGCCGGTCGACGATCCGGGCGTCGGCGCGCTGCTTGGCCTCGCTCTCGACGTCGGCAACCCGCTGGCTCTGGACATGGGTGATGGTCTGCTCGAGAAGGTCGCGGATGATCGACTCCACGTCCCGGCCGACGTAGCCGACCTCGGTGAATTTGGTCGCCTCCACCTTTATGAAGGGAGAGTGGGTGAGCTGGGCCAGCCGCCGCGCGATCTCGGTCTTGCCGACTCCGGTGGGCCCGATCAGGAGGATGTTGCTGGGCACGATGTCCTGGCGCCGCTCGGGCGGCACCTGCATCCGCCGGTAGCGGTTGCGCAGAGCGATGGCCATGGCGCGCTTGGCATCCGCCTGGCCCACGATGTAGCGGTCCAGTGAGGAGACGATCTCCGCCGGCCTAAGCTCCGCTTCCAACTGGCTCCTCTTGTGGCGTGTCGGAGATGGTCTCGACCGAGATTTCGCTGTTGGTGTAGATGCAGATCGAGGCCGCGATCTCCAGGGCTCGGCGCGCCACGTCGGCCGCCGGCAGCTCGGTGTGCTCGATCAGCGCCCTCGCCGCAGCATGAGCATAGGGTCCGCCGCTGCCGATGGCCCCTATCCCATCGTCGGGTTCGATCACGTCGCCGTCCCCGCTAAGAAGCAGCATCTGGTTGTTGCCTGCCACCACCAGCATGGCGTCGAGGTGGCGTAGGTAGCGGTCGGTGCGCCACTCCTTGCCCAGGGCCACCGCCGCTCGCAGGAGGTTCCCCTGGTGCTGGTCGAGATGGCGCTCGAACTTGTCGAAAAGGGTGAAGGCATCGGCCACCGAGCCGGCAAAGCCCACCACCACCTGATCGTGGTGGATTCGCCTCACCTTCATGGCCCGGTGCTTCATGACCACGTCGCCCACGGTCACCTGACCGTCGCCAGCTACCGCGATCTCGGCTCCCCGTCTGACCGCGAGGATGGTGGTCGCGCGCGGCCCCGAGCTGTAGGGAGAGGTCACAGGAGTTCAATTCTACCGCCGGGTCCGAGAGCGCCCCGATGCCAAGGGCATCCGCTTGGCCGTCACTCCTATGATTCGGCGGTGCCTCATCAGCAGCCGGATCCGGCCCTAAATGGAGATGAAAAGACCACCCTGAGCGGCTTCCTCGAGGACCAGCGCAAGGTGCTAGCCTGGAAGTGCCAAGGGCTCAGCGACACTCAGCTCAAGGAGGCCTCGGTGCCTCCATCCAACCTCAGCCTGTTGGGGCTGGTGCGCCACATGGCGGAGGTAGAGCGCGGCTGGTTCCGCCGTCGCCTATCGGGCGAAGACATCGCCAGGATCTGGTGCACTGAGGCGGAGCCCGATGCCGACTTTGAGGGGGTCACCGACGCCGACGTCGCTCAGGCCCTCTCAGTCTGGGAGGAGGAGTGCAGGATCTCCCGGTCGATCCTTGAAGGGCTCTCTTCACTGGACGTGACCTTCAGCAGCCCCCGCAACCCGGTGCTCTCAGCCCGCTGGATGGTCAACCACATGATTGAGGAGTACTCGCGCCACAACGGTCACGCGGACCTGATTCGGGAGCGGCTGGACGGGGTGACCGGGGACTTTCCCCCTGAACCAGGCTCCGACTCCCAGCCATAACTGCAGCTTAAAAACTGCTAGGGTGGCTGCGGTCGGCATTGAGGGTAGCCGCGCCTCTACCGGTGAGGCGCTGCGGAGGATGGGTATGACGCGACGCTCTACTGGAGTTATGAGGCGCTCTCTCTGGCGAATCGCGGGACTAGCGGTGGCGGCCGGTCTGCTCTTGCTGGGCCTCGGCTCGGCCACCCAGGCAGCCCAGGCCAGCACTGGTGGCACCGTCACCTACGCTGAACAGCCGGGCGCTGCGCCCTCCTACATCTTTCCCCTCCAAGGACCTGACTACTTCAA
The DNA here is from genome assembly GCA_049583555.1 of Candidatus Dormiibacterota bacterium. Taxonomy (GTDB): domain Bacteria; phylum Chloroflexota; class Dormibacteria; order Aeolococcales; family Bog-877; genus Bog-877. The sequence continues at coordinate 12,535 of JBAUWA010000051.1, read as the reverse complement.
CTACCAGGACATCGGGCAGTTCTCCAACCTTTTCTACCTGCCCCTTTACAGCTTTGGCGACAACGGCGAGCCGGTGCTCAACAAGTCACTGAGCCTGGCAGCACCGCCCGTCCTCTCGGACAACAACACCGTCGCCACCATCAACATGAAGCACTGGGTTTGGTCCAACGGTCAGCCCGTGGACGCAGCGGATGTCATCTTCTGGATGAACCTGCTCTCGGCTGCGACCGATCCCAATGCGCCAGTCGTCAGCACTTCCAGCACCGCCCCCGGTCCGGGGTATGGCGGGGCCGTGCCGGGCGGATTCCCTGAAAACGTGGTCAGCTACCAAGCCACCGGTACCTATACGGTGGTCCTCAAGTTGAACGCCTCGTACAACGGGACCTGGCTGCTCTTCAATGAGCTTAGTCAGATCACCCCGATCCCCCAGGCCAGCTGGGACGAGCTGGGGGCGGCGGGGCCGGTCGGCGACTACGACGCCAGCGCTGAGACTCGCACCACCATCTCGGGGACGTCGCCGCCCTCGTATGTACCCACCAATCCGGGTACCGCTAGCACCGGGGCTCTGGGAGTAGCGCAGTTCCTCAACGTCCAGTCGCAAACCCTCAGCACCTACACCACCAATCCGCTCTGGCAGGTCGTCGATGGGCCGTTCCGCCTGACCGGCTACACCACCGACGGCTTCGTCAAGATGGTGCCGAATCCAAGCTATTCCGGCTCACCCAAGCCGAGCATCGCTGCATTTGAGGAGTTGCCATTCACTAGCGAGGCTGCCGAGTTCGACGCCTTGCGCGACGGCTCGCTCACCATTGGCTACCTGCCGCCGGAGGACATCAGCCAAAAGGCGAGCCTGGAGAAATCAGAGCACTACAGCTACAGCCCCTGGAACATTGCCGGCATCAACTACATCGCCTACAACTTCACCAACCCCAAGACGGGGCCGATATTGAGCCAACTCTATTTCCGGCAGGCGCTGCAGTACTTGATCAATCAGCCCCAGTACATCAAGCGTTTTCTCGGAGATGTGGGCACGGTCGAAAATGGCCCTGTGCCTGCCTACCCCACCAACAGTCCCTATCTGAGTCCCCTGCTCGCGCATGGGCAGATCTATCCCTATGATCCGGCCAAGGCGGTAGCAGTGCTGAAGGCTCATGGCTGGTCGGTCAAACCTGGTGGTGTCAGCACATGCAGCAAACCCGGCACCGGAAGTGATGAATGTGGAGCTGGTGTCAAGAAGGGGCAACAGGCCAGCTTCTCGCTTTTGTACGGGAGCGGCTCAGCCGCCCTGACCGGGATCGTGGACACCATGCAGTCGACGATGAAACTCAAGTCTGGGATCGACCTCAACGTCCGCGCCGTGCCACTCTCCCAGGTGAGCTCGGTCACCTACAACGGATGCTCGCCGAGCACCCCATGCACCAACTGGGATATGACCATCGCCAGCACCTACGCCAGTTGGACGTTCGAGCCTGATTACTTGCCCACCGGCGAGGAGCCCTTCGAAACTGGATCAGGCAGCAATCTGTCCGACTACTCCAACAAGACCAACGACTCCAACATCCTCGCTACCAACACCGCGCCGACTGAGACCGCGGAGATCCACGCGCTCTTCACCTACGAGAACTATCTGGGCCGGCAGCTGCCGCGTGGCTGGATGCCGGACATTCCGGCCCAGTTGACCTTGTACAAGAGCGACCTCAAGGGGCTGGCGCCGCAGAACCCGTTCCAGCAACTGAACCCGCAGCTCTACGTGCTCAAGGGCTGACCAGCAGCTGGATTTGCAATCCGGGCAGGTGTTGCTCCCTCGCTCCAGCACCTGCCCGGTGAGCCGCCTGCGTTTTGGCGGCTTCAGCGCTTCGGATAGAACTGAGGCAGCAGGTCGCGGTGAGCAGTTAGGCCTTCCTCAAGGATCGCCTCGGCGGCGGGCGCGCTGCGCACAAAGGGGTGCACCAAGAGCGCCTGGCGTGCGACCCGACGGTCGCCGGTAGCGGCTGCCTCGGCGGCCAGACGCTCATAGCTCTCGACAGCGGCAGTCAGCCCTCGCGTTGCCGGGGGGAGCGCACCCATCGCCAGCGGGGTGGCCCCGCGGGCTCCGACCAGGCAGGGGACTTCGACGATGGCGTCGTCGGGAAGATCGCTGATGGCGCCGCGGTTGACGGCGTTGGCGATCACCCGCCGCCGCTCATCGCGGCTCAGCGCGCAGATCACGTCCACCGCCATCTGCCCGTGCTGTCCCCGACCGCCCCGTTCCGTTGAGGGGTCGGGAATCTCGCGCTCGGCCTCAGCAGCGTAGTTCTCGTACAAAGCCGGCAGTCGGGCCATAAGATCCTCGGCCCTTGTGGTCGACCTGGCCCTCAGCGACGCCATGACCTCATCGTGAAAAAAGTAGTAGTGCAAGTAGGAGTTGACCAAGAGTCCGAAGGCGCGACCCAGCCAGGCGGTCTGCCTGATCACCTCGTCCTCCTCGCGCTCAGGCACCACCTCCAAGAGACGGTCGGCAACCAGTGCGCTGATGTCGACCCCGTCGAGCCGGACCCGCTGCGCCCAGGTGGCGTGGTTGAGCCCCATCCAATCCACCTCCAAGGCCCCTTGAGAGAGGCGCAGCAGGCGAGTCCAGCGCGCATCGTCAACATTGCTCTGGTCGCACATTCCGACGATCCGCCCGCTGCCGAAGCGCTCAACCGCTGCGGTGACGATGCTGGTCGGGTTGGTGTAGTTAACGATCCAGGCCAAAGGGGCGACCTGGTCACGGAGCTCGGCCAGCCTGAGCAGGACTGGTACCGACCGGCAGGCCATGAAGAATCCTCCCGGACCCGCCGTCTCCTGCCCCACGATGCCATGGCGCAGGGGAATGGCTTCGTCCAGATGCCGAGCGGCGTAGCCGCCGGGGCGGAAGGTCGTGAAGATGAAATCGGCGCCTGTCATCGCTGTGCGCAGGTCGGCCTCAGTGCGCACACCAATGCGTACCCCAGCAGCCGCAACCATGCGCTGGCCTAAGCGAAGGTTGATTGCCAGTCGTCGAGCCGAGACCGGGACATAGTCGTGTTCGGCAGCCTCGTCGTAGAGGATGACCTCGCTGTCGCCAAGGTCACCGGCACGCTGGAGCAGACCCCTAAAAACTCCGGGGACGAAGGCACTTCCACCGCCAATGATCACGATCTTCGGTCCAGTTTTGGCGGCCTGCACGTCGCCGTTGGGCCCGGGGGCGATGGTCATTGCTCACTAGCCTCCAACAGATTGGGATTGGGCTGCGACTTGCCCCAGGAATGTCCAGCGACCGGCAATGTCACTCTCGCGGGCCTTCGCCATAAACGCTCGGATTTCACTCCAGGTCGGGGCTGAAAGCGCACCGCCCCTGCGGGCCACCGATAGTCCTGAGCAGAGGACCGCAAACCGAAGGCGTTGCTCCAGCGTCCAGTTCTGGAGGCTTGCGTAGATGAACGCGGCGTCGAAGACATCTCCGGCGCCAGTCGTGTCTACGGCGTCCACTTCCAAGCCAGTTTCTTGCAAAATCGGGCCGCCCCTCAGCGACGCAATCGCGCCATCAGCGCCGCACTTCACCACTGCGACGGCAACCAACTCGGAGATGCGAGCGAGCGCCTCACGCGGGCTCTGGGTGCGCGTGTACCTCATCGCCTCAACAGCATTGGGCAGGAACGTGTCTTCCGGACGCAGGGGCTGGAGTACCTCTGCCGGCCAAATCTGGGTGGTGTCCCAACGCGAATCGGCGAAGACAGGGATGGCGAGCGAGCGTGCGCGGTCCAACCAGTCGGCGGAGATCTCGGGAGCTAGATGGGTGAAACACGCCCGCACCCTGGCTGACAGCCCCTCGCCGACATCGAGCTTCGCCGGCGGCGTCGCGTTGTAGGTCGCCAGGCTCCGGTCCTGTGCGAACGCCAGGGAGACAGTTAATGGTGTAGACCACCCCAAGATCCGTCGTGAGGCCCCGAGGTCCACTCCCTCGTCGCTGAGAGTTCTCCAGAGGAGATCGGCCCAGATGTCGTCGGCAAACAGGGCGGCGAGCTCCACTTGGACGCCCAGCCGCGCCAGGGCCACGGCCACGGTCGCGACGCCGCCTGGGGAGACAGCCATCCCCGAGGCATAGGCTTCGGTTCCGGGAGGCGGCGGTCCCTCGAGACCGGTGAGGATGAGATCGAGGAACACAGTCCCCACCACGTATACATAGGCCATCTGCTGCGCTCGGGCGCCGACCGCGTTCCCGTCATGTGCCAGCGCTGCTGAATCGTCGTAGATCTCTTGGCTCAGCTGGAAGCTCCCAGGCGACCGTGCAAACGGGTAAATGCCTCTGCATGCGCGATCCCCTGCGGGCGTCCCAGGGCCACCATCTGCGCGATCACGCCCTCCCCGGGATCTTCACGGTACTGGGTCGCGTGACATCGAATCGCCTGAACTTTCTGCTCTACGGTTGCGCTCACGTCCACAAAGTGATTCGGAGCCGCCGTGCCCATGACCCAGATGGAGCGGATGGTATGTGGTTCCAAGCCTTGCTCCAGAAGATCGGGGAAGTAGGCGGGGCTGTGTGCCGCCGGGTAGATGGCCTCGATCGCGGCCTGACCGGCAGCCAGGTGGTCAGGGTGATTGCTGTCCAAATCGGCATAGGTCCGCACCGCGTTCTGGCAGATGACGACGTCGGGCTTGATGCGCCGGATCCAGGAAACCAGCTCGCGCTTGAGCGCTACTTCAGCGACCAACTCACCGTCCGGATACCCGAGAAACTCGACCCGCTCCACCCCTAACACCGAGGCGGCCGCGTCCTGCTCGAGGCGACGAGTGCGCCGTAGCTCCTCCGGGGCCATCACTCGTGGCAGCATCGCCATGACCCCTCGCGCACCGTCGGTGCAGATGACATATGAGACTGCCACCCCGCGGCTGGTCCAAAGGGCGACAGTTCCGCCGCAGCCAAATTCGGCGTCGTCTGGGTGCGCCATTATCACCAGCGCGCTTTTGAAGTCGGAGGCCAGGCCATCGCTCATGAGTGCTGCCCCCAGCCTATGGCCCCGGCCCGCGTCAACGCGAGCCTCTCCCGGCTAGCCTCCGACCGGCTCTTTGATCCGGCGCTTGGCACGAGCCGCGGCCGGCTTCCTCCCTGCGGTTCCAGTGGCGGGCGGTCCCGACGCCTCGCGGGGTGGCCGATAGCGGCATCCCGGATACCCGGAGCAGGACACGAAGGGCCCGAATCTTCCCTGGCGTTTCAGCAGGGGCTTGCCACACTCGGGGCAATCCTGGCCCACCTCTTCCGCCGGTGGCCGGTTCGAGGACCGGGAGGAGTCTCCGGAAGCCCCGGCCTCGGTCCGGATGAAGCGGCAGGACGGGTAACCGGAACAGCCGATGAAGGGGCCGCGCTTACCGCTGCGCCGCACCAGTGGCTTGCTGCAGAGCGGGCAGGCCTCGCCGATTTCCTCCGCCGGCACCCGGTCCTCCTTGCCCTGGATGTAGTCGCACTCGGGATAGCGGCTGCAGCCCACGAAGTCGCCGAAGCGGCCGCTCCGCATGACCAGCTCGGCCCCGCACTTGGGACAGTCGGCCCCAGCGGATTGGGCCTTGATCTTGACCCGGGGCATGCTCTCCTGGGCCGCATCCAACACCTTGGAGAACGGCTCGTACCAGGAGCGGACCACCGGAACCCAGGGGCTCTCGCCGGTCTCAATCGAGTCCAGCTGCAGCTCCAGCGCGGCGGTGAATCCCAGATCGACCACTGAAGGGAACTGGCTGGTCAGGGCCTCGTTCACGGCCAGCCCCAGCGGGGTAGGATGGAGCCGGCGCTCCTCCTGCACCACATAGCGCCGGGTCTGGATCAGCTCGGTCATGGTTGCGTAAGTGCTGGGGCGGCCGATGCCGCGCTCCTCCAGCTCCTTGACCAGGCTGGCTTCGGTGTAGCGGGGCGGAGGCTGGCTGAAATGCTGTTCAGGAACCAGCTCCACAAGCTTCACAACCTGCCCGGGATTGAGCTCGGGGAGCAGCTCATCCTCCCGGCTCTCAGAGCCCGCCACCCGCAGGAATCCGTCGAAGACCAGCTGGCTGCCGGTGGCCCGAAAGCGGTGCTCGCCGGCCATGACCTCCGCCCTGGTGGAGTCGAACTCGGCTGGGCTCATCTGACTGGCCAGGAAACGTCTCCAGATCAGTCGGTAGAGCTTGGACTGGTCCGAGTTCAGAAACCGATCAAGCTCCTCCGGGGTTCGCTCCGCCGAGCTGGGTCGGACCGCCTCGTGGGCGTCCTGGCTGGCGACCGGGGCCCTAGGCCCGCGCCGCTGCGCCCCCGGCGTGCCCAGGTATCGCTCGCCGAAGGTCTTCTCCAGGTAGGCCTTGGCACCCGCGACAGCGGAATCGCTGAGGCGGACCGAGTCGGTTCTCATATAGGTGATCAGTCCGACCGGGCCGGAGCTGCCGAGCTCCACCCCCTCGTAGAGCTGCTGGGCGATCCGCATGGTCTTGGTGGGACTGAAGTGAAGCTGGGAGGAGGCGTCCTGCTGCAGGGTGCTGGTGATGTAGGGCAGCGGTGGGTTCCGTCGAACCCGGCGGCGCTCTACCGAGGCTACCTTGAATTCGGCGTTCTCTACCTCGGCCATGATCCGTCGGGTCAGTGCCTCGTTGGGAAGTCCGTCTGGCTCACCGTCGGCGTCCTTGGCTTTCCCACGCTTTGTCTTGGGCTCTAGTCCAACGCCCTGATAGCGGGCCTTGAACTGGGCTTGGGAGTCGGTTCGCAGAAGCGCCTCCAGGCTCCAGCTCTCGGTGGGCCTGAAGGCCTCGATCTCCTGCTCGCGATCGCAGACCAGACGCAGCGCAACCGACTGCACCCTACCCGCCGAGAGACCCTTGCGAATCTTGCGCCAGAGCAGCGGGCTGAGCTTGTAGCCGAGAAGTCTGTCGATGACTCGCCGGGCCTGCTGAGCGTCGACTAAGCGCTGGTCGATGGGCCGAGGGTGATCGAGGGCCGACTCCACCGCCGGCTTGGTCACCTCTCGGAACACGATCCGCTCGGGGTCGATCAGACCGAGTTGCTTGGCGATGTGCCAGGCGATCGCCTCGCCCTCGCGATCGGGGTCGGCTGCCAGCAGGACTCGCTTTGACTTGCCAGCCGCCTTCTTGAGGTCGCGCAGGGGAGCCTCTTTGCCCTTGATTACCGTGTAGTCGGGCTCGAAGCCGTTTTCGACGTCAATGCCCAGCTTGGAGTGCGGCAGGTCCACGACATGACCCATCGACGCCCTCACGTCGTAGTCACTGCCGAGAAACTTGCTGAGCGTCCGCGCCTTGCTGGGGGACTCGACGATGATCAGATTCGATGCGGGCATCAGCTGGGGGCGTTACCTCGGTGGGCCGTGATGGCGAGTGGCGATTCTAGCAACAGCCTTCCCGCCCGGCCCCACTTCCACACCTTTGGCCGAATTTGACGCCGGGCTACACTGACCCCCAGCCAACCGCCCCAGCCTGGAGATCGCCGACCGTGGCCACCCAGCTTTCCGAGAAGTATGAGTCAGTCGAGATCGTCGACCGCCGTGACTTCAGTCCCGACCTGTGGGCCATCCGGGTAAGGCATGCGCAACCATTCGAGTTCCGCCCCGGGCAGTACGCGACCTTGGGAGTCGAGGTGGAGGGCAAGCCACTGGAGCGGCCCTACTCCATCGTCTCCTCCCCTGAGGAGGATGAGCTGGAGTTCTTCATCGAGCTCATCCCCGACGGAGCCCTCACCCCGCATTTGTACCCGCTTCAGGTGGGCGATCGGATGCTGATGCGCAAGCGGCCCAAGGGCGTCTTCCTCAAAGCCGGGCTCGCGCCGGATCGCACCCACTTCTTTCTCGCCACCGTCACCGGGATCGCTCCCTTCGCGAGCATCCTGCGCCAGCTGCAACGCGAGTTGGGCCGGGGCGAGACTATCCCGCCCAAGATGGTCTTGGTTCAGGGAGCCAGCTTCTCCCACGAGTTCGGCTATGCCCAGGAGATGGCTCAGCTGACCGCCGAGCTCCCCAATTTCGAGTACGTGCCGACCGTCAGCCGGCCCTGGGGCGACTCGGGTTGGGAAGGGGAGGTTGGCAGGGCCGAGGACGTGCTCCGCAAGCACGCCGACCGCTGCGGCATCAGCCCCGGCCGGGGCATGGTCTACCTCTGCGGCCACCCCGGGATGATCTCCACAGGCCGGGCGGTCATGCTCCGGGCCGGACTCAGAGACGAGGACATCCTCGAAGAGCAGTACTGGCCCGAAGGCAAGGCCCCGAGCTCAGCATCCGAGTAGCCTGCTCCCGCGTCGCCCTGGTGGGCCGAATTCAGGCCGCAGGTTGGAGGAGAAGGGCGTCGAGCTTGGCCTGGAGCACCGCCTTGGGCTGGTAGCCGATCACCGATCCCAGTGGCTGCCCGCCTCGGAAGACCATCAGGGTGGGAATGCTCATCACCTGGTACTCGCCCGCGATCGACGGGCAGGTGTCGGTGTCGACCTTGGCGACCTTCATCCGGCCCTCGTACTCGGAGGCTAGTTCCTCCACGATCGGGGCGACCATCTTGCAGGGCGGGCACCACTGGGCCCAGAAGTCAACCAAGACCGGAACGTCAGCCTCCAGGACCTCGTGGCGGAAGCTGCTATCGGTGACCGTGATTGGCGACGCCATGGGAATCTCCTCGGTTTTCGGCAAGCGGGACCAGCGCCCCGGAGCTGTCCACACCGTTGTTCCAATCATACCCTTTTGTCAGGTATCCTTGACGCCGTGAGTTACCACCCAGCCACCCCCCGGGCGGCGGAGGCGACCGACGTCGTGATCGCGACCCTGGATCGCCTGGCGACTGCGGACCGGCTCTTGGCGCTGCGCTCACTGGCAGTACTGCTGGGAACCAGACGGGCAGCCACCGTGGTCGCAGCCCGCGCCGAGGGCTTCAGCTGGGCTGAGATCGCCGACCGCCTCGGTATGTCCCGGCAGTCGGTCTGGGAGCGATATGGCACCGAGCAGCGGTCGGCCAACGTGACCTTCTCCAACTGTGCCGCCTACAAGGCGGTTAGCAGCCGACCTGACCCCCTGGCCGTCGCTGCCGAAGTCCACCCGGGGCTCTGAAGCCCGCGGCTCCTCGCGTCAGCGCTTGAGCTTGGCCCCGATCGTCGGGGAGATCTGACCGACCAAGTTGCGCATGGCCTTGGCCCAGCGACTGGATGGGTGCTTCCAGGCCAGGGGCTCGCCCCCGCTCAGCGACCGGACCCCGTCGATGCCTCCGTGTTGCAGTACCAGGACAGGCTGCTCCAGCACCCGCCTGGCTCGTTCCGCGTCGACCTGGTGGTAAGGCAGGACACAGTTCAGGATCACGGAGATCCGCTGTCGGGGGATCTGCAGCTGGTCGCAGATGCGCAGCCAACCCCGGAGGCCCACCACCCCCGGATTGTCGGGAGTCCCGACCAGGATCATGTGATCGGCGGACTCCAGGAGGTCGATCCCGCCGTTGTCCAGCCTTCCGCCCTGGTCGACCACGACCAGGTCGGCGACCTTGGTCAGTCGGTAGATCAGGGCTCCCACGGCGGCGGGCGCGACCGAGTCAGAGAGCTCAGGTCGCCCCGGGGCGGGCAGCACGGAGACCCCGCTGGGATGGCGGGTCAGCCGATCGAGGATGTCTTCCTCCACCGGCAGCCCGGCAAGCTCGACCCAGGTGGGAGTCTGAGGCGGCAGGTTAAAGGCCATTAGAGCGCTGCCGAAGCGGGGCACGTTGTCGACCAGCGCCACCCGCATGCTCTCGGCAGCAATCACTGCGAAGTTAGTCGCCACGGCGGTTCTGCCCACCCCCCCACGGGGCCCGCAGACGACCCAGAGCTCGCCCGGGCCCTGGCGCGGAACTGCAGGCTCAGCTGCCGCCGCCGGCTCGGCTCCCGCCGCTACCGTTTGAGCGACCGGGGCAGGGAGACTGGCGACCAAGCGGGTCCGCAGGGTCTCCACGACGGTCTGGGTGGAGCTGCTACGGGGCAGGACTTCGGATGCCCCAGCCTTGAGCGCGGCGACAACGATGGGGGCTTCTTTGTCGGCCGCCACCAGGATAATCGGGACCCCGGGGTGGGCAGCACTGACCCTGATCTGTTGAACCAACGGCACCAGCTGGGAGTCACTGGCGGTGACCTCGATCAGGACCGCTTCGGCGGCGGTATCGCCCAGCGAGGCGGAAGCGGCCACGGTGGTCTCGAAAGCCACCATGGCGAGCCCGCGCTTGTGCAGAGCCTTGGCGATGGTCTCGGATCGGGATGCCTGGCGAGACACCACCAGAACCCGATGGGGCGTGTCTGGCACGAACGCAAGTCTAGGCGGTAGGGGAGTTCGAGAACTTCAGCGGCTCAGTCAGCCTTGGGCCGCCTCCGCGAGAGCCTGCGCTTGGGAGCCGCCTCTACCGCGGCCGCTGCCTCGACTTCAGGATCTGCGGTGGATGAGGCTGATGGTGCCTCGCCTCGCGCCACTGCCTCCCGGCGCTCCCGGATCTTGGCCCGCTTGCCCACCTTGTCGCGCAGGTAGTAGAGCTTGGCGCGGCGGACCCGGCCATGGCGGACCACCTCGATCTGGGCGAGACGCGGTGAGTGGATCGGGAAGGTTCGCTCTACCCCGACCCCGTGGGCGGTGCGGCGCACCGTCAGCGACCGCCGGGCGCCGCCCTTCTGCAGCCCAATGATCAGGCCCTCAAAGACCTGGATCCTCTCCCTAGTGCCTTCCACCACCTTGACGTGCAGCCTGACGGTGTCGCCGGGGCTGAGATCGGGGACGTCGTCTCGAAGCTGCTCCTCCTCGAGCAGGTCGATGATGTTCACTGCGCACCTCCCAGAGGGACAGCGGTCGTCGCCGCGTCCCGTTTTTCATCTCTGTCGGCCGCCTCTGCGATTCCCCCTTCCCCCCTAATTCCGAGGAGATCGGGCCGCAGCCGGCGGGCCCGCTCCAGCGCGGCTTCGGCACGCCAGCTGGCGATCTTGGCATGGTCGCCACTGCGCAGCACCTCCGGCACCGCCATTCCCTCGAAGACGGCCGGACGAGTGTAGTGGGGGTACTCAGGCAGCCCGCCGTTGAAGCTCTCATCGAGAGCGGAGTCGGGGTCCCCGAGAGTACCCGGCAAGCGTCGGGCCACCGCCTCGATCAGCATCATCGCCGGCAGCTCCCCGCCGCTGACCACGAACTCACCCACCGAGACCTCGTCGAGCTTCAGCCCCGTGCGCACCCGCTCATCCACCCCTTCGTAGCGACCGCAAACCAAGAGCAGCCTCGCGTCCAGGGCCAGCTCCTCGACCAGCTCCGCGGTCAGCCTTCGCCCATGGGCGGAGAGCAAGATTCCGCGAGGCTGGGCCGTCCCCGGCAGAGCCTGGATCACCCGGACTGCCTGGAACAGCGGCTCCGGCCGCAGCACCATCCCAGGACCACCGCCGTAGGGGATGTCGTCCACCTGACGGTGCACCCCCAACCCGAACTGGCGCAGGTCATGGGCATGGATCTCGATCAGGCCTTGCTCTCGGGCCCTCCCCACCACCCCGGCAGCCAGGGGGCCGGGAAAGATCTCGGGGAAGAGGGTGATCACGTCAAACCGCATCAACCCACTCCTCGAGGTATGGCTCGGCGACGGTGATCTTGTGCTGGTCGAGATCGATCGAGAGCACCGCCTCCCGAACCGCCGGCACCCGAAGCTCGGAGGCGGGGGTGCGAACCACGTAGACGTCATGGGCCGGGTAGGCCTCGACATCCACCAGTTCGCCCCGCCTGCGGCCTTCGGGATCCTGAACCTCCAGGCCAACCAGTTGGAAGTGAAAGAATTCGCCGTCCGCCAACGGTCGGGAGGCCGAGCGGGCCACCTCCAGATACCCGCCGCTGATGGCGGCGGCCTGGTCCCGGCCCTCAACCCCGCGCAGGCGGCAGATGAGCCGACTACCCTCGCCCCGGACGGCCTCGAGCGTCACATCACCCGAGGGGCCATGCAGCGCCATCCCCGGACGCAACCGCTCGCGATCCCCACCGAGCAGCTCGATGGCGACCTCCCCGCTGACCCCATGGGGCCGCAAAACGCGGGCCACTCGGACCCACTCGGGCGCAGTTGTCAATCGCGCACCTCGACGTATACCCGGTCGCGGGGCCGCAGCGAAGCCGCCCGGACCACCATCCGCACCGCCTCGATGTGGCGCCCGTTCCGCCCGATCACCTTGCCCAAGTCGTCGGGCGCAGTCTTGATCCGGACTGTCACCCGGTGGCCATCCTGCTCCACCGCCACTTCGACAGCCTCGGGGCGGCTGACCATCTGCTGGATCATGAAGCGCACCAGCTCGCCGTAGTCGGGCTTAGCCTCATCCATCGCCGTCGGCGGTGGACTCGGCTTCCACGGCGTCACCCTCCCCCGAACCCTCGGTCGAGGGCTCGTCCGCTTGGTCGGCAGCGGTCGCCTCCGCAGTCGCCGCCTCGGCCTCCTCGGCAATGGCCTCGGGCTCCACGCCCCCCTCAATGGCCTCGTTCGACTCTTCGGCCTCGGCGTTCGCCGCCGTCTCGGGCTCAATCTCCTCCGTGGCCGACTCGGCGGGCGTCTCCACCACAGC
>JBAUWA010000050.1:0-22857 GCA_049583555.1 Candidatus Dormiibacterota bacterium | reverse complement strand
ACCTTCGCGAGGTGGCGCCAGGCCGCTCGGCCGGCGCAGGCGAGGCGAGGGCAGGTGCCGCGTTCTCGGCCACTACCAGTTCCTCCCCACGCCGCCGAACTTAGAAGTCTGAGTCAGGGAACGGTCGACCATTGCTGCAGGACAACCTGCTTCTGGGCGGCCTGTTGCGCCAAGCTCGGGAAAGTGGGCGATCCCGACACCGCGGGAATGGCAGCGAGCGCCTTCTTGTTAGCCGTGCCTGCTTTGATCATCTGACTGAGCAAGACCGGTCGGGCGTAGCCCTCAAGCCAGAGGTTCTGGCCGACGGTGGAGTAGAGATACTCCTCCCAGAGTCGCGCCGCGGCGGGATGGGGAGCGTCCTTGCTTATGGCTTGGCAGTAATAAGCCGCGTACTTGCCGTCCTTGGGCACGATCACCTTCCAGTCGACTGTGCCCTTGAGTTGGTGGGCGTACTCGACGTTGAGATAGTCCCAGTCCAAGCTGGCGTGAATCTGGCCGCTAGCGATGGTCGCCTCGGTGGACTGCGCCGGTACGAAGTTGCCGTCCTCGCCCAAGGTCTTGAAGAAGTTGATTCCCGGTTCGATGTTGTTGAAGTTGCCACCGTTGGCGAGGGCCGCAGCGAACACGGCCGCGAACGCCGCGCCGGCGTCGGTGGGGTTGCCATTCAATCCGATCCCACCTTTGAACTCAGGATTGGTGAGACTGGCGAATGATGTGGGCGCTGTCTTGATTACTCCTGCGTTGTAGCCGATGGAGATGTATCCACCGTAGTCGTAATACCAACTTGCGTCGCTGGCCTTCTCATCTGACGCGATCTCCTTCCATTCGGCCACCTTGTAGGGTGCAAGCAGATGGTCCTGGTCGGCCTCGACTGCGAACGGCGGACCCATGTCGAGCACATCAGGTTCCCGGGAGGTGCCAGCCAGTTCCTGCATGGCGTCCACCTCATATTGGCTGGAGCCCTCAGGGTTCTCGTCGGTGATCTTGATGCCGTACTTCTTGCTGAAGTCTTTTATGATTGCGCCGTAATTTGCCCAGTTGTCGGGAAGCGTGGTGACCGTCAGCTGTCCTTCCTTCTTGGCCGCCTTGATCAGTGCCGCCATTCCACCACCGGCGGCGGCCGACGTCACTTTGGACCAGTTGGTGGCGCCCTTGCTAGCCAGGGTCGTGATGCCGGTGGCGCTCAGCGTCAGCACGGCGGCGAGCGATCCCACGAGCATCGCCCCTTGCGCCCTTCTACGTCTCGACATTCCATCCTCCCTCGATGATTTTTGGGTGTGCTTCCACGTCAAATGCACACTTGCTCTGTCCTCTCCCTGGGCTGCCGCCATCCTTCGGCGCCGACGTCTGGAGGTTATGAGGTGCCGCGGTTAAGGGTGGGCGATGGGAAAGCTAAGAAATAATCAAGGTTGCGATTCTTTGGGTCTCGCCCATGATCCACCCGGAGCACTTGGCCGTTGGCGATGAGTTGGGGCTCGCGACTGGTAACTCGAGCCGGGTACTCTTAGGCTTCGGAGGCGGGCCCACACGATCACCCTAACGGCCCCAATCCCGGATATCGGTTGGGGTTCAACGGGAGCGCACTTTGGATACCAGACCGCGCCCTCGCGTGGCCATCATCGCCCATGACGGCAAGAAGGCGGATCTGGTCGCGTTCGCCACCTACAACCGAAATCGGCTCCAGACCTGCTACCTGCTGGCGACCAGTCACACCGGCAGTCTGCTCGAGGAGAAAGTGGGCCTCTCAGTCGAGCGCTTTCCCTCGGGGCCACTCGGTGGGGACGTCCAGGTGGCCGCGCAAGTTGTTGACGGTGAGATTGATGCGGTCCTCTTCATCGTTGACCCGCTAGGCAAACATCCTCACGATCCTGACATTCAAACCCTGCTGCGCATCTGCAATGTCCACGACGTGCCGCTCGCCACCAACATCGCGACCGCCGATGTCTTGATGGGCTCCGAGGTCCTCTGGGAGAAGGCTCGAAACCGGGCCGACGCCAGGCTAAGGCGGCGGCTGGTTGCCCAAAGTGAGGAGGGTGGCGGTGGTGAGGGCGCGCCTGCTGGCAGCTGAGGCCCAGAGGTCTCTGGGATACGAGCTAGCTGCTCAGATGGACTCCTGACGACTCGGCGAGGTCCTCTAGCAGCTGAGCTAGGCGATCCTGTTCCACTCGGTAGACCGTCCGGCCCTCGGACCGCGTGCCGGAAACCAGGCCCGCGCCCCGCAGGGCCCGCAAATGGGCACTGACGGTGGGTTGCGCCAGTTCGAATCGACGCGCTACCTCGCCCACACTGGTGGCTCGCTCGGCCAGGTACAGCAGTATTGAGAGCCGGGTAGGGTCGCCCAGCGCCCTCAGCCTGGGCGCGAGCCGTTGACCGCTGTTCTTCGCATCGGCGAGCGGATCCGCGCTATCAGCGAAGCTGACAACCAGGTGATTGGGCAGGTCCCAGATGCTCCACTTGCCCCCGAAGTAGCCTGGGATCAGGGCCAGCCGCCCAGTCTCCGCCGCCTCCTCAATAAGTGTTCGCCATTCCGGCTTCCTCTTGCTAACCGCAGCAACCGCCGGCACCACCTCCTGCAGGGGTACCCCGAGGTCCAGCCGCTCGGCGGTTCGCTTGCAGACGTCGAGCACCCGAGGAAGACCCCTTGATTCCCAGTCGGGGCGCATCGGTTCCCACAGGTCGCGCAAGACGCCTGCATAGCGGAGCCGTAGGTCCGGCTCTTGCTGGAGACGGGCCAGCCGCTCGATAAAGTGGCGCCGGTCGTCCGGGGACTCGGCGGTTAGGCCGACGCGAGACAGATCCACCGCCGATGTGGGGAGATCGTCAAGGATCTCGTCCAAGTTCTGGGCGAAGAGTTGGCCTGCATAGTCGGCCAGGACCACCAGCTCACCGGCTCCGCCGCTGACGCCATCGCCCCAGAACGAACGCAAGCCCTCCGCTATTCGCTTGGCCTGCTCGCCATCCAGCGCCTCAAACCGGTCGCCGGCTCTCCGGTTGAGTATCTGGTGGCCCAGCCACAGCAACTCCATCGGCGCTGAAGGCTGGACGGGGAGCCGCGCCTTCGGCCACTCCGAGCTTTCGTCCATAGGAGGCATAGCCATTCGACTATATCATTTCAAACCCTGAGGTGTGCAAGTTCCACGCTGCGGAGGTGCCTTCAGCAGTCCACAAGGCGTTCGATCGAGGCTCTTGATAGGGTTGCAAGTCTCATCACCATATGCTAATATGCCTACATGATGAACTTGTATGAGGCGCAGAAGTACACGGCGCGGCGGCAGGCAGAAGATCGCGAGGCAGCGCGAGTGTGGAGACTGGCGCGGGAGCTGCGGCGCCAGCCCCAGTCCAGGGCAGAGGCGCTTGTACCCGGCCACTTTGGCCGCCGGCAGCTGATGGCCAGCTCCGGGAGCAGCCACCGGCCGAACTGAAGCTGGCGGACCGTCCAGTAGCGGCCGGCGGGTCACTAGATCGCGTTACGATGTAGTGACCCGCTGCCGGCGCCGCTCAACGGATGCCGGTCACCTCATGGACTTCTCCGCAGTCGACGCCCAGAGCAGCATGGTGATCGCGGACGGCCCGGGCATCGGGTGCATCCAAAAGGCAGTGAGGTTGCCTTCAGGGTTCTGGTAGAGGTCGACCTGCCGGGCCCCGAACTGGTCGGCGGTCCCCGCCCGACCCTCGCCAGAGATGCTGTCGATCGACTCCTGAGACAACTTCAGGCCCGCGTGGTAGTCCATCAACTGGGGCATACGTTCCACCTCAGGGCCGCCCGCCCCTCCGCGGGGGCTGGGCGGCCTAAATCAGAGGCCTACTACCAGACTGGCTCCCGACCCATCCCCAACTCGATCTTGACCTCAAGCGAACTGGGGTATATACTGCCAAGTCCGCGCCGAGCACCGGGCTCGGTGGCTGGGATTGCTCCAAAAGGCGACTCCAGTCTGCTCCTTGACAATTGAAGAGTGGAGACGATTCTGCGTCCACATGCCCCTACAGGAAGGGGCCCAACAAATTCTTTGCAACCTTCCCGACTTCGGTCGGGTTGGTAATGACGGAGAGTTTGATCCTGGCTCAGGATTAACGCTGGCGGCGTGCCTGACACATGCAAGTCGAACGAGGCCGCAAGGCCGAGTGGCGGACGGGTGAGTAACACGTGACCAACCAACCTCGAAGTTGGGAATAGCTCTGCGAAAGTAGAGGTAATACCGAATGTGGCCCAGGGCGGGCATCCGCCCTGGTCTAAAGATTCATCGCTTCGAGACGGGGTCGCGGCCTATTAGCTTGTTGGTGGGGTAACGGCCCACCAAGGCGATGATGGGTAGCTGGTCTGAGAGGACGACCAGCCACACTGGGACTGAGACACGGCCCAGACTCCTACGGGAGGCAGCAGTGAGGAATCTTCCGCAATGGGCGAAAGCCTGACGGAGCAACGCCGCGTGTGGGATGAAGACTCTAGGGTTGTAAACCACTGTCGGAGGGGACGATCGTGACGGTACCCTCCAAGAAAGCCCCGGCTAACTACGTGCCAGCAGCCGCGGTAATACGTAGGGGGCGAGCGTTATCCGGATTTACTGGGCGTAAAGCGCGTTAAGGCGGATGGCAAAGTTGGGGGTGAAATTTCGGGGCTCAACCCCGAAACTGCCGCCAATACTGGTCATCTAGAGTGTGGGAGAGGAAGGTGGAATTCCGGGTGTAGTAGTGAAATGCGTAGATATCCGGAGGAACACCGGTGGCGAAGGCGGCCTTCTGGCCCATAACTGACGCTGTAGCGCGAAAGCGTGGGGAGCGAACGGGATTAGATACCCCGGTAGTCCACGCCCTAAACTTTGTGAACTAGGTGTTGGGTGTATTGACGCGCTCAGCGCCGTAGCTAACGCATTAAGTTCACCGCCTGGGGACTACGGCCGCAAGGTTAAAACTCAAAGGAATTGACGGGGGCCCGCACAAGCAGCGGAGCATGTGGTTTAATTCGATGCAACGCGAAGAACCTTACCTAGGCTTGACATGTCGGTGTAACTCCTGGAGACAGGAGCCCCCGCAAGGGCGCCGACACAGGTGGTGCATGGCTGTCGTCAGCTCGTGCCGTGAGGTGTTGGGTTAAGTCCCGCAACGAGCGCAACCCCTATGGTTAGTTGAATTTTTCTAGCCAGACTGCTGGGAGAAACCCAGAGGAAGGTGGGGATGACGTCAAGTCAGCATGCCCTTTATGTCTAGGGCTACACACATGCTACAATGGGTGGTACAACGGGCTGCGACCTCGCGAGGGGAAGCGAATCCCTGAAAGCCATCCTCAGTTCGGATCGCAGGCTGCAACTCGCCTGCGTGAAGTCGGAGTTGCTAGTAACCGCAGGTCAGCATACTGCGGTGAATATGTTCTCGGGCCTTGTACACACCGCCCGTCAAACCACCCGAGTCTGGTGCACCCGAAGTCGCTTTGCTGAACCGTAAGGACAGCGGTGCCGAAGGTGTGCCCGGCGAGGGGGGTTAAGTCGTAACAAGGTAGCCGTACCGGAAGGTGTGGCTGGATCACCTCCTTTTAAGGAGCTTCGAACTGAGCTTCGGCTCAGTACGGAGGTCAACTCAGATCCCACAGACAAAGTCAGTCCCAAAACCGCGAAGAGTAGCGGTCCTCCTGGACTCGGTCGCGAACGCGCAAGCGGAGCTGCCGGCCGGGGGGAGTGCCGCGAACAGTAGTGAGCAAGTAGGGAGTGCACGGTCCGCGCAAGCGGAGACGGTGGGTTCGGCGGCAGTGCAAACCTGCAACACAATCGAACAGCCCCTTCGGGCAAACGGACGTAGGATCTCTCCACGCTTCAGCGGTCAAGCGGCAGGCGTCTGCGCGGCCTCTGCGATCCGGCAAACGAGCCGGGCGCCGCGGGCCTTTAGCTCAGGTGGTCAGAGCGCACGGCTGATAACCGTGAGGTCTGTGGTTCGAGTCCACAAAGGCCCACCACGGTGCCAAACGTTCGGGCCCACCGTGGGGTAGAGGTAGAAGACGTCAGCGGTTGAGCGCGGGGATGTAGCTCAGTTGGCAGAGCGCCTGCTTTGCAAGCAGGAGGCCAGCGGTTCGAGCCCGCTCATCTCCAGAGAGACTGCACCTTGATAACCAAAGAGCGCGTGTATGAGATGACCTACTCCGGGCGGATTGGTGTCCGGCGGAGTGGGTCGCACATTGCTCGGGTCGCGACAAGGCCATCAGGCCAGGTCGCCGTTCCTGAGCCGTGTGGACAGAGAGATTATGGTCAAGCTACTAAGAGCACATGGTGGATGCCTTGGCACCAGAGGCCGATGAAGGGCGCGGCAGAGCTGCGATAAGTCCCGGGGAGCTGCGGCGCAAGCTGTTATCCGGGAATTCCCGAATGGGGCAACCCGGCCAGGGTCATGCCTGGTCACCCATCGCTAAATCAAATAGGCGGTGTGGAGGGTACGCAGGGAACTGAAACATCTAAGTACCTGCAGGAAGAGATATTCCCCTAGTAGTGGCGAGCGAAAAGGGAAAAGCCTAAACCGAAGCGGCGTGATAGACGGCAGTCGTTTCCGCTTCGGGGTCGTGGGACCCACTTGTTCCTGCTGCCGCGGGGACAGGGAGTAATAAAACCGACGTCTAGCCGAACGGCATTGAACGGCCGGCGATACAGGGTGGCAGCCCCGTAGGCGAAAGGCGAGCGGTCTCCCGGTGGGGATCCCAAGTACCACCGAACACGTGGAATTCGGTGGGAATCTGCGCGGACCATCGCGTAAGGCTAAATACCTCTGGTGACCGATAGTGAACGAGTACCGTGAGGGAAAGGTGAAAAGTACCCCGGAAGGGGAGTGAAAGAGTACCTGAAACCGTGTGCTTACAAACCGTGAGAGCACTATGCCTGCTTGCAGGAATGTGTGATTGCGTGCCTTTTGTAGAATGATCCGGCGAGTTACTTCAGTGTGGCGAGGTTAAGGGGTTGACACCCGGAGCCGCAGCGAAAGCGAGTCTGAATAGGGCGTTACGTAGTCGCACTGAGTAGACCCGAAACCGAGTGACCTACCCATGGTCAGGGTGAAGCGCGGGTAAGACCGCGTGGAGGCCCGAACCGACCCCGGTTGAAAACGCGGCGGATGAACTGTGGGTAGCGGTGAAATGCCAATCGAACTCGGAAATAGCTGGTTCTCCTCGAAATGCATTTAGGTGCAGCGTCGTCGATTTGTTTGTCGCAGGTAGAGCACTGAATGGGCTAGGGGCGATCACCTCGTTACCAAACCCAACCAAACTCCGAATGGCGGCAAATTTTACGGCGGCAGTGAGACTGTGGGGGCTAAGCTTCATAGTCGAAAGGGAAACAGCCCAGACCGCCGGCTAAGGTCCCAAATCCCAGGCTAAGTGGCAAAGGATGTCACGTTGCCCAGACAACCAGGATGTTGGCTTAGAAGCAGCCATCATTTAAAGAAAGCGTAATAGCTCACTGGTCGAGTGGTGTGGCGCCGACAATGATCGGGGCTCAAGTCTGGAACCGAAGCCGCGGATGTCATAGCTTCGGCTATGGCGTGGTAGAGGAGCGTTCCGCGGGCAGTGAAGGTCGAGCGTGAGCACGGCTGGAGCGCGTGGAAGTGCGAATGCCGGAACAAGTAGCGAGAAACGCGTGAGAAACGCGTTCGCCGTAAGCCTAAGGTTTCCTGGGCTACGTTAATCGTCCCAGGGTCAGTCGGGCCTAAGCCGAGGCCGAAAGGCGTAGGCGATGGACAGCTGGTCAACATTCCAGCACCACTGGTGAGTACCGATGGGGTGACAGGGAAGGGTAGACACATCGGGGCGTTGGTTGTCCCCGTGCAAACAGGTAGGGGGTCTAGTAGGAAAATCCGCTAGACACATACCCCGAGAGGATGCCGAGCCCGTAAGGGCGTAGTGGTTGATCCCAAGCTCTCAAGAAAAACCTCTAAGGGTTGATCCACCAGTGTCCGTACCGCAAACCGACACAGGTAGGCAGGAAGAGGATTCTAAGGCGATCGAGAGAACCGTGGTTAAGGAACTCGGCAAATTGTCCCCGTAACTTCGGGAGAAGGGGAGCCTCTGCAGGTGAAGGGCGCACGCCCGGAGCCAGTGGGGGCCGCAGAGAAAAGGCCCAAGCGACTGTTTACTAAAAACACAGGTCCCTGCCAAAGCGCAAGCTGATGTATAGGGGCTGACGCCTGCCCGGTGCTGGAAGGTTAAGAGGAAGGGTTCACGCCCCGAATTGAAGCCCCAGTAAACGGCGGCCGTAACTATAACGGTCCTAAGGTAGCGAAATTCCTTGTCGGGTAAGTTCCGACCCGCACGAATGGCGTAACGACTTGGGCGCTGTCTCGACCACGGACTCGGCGAAACTGAAGTACCTGTGAAGATGCAGGTTACGCGCGGCAGGACGGAAAGACCCCGTGGAGCTTTACTGCAACTTGGCGTTGATGTGGGGTCTAGCATGTAGAGGATAGCTGGGAGACTTTGAAGCGGGGCCGCCAGGTTCCGTGGAGTCAACCTTGGAATACCAGCCTTGCTAGGTTTTATGTCTAACCGGTGCCGTTATCCGGTATCGGGACCACGCCAGGCAGGCAGTTTGACTGGGGCGGTCGCCTCCCAAAAGGTAACGGAGGCGCCCAAAGGTTCCCTCAGCCTGGATGGAAATCAGGCCTTAAGAGTGCAAAGGCATAAGGGAGCTTGACTGTGAGGCCTACAAGCCGAGCAGGGACGAAAGTCGGGCTTAGTGATCCGACGGCTCTGAATGGAAAGGCCGTCGCTCAACGGATAAAAGCTACCCCGGGGATAACAGGCTCATCTTGCCCAAGAGTTCACATCGACGGCAAGGTTTGGCACCTCGATGTCGGCTCGTCGCATCCTGGGGCTGGAGTAGGTCCCAAGGGTTGGGCTGTTCGCCCATTAAAGCGGTACGCGAGCTGGGTTTAGAACGTCGTGAGACAGTTCGGTCCCTATCCGCCGTGCGCGCAGGAGATTTGAGGAGAGCCGACCTCAGTACGAGAGGACCGGGTTGGACGGACCGCTAGTGCACCGGTTGTTCCGCCAGGAGCACCGCCGGGTAGCCATGTCCGGAAGGGATAAGCGCTGAAAGCATCTAAGTGCGAAGCCCACTCCAAGATAAGATCTCCCACCGGGTTAACCGGGTAAGACCCCAGGTAGACCACCTGGTTGATAGGCCGCGGGTGTAAGAGCAGCAATGCTTTCAGCTGAGCGGTACTAATCGGTCGAGGGCTTGACCACTCTCTACCACACTGTTCGGGAGCGTGCTCCAGGAGCTGACTCCATACTGCAGTGGCTCATACAGCGCTCTAGGTAATCGGGCAGCCGGCGCAATGCCATAGAGGCCAATGCCGGCTGTTCCTTTTGTCTACTAGAGATCCGGTGACGATAGCGACGGGGAAACACCTGTTCCCATTCCGAACACAGCAGTTAAGCCCGTCAGCGCCGATGGTACTGCCCTGGAGACGGGGTGGAAGAGTAGGTCATCGCCGGGTCTCTTTTTTGTACCTCAAGCACCGTGCCTATCGTCGGTCGCTCGCGATTATTGCAAGGTGATGGTGTTGCGCCGCTCGTCTGCACCATCCGCTGGGAAGAGGCGCCAAAAGTAGTACCCCGCCACAGCGACCATAACGGTGTTGTCAAAGCCAAACATGAGTAAGCCTCCCAAATGCTGGTCTCCGACGGCTGAGACTCCCAGGAGGGGGCTGTGATGTGCATAAAAGTTGTAGACCGCGCCCGGGAGGAGGGCCAGAGTTAATCCCACCACCACCGATGGCAGCGCTCCGCAAGTCAGGTAGGCGACCTCACCGAGTGGGCTCAAGTTCCAGGGTTCCTCATCTCTGTGAATGACAACGGCCCACCAGAACATCAGGCCAACCACGAGAAAGCTGATGTGTTGCAGGAAGTAGACCGCGGGATTGGTGAGCGAGTAGTCGAGCAGAGAGGGCAGGTGCCAGAGCACCAACACCACGAAATAGGCACTGGCTGCCAGAAACGGGTAGACCAGAGCTCTCAAGATCGGAGCCGGCCAACTTCGCAGGAGCCAGTCGACTGTCCGATCTGGGAGGCCCCGCACCAGCAGCGGCGGAGCGACCATCGCCAGAACCAGGTGTTGGGCCATATGGACGCTGAAGAGATATCGCTGGCCGGCAACATCGAGTGCGGAATCGAGTGCCACCAGTGCCAAAAGCACTCCTACGAGCCAAGCCACGGCCCGTAGGTCGCGTCGCGCCCCCGGGAACCTTGGATACGCTGCCAGCCCGACCCCGCAGACCAACCAGAGCGCTGGGTCAAAGTCCCAAACAGAGATCCAGTGAACCCACGAGGTCATAGGGCAGGGTTGGAACTCATGATTCTTTGTGGGTCGACGCATCCCGATTGGCCGCCTGAGTCCTGCGGTAGAGCTCAACCTCTGCGTCCGCCTTGCGCTCGTCGTCCCTCAACCACTGCAGAACCACGATGTCGAGTATGATTTCCGCCGGAATCGCCGCAGGAACCCACGCTACGCCTGCGCCCCACTGCTGGTCGGTGAGGGCCGAGATGCCCAATGGTCGACTGGTCAAGAGATAGTAGGGCGAGTACCAAGCGTGACCGGAAAACCCCAGACTCAGGGCGACAACCCACATCACCGCGGTGCCGGCGACTAGGTAGCCACACAGTGGCCACGTAGTCAGCTGACGCCGCAAAGGATAGCTGTCAACGGTTTGCGACCAGTAGAGAAGTCCGCTTACCAGCAGGGTGGCGAACTCCAAATCGTGCATGGCTGCGGTGCGAAACGTGAAGTCGAAAACGTCGGGCACGTGCCACCCCCAGAAGGTCAGCGCCAGCGCCGCTAGGCCCACCCAGGGCCTCCGCAGGAAGTGACCAGCAGCAACCAGTACGGGTTGGCGGACCATGCGCCCGGCCCTCGGGCTTAGGTTTTCTCTCCAGCGCTGGGGTAGTCCTCGCCACATCGGCAGCACGGGCTCTCCGACTAGGAGCAGCGGCGCCGCAACCATCTGGAGGAGGCAGTGCTCCACCATGTGGATCCAGAACAGGTAATAGGCCAGATAGTTAACTGGCCCCTGTACGGCGAAAAGTATGATCCCGAGGCCGACGTAGAACGACGCCGCCCGCCAGGGCCCGATCTTGGGGTCACTCGGGAGCTGTGCCTGCGCAATCTGCCTCCGTCCACGCCAGTAGAGAAAGGCACCGAGGATGATCGGGATCCATACGCCAGGCTCCAGCGAATACCCATAAAGATGCGTCCACGGTGCCCAGAAGCTCATCGACCGGCCGCCCGATCTGGCGGAGCGGAGAGGAGGCGGCGCAGGCGGGGGTTCAGCCCGAGGCAGCGACCAAATGTCCCGGCACTGCTCAGGCTGGCATCGCGGCTGACGACCATAGGGTCCGGTTCCTCCGGCTAGCTGCTCTGATCAGCCTTGTCGTAGCGCTAGGAAAGGTCGAGTCTACTCGTCGGCCTCAAGATCCTCAGTCAGCGGACGCCCACCTCGACCTACCCAGCCACGAGGTCCCGGTGCGCGGTGGCCGCCAGCGCGCTGCGGCGCGGAAGCGCCGTCATCGAGGCTCGTAGCTGACCGCACGCCGCGGTCGCCCGCTCGCCCCGTGAGAAACGAATACTGGCCCGGGTACCCACCATGGACGCGAACTCGCGGCACGCCCGTTGGGGAGGAGCTTTGAGGGCGCTGTTGGGTATCGGATTCATGGGGATGAGGTTGACGTGCGCCTGCACGCTCGCGGCCAATTGCCGTAGCCCTGCGGCATCGGCGGAGCTGTCGTTCACTCCGGCGATCAGTACGTACTCGAGACTGACACGCCTTCCCGTGGACGCACTGAAGCGAATTGCCGCAGCCTTGAGCTCCGCCAGAGGATAGCGGCGGTTGAGCGGCACCAGTCGATCCCGCAGCTGGTCGCTGGCGGCATGCAGCGAGATCGCCAGCCTGACCGGCAAGTTCTCACCTGCCAGCTTGTCTATCTCCGGGACCAGTCCACTGGTGGAGACCACAATGCGGCGGGGGGAGATGCCCCAGTCGCGCAGCAGGTGAAGCGATTCGACGACCGGCTGGTAGTTATGCAAGGGCTCACCCATGCCCATAAAGACCACATTGCTGGGGGCGCCTTGGCCCGCCTCGAACCAGACGCGTCCGGCGGCTCGGACTTGATCGACGATTTCGGCGGCAGTGAGGCTGCGACGCAACCCTAATTGCCCGGTCGCACAGAAGAGACAGCCGATGGCGCAACCAACCTGGGAGCTTACGCAAACGGTGTTGCGTGGTCGCTGCCCAGGGCGGCCGGGATGGCGGATCAACACCGTCTCAACCTCCTCGCCGTCATGGGCCCGCAGTAGCAGCTTGGTGGTCAAGCCGCGATCGGCTGGGGTTGCGACCACTTGCGACAGGCTCTGGAAGCAGAGCGCGTCCGCAAGTTGGTCACGCAGTGTCAGCGGCAGTGATTTCATCTCCGCAAAACTGGAGCTACGACCACTCCACGCCTGCTCCCGGACCTGAGCAGCGCGGTAGCGCGGCTGAGCGAGCTCGATCAGCACACTCTCTAGGTCTGCCTGAGTGAGGCCTCCGAGCTCGCGGTGGGGAGCCGTCATCGGCCCCGAATCAGGCTCATGAATTCACCGCGCGTCCGCGGATCGCGGCGGAAGATCCCAGTCATCGAACTGGTGATGGTTCGGTTGCCAGGCTTCTGCACGCCCCGCATCATGCTGCAGAGGTGATCCGCCTCTAGCACAACCGCAACTCCGCGAGGCTCGAGGTGACGCTGCAGGGCGTCGGCGATCTCGCTCGTCATCCGCTCCTGCACTTGCAAACGACGGGCGTAGGCGTCGACCAGACGAGGCAGCTTGCTCAGGCCGACGATCCGGCCCTGGGGCAGGTAGCCAACGTGGGCAAGTCCGAAGAAGGGGAGGAGGTGGTGTTCGCAGAGGCTGTAGAAGGAGATGTCGCGGACAAGTACTAGCTCGTCATAGCGTTCCTCGAAGACCGCGCGGCCCAGTATGTGGTCCACGTTGACCTGGTAGCCGGAGGTGAGGAACGTCAGGCTTTGCGCCACGCGCCGCGGGGTGTCGCGCAACCCCGCTCGGTCGGGATCCTCACCAACGTAGGTCAGCAGCCGGCGCACCGCCGACTCGGCGTCGCCTTCTCCGAGGGTAGGGTCAGGTAGCGCCGTCGCGGTTGGTCCCCGCTTCTTGAGATCGGGCGAATTTGAGCTCACAGCCAGTCGATTGTCTCAGTAGCGCCTATGACCGGTCCGGAGCAGCGGCCTCAGTGGGGTTGCACGCGGTCCCAGAGGGCTTTGGCAGAGATGGCGCCGTCACGGAGGCACGCGGCGATCCCGACCCCTGCAAATGCCGCTCCGGTAAGTTCGATCGCTGCCGGTATGGCTGCCGCCGCGTCCACAACCTCAGCCCGCCAGCCCAGGTGACCCATCCGGTATTGAGGAAGTGATCCGTGCCAGCGCTGCACTCGAGCGTCGACCGGCAACTGGCTGAGCCCGAGGATGGCGCGCAGCTCCCTGTGCACTGAGGTGATCAGGGTCGCATCGTCTAGCGCTAGGGCCCATTCGTCTCCGAAGCTGCCCACAGAGGCGCGAAGGATGCTCATCCCGGTCTGACGCAGGTTGGGCCACTTGCGGTCCATGAAGGTGCACGCCGTTACCGTCCTGCGGGGCCGTCTCGCCACGAGAAACCCGCTTCCCGGAAGTGGCCGGGTCAAGCCGGCGTCTGGGTAGGCCATGGTTACGGTGGCCACCGACGCATACTCGAGCTTGCGGAGCAGGGAACCAAGGCGGTCGGAGATCGGGCTGAGCAGGCCGGCCGCAGCCGGCGCTGGGAGCGCCAGAACCAACCCCTCGAATTCGGACAGGGACCTGCCCTGGCTCTGGATCCGAATGCGGTTTGGCTCTAGGATCTCGATGGCAACCACTGAGCTGCCGAGTCGCACCGTATCCCGCGGCAGGGCTTCCAGCAGTCCTTCCACCAGCCTCACCAAGCCGCCATCAAAGCTGATGAACGGGCTGGGGCTAGCTACACCCGCTACGGGATTGCGGACCTGACGCAGACCCTGGAGCAGGCTTGTCCCGTCCGCGGCGGCGGCCAGCAGCTGCGGTGCCACGGCCCCGGTGCTCAGGTCGCGGGCTGGGCCGGCGTACACGCCACCCAGCAGCGGGTCAACCAGCCGAGTCAAGACGGCTCTTCCGACGCGCCGGGCTATGAAGTCCCCGAGAGGTCCGTCAGGGGACGGCTGAGGGTGGCCAAGCCAGGGCTCGACTGTCGCGCGGGCCGCTCCCCTCAGGCCCAGAGATCTGACCGCATCCAGTCTCCAGGGGTACAGGGGCACGCCCAAGACCGAGTCCTTGGGGATTGCCACCAGCCTACGGCCGTTCCAAATCGACGCCGACGTCGTGGCGGCTCGAGAAAGGCGAGGGCTCAGCCCCAGCCTCGCAATAGCTGCCTCGGCATCGGGGTCGCGAGCCAGCATGCTCTCCGAGCCAAGGTCGACCTTGGCCCCCACGAAGTCGGCGGTAAGAAGCTTGCCGCCCGGCCGCTCGCTGGCTTCGAAGACCGAGAGGGAGAGCGGGGAGGAGCTCTTCTGGGCCAGGCGCACCAGCTCGCCGGCAGCCGCCAGTCCTGACACCCCCGCGCCGATCACCGCTAAACGACGGATGGGCGCGCTCAAAGGGTCGCGGCGATCTCTGCCTGGACCAGATCTGCCAGCACCGGCACGAAGTCGGGGCGTGCATTCGGCATCGGGGTCCGGGATAGCCGGAAGCCCAACCGGGAGGCTTCAGCCTGGGCCTCGAGGTCGAGGTCGTAGAGGATCTCGAGGTGGTCGGCGGTGAAACCGCACGGGCAGACCACAAATTCGGTGAACCCCGACGCCGCGGATTCGCGCATGACGTCCAGCAATTCCGGACCGAGCCACGGCTCTCCTGTCTTGGCGACGCTCTGCCAGGCGATGGTCCAATTGGGCAGGCGCGCCTTCTTCGCCACCGCGGCTGCCGTCTCCAAAAGTTGACCGGGATAGGGATCGCCACTCTCTTTGAGTCGGGCCGGCAGGCTGTGGGCCGTGAAAATCACCAGTGGTCCCGTTGCTCTTGGGACCTCCGGACTCTGCGCGAGCCGCTCCAGTACCCGCGCCGCCAGCCAGCTCAGGTAGCCAGTGTCGAGGTGCCAGTCGGTCACGAATTGAAGCCGCATGGGAATGGCGTGTCGCGCGGCTGCGCTCTCGGCCCGACTGACGTACTCGCCCACGCTCATGGCCGAGTAGTGAGGGGCCAGTACCAGCCCAATCGCCTCGGTCGTGCCTTCGGCGATCAGCTCATCCACGGTTTCTTCGATGAATGGGTGGGAGTGCTTCATCCCCACCACCACTCGCCAGGGCAACCCCTCGCGACGCTCCAACTCTTGCCGCAGAGCCTCAGCCTGGGCCTGGGTTATCTCCTGTAGGGGCGAGCTACCACCAATGGCTTGATAGCGGCGCTCGAGCTCAGCCAGCGCCTCCGGTTGGGGCGCCCTGCCGCCGCGCATATGGGAGTAGTAGGGGAGGATCTCCGAGCGATTGCGGGGACTCCCGTATGCCATCAGCAGCACCGTTTTCGCGGCGCGGCGGGGATCCTCACTGGTGGTCTCCTCCACCAAGTGAGGGTCGCGCTCGGAAGCAGTGCTCGAGTTCAACGTGGGTTCCCTTTCAGGGCCGATCCGATGCCATCTGCCCGTCCCTCGAGTGTTCACTGTACCGACCGGGTCGTCGATCACCTCGTTGCTAGAGTTAGCCGCGCTGTGGGGATCCAGCAGAATTTGACCGGTAGTCCGCCGTCTCCCTGGCGCTGGCCCGCTGACGGTGCTCCGGGGGCTGAGCTCCTGGAAGGCGCTCGCACCCTCCTCGGTCTGCCGGAACCGGCCAGGCTGGCCGAGCTCCGGTCCTGGCCTCCACGTCTTGCCCTCCATCTGTTCAACGCGATGGCCCGACTGCGCGCCTTCGACGAGCGAGCGGTGATCCTGCAGCGCCAGGGCCGAATCGGCACCTACCCCACCTTCTACGGAGAGGAGGGGGTACAGGCCGCCAGCGTCCTCGCCCTTCGGAGCCAGGACTGGCTCTTTCCCACCTACCGCCAGACCGCAGTTGTGACCCTGCGGGGCTGCCCTCCGGTGGTGCCGCTGCTCATGTGGCGAGGACATCCCGGGGGCTGGCACGACGTGATGAAGTACCGGGTAGCCCCGGTCTGCGTTCCGGTCGCCACCAATCTGCCCCACGCGGTTGGCGCCGCCTGGGGAGCCAAGCTCCGCGGTCAGGACGTGGTGGCCCTGGGCTATGGCGGAGACGGCTCGACGTCTGCCGGCGACTTTCACGAGGCCTGCAACCTGTCCGCGGTGATGCGAGCGCCGGTGATCTTTCTCATCACCAACAACCAGTGGGCGATCAGCACCCCAATCAGCAAGCAGACCCGGGTTCCTCGGCTAGCGGAAAAGGCAGCCGCGTACGGGATTCCCGCGGTCAGGGTCGACGCCTTCGACGTCTTCGCCTGCTACCAGGCGGTTTACGAGGCGGCGGCCAAGGCTCGCCAGGGTGAGGGTCCGGTACTGATCGAGGCGGTTGGATATCGGCTCGGCCCCCACGGGACGGCCGACGAGCCTTCCGTCTACCGGTCCCCTGAGTCTGACCGTCTCTGGGAGTCGATGGAGCCAATCCGGCGGACCAAGACCGCGCTGGTGGCCGCAGGTTTGGCCTCGGAGGCGGAGCTCAACCAGGTCCAGGCAGAGCTGGCCGAGGAGCTTCGCGATGCTGGTGACGCTCTGGACGGCTACGCCCCGGTGGCCATCGAGGAAATCGCCGGTACGGTTCACCTGGAGACCCCCTGGAGTCTTATGCCTGAGCGGCTCCGGGAGCCTTCCTGGGCGGACCGCGGAGGCGCTGCCCAGTGATGGTCGCCACGGAGCTGAACATGGTCGAAGCGATCAACAGAGGGCTGGGCCAGATTCTGGAGGAGGACCAAGACAGCCTCCTGCTGGGAGAGGACATCGGCGCCAACGGCGGTGTCTTCCGAGCCACCGCCGGTTTGCAGGAGCGCTTCGGGGAGGAGCGCGTCATCGATACGCCGCTCAGCGAGGCGGGCTTCGTTGGCGCGGCGTTAGGGATGTGCCTGGTGGGCCTTCATCCTGTGGTCGAGATCCAGTTCGATGCTTTCGTCTATCCCGCCTTTGAGCAACTGGTGTCGCAGGCGGCGCGCTTTCGCTGGCGGACCCGGGGGGTGTACGGACTGCCGCTGGTCATACGCCTTCCCTATGGAGGTGGGACCAAGGCACCGGAGCTCCACTCGGACTCACCGGAAACCCTCTTCAGCCATGTCCCCGGACTCCGGGTGGTGATCCCGTCCGACGCCCTCTCGGCGGGCGAACTGTTGCTGGCCGCGATCAGCTATGGCGACCCCGTGGTCTTTATGGAGCCAAAGCGGATGTACCGGCGAGGCCGACAGGCAGTGCCGGAGCGCTTCGAGCCCGGTGATCTCGACCACGCAGTCCTGCTCCGCCCGGGCGACGACCTCACCGTCATCGCCTACGGGGCCATGATCGAGGTCGCCCAAGCGGCGGCCGAGCAGCTAGAGACAGAGGGGGTGTCGATCCGGGTCTTGGACCTGCGCACCATCTACCCCCTCGATCGCGAGAGCATTCTCGCCGCTGCCCAGGAGACGGGTAGGGTCCTAGTGGTCCATGAGGCGCCCCGGCACTGCGGGGTGGGAGCGGAGGTCGCGGCGCTCTTGCAAGAGGAGGTAGCGGACCTGCTCCTCGCCCCCACGTTGCGGGTAACCGGGATGGATATGCCGTTCCCCCTTTCCCAGAACGAGGACGACGCACTGCCTACGGTGGAGCGGGTGATCGTGGCCGCTCACAGCATGCTCGAGTACTGAGTCGTCCTGATGCCCGAATTCAGGCTGCCCGACTTGGGCGAGGGTGTGACCGAGGGAGAGGTTGTGGAGTGGCGCGTCGCAGAGGGAGCCACGGTGAGTCGCGACCAGATCCTGGTTGTCGTCGGGACTGACAAGGCGACGGTGGAGATTCCCTCGCCATTTGCAGGTCGGGTCGACGCGCTACTCGCCGCCGAGGGCGCGAAGATACGGGTGGGGGATGCACTCCTGCGGGTAGACACCGGTGCTGAGCCTTTGCCGACGGCACCCGCTCCAACCACCGCAGCCGTGGCCAGTCCGTCGGGCGAGTCGCCTCTCCTGCCCCGACAACCTGGATCTCGGCCTCGAGCGCTGCCGTCGGTACGTCGCGCCGCCCGCCTGCGTGGGCTGGAATTGGCCGAGCTGGCCGGAAGCGGACCCCAGGGCCGAGTGCGGATGGCGGACCTTTTGGGATCGGGGCGGCGAGTCCCACTTCGGGGCGCCGCCCGGCTGATGGCCGAGCGGATGACCGCGGCCCACCAGCGGGTGCCCCAGGTCACAGTTGTGCTAGAGCTCGACGTGGGTCCGATAGAGAGGCAAGTCGCAGCGGGAACGGTCGGGCCGGGTGTGCAGCCGACGATCCTCGGACTTATCTCGCTGGGCACGGTGGCCGGGCTTGTGGCGGATCCGCTTATCAACGCCAGTCTCGACGATGAGGCGATGGAGATCGTGTACCACGAGCGCGTGCATCTGGGGATCGCGATTCAAACTGATGACGGATTGCGTGTCGCGACGATTCGCAATGCCGACCTTCTCTCCGCCGATGACTTTCAGACTGAGTTGGAGCGGTTGGTCACGGCAGCGCGCGCACGGTCCTTGAAGGCAGGTGACCTGACCGGATCCACCTTCACGGTTTCCAGCGGGGGCAAGTTGGGAGGCTTGCTGGCGACGCCGATTGTCAACTGGCCCAACCTGGCGACTCTGGGTGTGCATGCCATCCAGGATCGAGCCGTTGTCATAGACGGACAGGTGGTGCCTGGTCGACGCGCTAATCTCTCACTCTCCTTCGACCACCGTGTGGTTGACGGAATGCGAGCGTCGCGCTTCCTCTATGACTTGGAGGCGCGGGTGAAGAGCCTCTAGGGGCGACGGCTAGCCCGAACTACCCGCTCGTAACCTTAGATATGGATGTGGGTTATGAAAGGTTGTGTGATAACCTTTTATAAGGAGATTTCATTTCAAAGGTTGTGAAGCGGCGCTGGATCAGCGACTTCTCCGGGCAAACGAAGAATGATCGCCGCCCCTGCGAGTACGAAGCCTACGTTCCCGACGACCTCGTCGGGCGGAGCTTCTCGCTCGATGGTGACGTCGCTGCCGATGTGGCGGATGCTGAAGCGTCCATCGCACGGCTGAATGTCGAGGGGGCGAGCCTCGTCAACACCGAGGCGCTCGCCCGCATCCTTCTCCGAGCCGAGGCAGTCGCGTCGTCACGGATCGAGGGTCTCGACATTGGCGCCAGACGCCTGCTCCATGCCGAGGTTGCTAGGGGGCTCGACGAGTCGCCCACTGATGTCACTGCAACTGAAGTGCTCGGGAACATCGACGCGATGGTTTACGGCATCCAAGGTGTTGGGGTCGGCGACCCGATCACGATAGACCTCCTGCTTGAGATTCATCGTCGCCTGCTGGCAGGAACTCGCCTTGAGGTGTACGGGGGGCGATATCGAGAGGCCCAGAACTGGATCGGCGGCAGCACCCACAACCCTTGCTCTGCCGCATACGTCCCCCCTCCTCCCGAGCTGGTCGCCGACCTCATGACCGACCTTTGCGCGTTTGCCAACGACGACGGCCTCCCGGCGGTCGCCCAGGCTGCCATCGTCCATGCGCAGTTCGAGACCATTCATCCCTTCGTCGATGGCAACGGGAGGACAGGACGTGCGTTCATCCACCTCGTCCTCCGTCGGAGGGGACTTGCACTCCGGGTGCTCCCGCCAGTCTCTCTCATCCTTGCCACGTGGGCGAAGGACTACGTGAATGCGCTGAACGGGGTCCGTTATCACGGGCCATCCACCACTCGTGACGCTCACGTCGGCATGAACCTATGGATCGCACAGTTCGCCGTTGCCTGCACTCGATCCGTCAGTGATGCCCGAGGCTTCGAGGTCCGAGCTCAGGAAATCCAAGACGCCTGGAGGAAACGGACTAGTTCGGTCCGAAGGAACTCCGCTGCGGACCTTCTCCTTCGCGCTCTTATTGGCGCGCCAGTGGTGACCGTGAACAGCGCTGCGGCGTTGATCGGTCGCACGTATCCCGCCGCGAACAATGCAGTGACCAGTCTCGTCGAGGCGGGTGTGCTCCGCCAGGTGAACATCGGACGGCGGAACCGTGCCTACGAGGCACCGGAGATCATCGTTGCGTTCACCGACTTGGAGCGACAGCTCGCTAGTCCAGGGGGTGAGACCCGTCCGAGCGCGACGGTGCGGCGCGTCCCTCAGCGACGCTAGCCAGCCCTAGGAGGATCGTTGGTGCCGAGACCGGGAGTTGAACCCGGACGAGCTTGCGCTCACTGCCCCCTCAAAGCAGCGTGTCTACCATTTCACCACCTCGGCACGCTCGTTGGATCTTACCGGGATGAGCTATGTCCTCAAGCGGCGCTGTGAACTGCCCACCCAGCGCACCCTCAAACGAGCCCGACCACTCGGTGATTGGGGTTCGGCTGGATCGCTGCCCGGATTAGCTAGAGGTGCGAGCCCTCGTCGACGCAACTATCGGCTGACCGCGCCCGGGAGACTCATCCGGTCTTTCTGAGGCTGTGCTAGGCTGAACTTGTCTTCGGGGCAGGGTGAAAATCCCGACCGGCGGTCACAGCCCGCGAGCGCGATGAGGGCGACCTCAGAACGCAGGACTCGGTGAAATTCCGGGGCCGACAGTCAGAGACATGAGCCATGGGTTCAGTCTCGAGTCTGGATGGGAGAAGGCAGGTCCGGGCGGTCAGTTGCCCGGTCCACCTCCCTGCCCGGTGGCGGGAGTATGCGTGACCGAGCCAAACCAGGGCGAACTTCGGACCGACGGGAGCGGTGACCTGATGGCGCGCGCCTTGCAGCTGGCGCGCCTCGCGAACTACAGGACCACTCCCAACCCCATGGTGGGTGCGGTCCTGATCCGCGACGGCGTCGTGGTTGGGGAAGGCCATCACACCCGTGCCGGAGGACCCCACGCTGAAGTGGTGGCGTTGGATCAGGCCGGTCCGTTCGCGCGCGGCGCGACCCTGTGGGTGACCCTGGAGCCCTGCTCTACCACCGGCCGCACCGGGCCTTGCACTGAACGAATTCTGGCGGCAGGAGTGGCCGAAGTCCGGGTGGCCACTCTGGATCCCAACCCAGCGGTCGATGGTCGGGGAGTGTCCCAGCTTCGAGCGGCTGGCCTGCGGGTCCAGGTCGGTGAGCGCGAGGAGGAAGCCAAGGCCCTGATCCGGGAGTTCAGTCACTGGGTAAGTACCGGAGTCCCCCTCGTGACACTCAAGTTCGCGATGAGTTTGGACGGCAAGGTGGCGACCGCGGGGGGGGATTCGCAGTGGATCACCTCTGATCTGGGACGGGCCCGAGGCCACCAGCTGAGATCCCAACACGACGCGATCATGGTCGGCTCCGGGACCGTGCTGGCGGACGACCCCCAGCTCACAGCTCGGAATGGGGACGAAGGCGGCCGGCAGCCGGTCCGGGTGATCGTGGATAGCCGGTTGCGTACCCCCGCTAATGCAAAGGTCTTGAGAACCGCGGGCGGCGCGGTACTGGTGGCAACCGCAGGCGAGCCGGACGCGGTGCGCCGCCGCGCGCTCGAGCACGCAGGTGCCGAGATCCTTCTTCTTCCCGCTGATGAGGGCAAAGTCTCGCTCGCAGCCCTCCTACAGCATCTTGGCGAACGCCAGCTCACTAGTTTGCTGGTGGAGGGCGGCCCTACTCTTCTGGGCTCGTTCCTGGCACAAAGACTGGGAAACCGGATCGCCGCCTTTGTGGCACCGATCCTGCTGGGAGGGGTGGGAGCCCCGGGACCCTTCGGTGGACCCGGCGCGGCCACGCTGGACCAAAGCTGGCGAGCAGCGGCTCTGCACGCGGAGGCGATTGGCCCCGACCTCCTGCTCACGGCGGAGGTCTAAGCGGTGTTCTCCGGGATTGTGAGTGCCATCGGTCGGATCGAATCAGTCCCCGAAGAGTTTCAGGGCCAACTGGTGATCGGTCATCCCCGGGGTTGGGCACAGTTGACACCCGGCGACAGCGTCGCGGTCAATGGCTGTTGCCTGACCGTGGTCCAACGCGAGGATGAGCGGATCGGCGTCGAGGTGATGCCCGAGACCATGAGGCGTACCAATTTGGGGCGACTTCGGCCGGGTGCCACTGTCAATCTGGAGCCGGCGCTGACCCTAGGAACTGCGGTGGGTGGACATCTGGTGAGCGGCCATGTCGACGCCACCGGCGAGGTGTCAATCGTCGAGCAGGAGGCCAACTCGGTCTGGGTGACCCTGCTGGTACCGGCCGAGGTGGGACACTACTGCACTCCGCAGGGCTCGATCGCCATCGATGGCTGCTCGCTGACGCTGGTGTCGGTCGAGGATCGCAGCGACGGAAGGAGCCGGCTCAGGGTCTCGCTGATTCCTCACACCCTCAAGACCACGGTCGCCAGCACCTACCTCCCCGGGTCGGTCGTGAACCTGGAAGCGGACTCAGTGGCCAAGCTGGTAGAGCGGCTGCTGGCCCCGCATTTGGAAGCGATCCTGCAGGATTCGGCCCGCCCGGCCGCCGACGTGGGCGGCAGGTAGCCGCCGTGAGCTTCGCCAAGGTTGATGCGGCGCTCCAGGCGTTCGCCAAGGGCGAGTTCGTGATCGTGGTTGACGACGAGGACCGGGAGAACGAGGGCGACCTCTGCCTCGCGGCGATCGCCGCGACCCCGGAGCGAGTCAATTTCATGATGACCGAGGCCAGGGGCCTGATCTGCGT
>JBAUWA010000049.1:0-45419 GCA_049583555.1 Candidatus Dormiibacterota bacterium | reverse complement strand
GGTCAAAGTCCTGCTCGATTGTCCGGTGCGGGCCATCGAGAGCCAGCGGCTGGTCCTCAAGAACGGTCGGTCGATCCCAACTTCCTCGGTGATCTGGACTGCCGGAGTGTTCGGCGCTCCGATCGGTCGCGCTCTCCAAGTCGAGCTCGACCGCATGGGTCGAATACCGGTTGGTCCCAGCCTTCAAATCGCCGGGCATCCGGAGGTGATGGTGATCGGCGACCTGGCCTCTTTGCAAGATCTGCCCATGCTGGCCCAGGTGGCCATTCAACAGGCTCGCCTGGTCTCCGCCAACATCCAGGCCCTGACCCAGGGGCGTCCGGTGGGCCAGTTCCGCTATCACGATCGCGGGATCATGGCCACCATCGGGCGCAATTCCGCGGTGGCGGAGATTGGCCCCCTCCAGTTCAGCGGCTTCGTGGGCTGGGTACTCTGGCTAGTGGTGCACCTGGCCAACATCCTCACCTTCAGGGCCAGGCTCTTCACCCTGCTCAACTGGGGCTGGGACTACATCGCTCTGGATCGACCTATCCGACTCCTGGTGCAGGCCCGGCCTGTCGCTGATGCGGGCGATCTCGGAGAGCCCAAGGACTGATGGCCGACGGGAGAGGCATTGCCCACTTGCGATGCCTCTGCCCAAAGCCATCATTGGTTGCCGATGATCCCGTTGACTTTTGGGATGGGTCCTTCGGAGACCGCCATCTCCGACTCCTCCCAGCTCTTACCGCCGGTGCTGGAACTCCAGAGGTAGTCGTTTCGACCGGCCTGGGTCAGAGCCACCGCATCCGCCGGCGAGAGCAGGTAGAACGCGGTTAGCTCGGAGGCGGGGATCGTGGTCGTCTGGATCGACCAATTGACGCCTGCATTCGAGGTCTGGTATGCCAGGCCAAGGGCGCCGGAGGCGCGCGGCGCGACCAGGGCCCAGCCGTCAGTGGCGCTGGCGAACGAGACTAGGACACGCCCTGCGGGTAGGGCAAGCGCCGGCGCCGACGTCCAGCCACCGGCGGACTGCTCAAAGACCCGCAGTGACTCCTGGCCACCTCCAGACGCGACCGCGGTGGCGAGGACGGCTCCTGAAGCGGTCGATTGCGGAGGCGCCACTAAAACACTGGAAGAACTGGCGTAGGCTCCCGGCAGGACGACCGCCTGCCACGAGCCGCCAGCGTCGGCAGTGTGCCACATGGCCGCCACGCCCAGGCACTGACCCGTGACCCAACCACTGCCTGGCGCCGTGAACCAGATTGAGGTGGGCAGGCAGCTGCCTGATGGAAGCTGGGGGAGAGTCAGCGCGGACCAGCTGGTGCCGCTGTTGGAGCTGGTCAGCAGAACCCCGTTGGCAAGTACCGCGAAGAGCCGCGAGGATGTCAGCGCGAACATCGGGTCCGGACCTTCGGACGCGGCGTTGGGAAGAATCCCGGCCGTCCAGTCCGCTCCGCCGTCCGCCGTTACGGCGAAGGTGGATGTCCGCAGGTATTGGTAGGGAAGAACAACCACCGTGGCCGTCTCCGGGCCGCTCACCGTCACCGCTACGCCCCCGTCGGTGCCATTACCTGGCGGAGTTACGTTGATCCAACGGCGGCCACCGTCGCTGCTGCGTACAAGTTCCCAAAAGGGGCTGGTAGGGACTACCGCCCACCCCACTTGCGCCGTGGGGTACTTCAGCGTCTCGATCTGTTCCACCAATCGACCTGTGGTCGTGTTGGGAATGGGAATGACCGCTGGCTTGACCGGTGCGCTGGGCAACGCGAGGATGCCGAATCCCACAGCCACCAACCCGATCAATAGAAGCGCCAGCAGCAGCGCCCACCTGCCCCAGCGGGGGCTGAGTAACCGCGCCGTCACTGGGAGATGATGGACCGAACTTGCTCCTCGATCAGAGCCGCATATGAGGTTATGACGCTGGCATCGCTGAGGGCAGAGTCCTGAGTAAAGCTCACCTCCTGTCCACCTGGCTTGACGAAGTAGAGCACGGTTGGGTGCGCGACCATCTGCAGCCTCGGCACCTCAATCGGCAGCGAGAATGCACTCCAAACGCGCTCCAATTGGGGAAGCGAACCGGTCAGATATTGCCAGTTTGGCAGTTGGTTCAACAGCACCTGGGCGTCGTAGGCCCGTACCACCGACAGGCTGCGGTAGATGGGGTTCGCGACGATGGCGACGAACTCCACGTCCTTCGCCAGCGAGCCGAGTTCATGATCGGCGGTGGCGATTTGCTCACCAATGATCGGGCATTGCAAGTAGCAGACCGGATCCAGAAACGTCAGCACCACCGCCTTGTCGGACCACTGTGCAAGGTCGACTGGGCGGCCATTCTGGTTGATCAGGGTGAGGTCCGGAAGGCTTTGGTTCTGTAGTTGCGAGACTGGGCCGCCGGTGTTCACTGCTTCGATGGTGGCCGACTGCGCCGCGGCCACCGGGAGTCCCAGCAGCACCGGCACCAGCGCCACGCCGATCGCCAACAAGCCCCCTAGCGCCGCGCTTCGACTGACCGAGCTCGGGGCTGACTGAACCGAGGCAACGGCCGCTGGCGCCGCCTCAGCACGGGTCCCGATCCAAGCGCAGATCAGCATCACCGCAACCAGGGGAGACAGGTTGGGATCGGTGGCGGTTCGGTTGCCCAAAACCCCGAAGTCCTGACCGATCCACCAGCTGACCGCCAGCCAGAACAGAGTCGCGATCGTCCATCGGCTCGGCGCTCGTCCGGAGATGAGTCCCACCCCGAGAACCGCCATTACCGCAATGAAGAGGCTATTGAGCAGAATGGGATCGGACTGAGCGAAGTGGGCAACAGCCAACACCGGCCCCGAGAAAAATCGCGGCTGGGGCACGGTTGCCCTCGCGAGGAACATCGCACTGAGTCCACTCCCAGTCCAGAATCCCTCCCAGGGTATCGTCTGGAGGAGCGCACCGAACAGGAGCAACCCTCCGCCACCGACCCTGATCCAGCGATAGACCTGGCCCCTCTCCCAGATCCGGATCGGCGCCAGGAGCAAGCCCGCGGCGGCGACGTAGACCAGGACAGCTCCCGGGGCTCCCGTCAGCTCGGTGGTGCCCGAGATCAGCATTCTTCCCATCCCCTCCCCGCCCACCCAGACCAACAGTCCCCAGGCGATCGAGGCCCAGAGTCCAACCCTGCCCAGTGCCGAGTCGCCGCCAGCCAAGATGGTCACTCCCAGGCCGACCTGGATGAACACCGCGGCGACCGCTAGGTCCAGGGGGTGAGCCTGCCAGAAGTAGGCCTCCCAGTTGAGGAGGTTGGCCAGCCAATGGGGCTGGCCGATCGCTAACGGAGCCACAATCTCCTGGGCGAACCCGCGCGGCATCGCCGGCTGAGCCTGGAGCAATCCGTCGATGATCCAGATGATTCCAATGGCACGGCGCAAAAAGACCCTTGCTGGAATCGCGGGCAGGAGTTTGCCTGCGACGGTCCGTGTCGCCTTATTGGCGATTCCTTGGCGCTCGTCAAGGTAGCGGAGGCCGACCTGACCACCGTAGAGGAGCCACGCCAGCGCCACGATTATTAGCAAGTCGATGAAGATGTACGGGTAGAAACCCCCGATGGTCTCCGTCCCGTAGCTCCCCATACCGGGCATTTGCGGTCCCCGACCTCTAGGCTTGGCCCTCGCTAACGTTCGCCATACTACTACGGTCTCAGATCAGAACGGGAGCGCCCTAAGTCTCGCACCTATCATTCACCGCGGGGTCAGGTAGAGACTGTCTCGTCATGCTCTACCACGATAGTCACATGGCACTGATGACGTCGAGGGGGCACGCGCAGTTTGCGAAGAGCTGACCGATGAAGGCTGAATGCATGCCCGGCATGGTGATGCCGGGCTGCGCAAGCGCGGTTCCTTCTTCCAGCGCGCAGTCGGGACCTCCCGTCATCGAGCTGGCACTCATCCTGATCATCATTCTCTCGACTTACATCGTCTTCATTTTCTCTTGGCGATACCTGCAGCGGAGGCATATCACCGGCTATCACGCATTGCCCGACCTATTGGACCACTCTGTTCACGCGCTTGGCATGATCGCAATGGCTCTGCTCATGATCGGCGCCGTGGCGACCATCGGCCCGCTGGTGGGCTATGTAATCGCCTTTGCACTCCTTGCGGTCGTCTTCCTGATTCGCTTGATTGTGCGGTGGGATTTGTGCGACCGGCGCAGCGAAGTCTGGCATGTTTTCGTCAATGGTTCCATGGCCTACATGTTTTCTTTCACCAACGTGGTTAGCGCAACGCTTATCTGCCTGCTCATCTACGTCGGCTTCATGGTCGAGATAGTCAACCTATCCCGCCACAATGCATCCTTGG
Source organism: Candidatus Dormiibacterota bacterium (assembly GCA_049583555.1). Lineage (GTDB taxonomy): Bacteria > Chloroflexota > Dormibacteria > Aeolococcales > Bog-877 > Bog-877. The sequence goes on along the minus strand of JBAUWA010000049.1, from coordinate 41,109 downwards.
AGGGCGACGTCCGCGAAGATCGCCAATCATTGCGCGAGCTGGGGAGTAACGGCGACCTCACCATCGCCCTCTCGATGATGCTGATGCTGACCCTTACCCAGTGGCCTCAACTGTTCAGCTGACGGCAGCGGGACGCTTCCTCCGACGCGAGTACGGTCGTCCTGCGGGGGCACGCGCGGGCAGCCGTCGTTAGAGTAGATCTCCTCGTGATCGCCTCTGACGGCGTCCGCTCCGATCGATTCGGGGCCGGGTCCGCCCTCCGGACCGTGGTCAAAACCCGGCGCCCTGACGTGGTCCAGATGGCGCGGGCCAAGCAGCCGTGCCCTTCGAGCCTTGGGAACGAGAGATGACTGACCCCTCCGTCACCTCCCCGACTCCGCCCGGGCCGGCTCGGTCAGACGAGAGTTCAGCCGACGCCGCCACCGTCCGGGCCGCAGTTGTGGATAGGCCCGCTCGGCCAGAACATGGCCCCGGTTCAGCGGACGCCCCACCCGTATACCGTCAGCTCCAGCTCTCCATCCGGGGGATGAGCTGTGGGGCCTGCGCGGCCAAGATCGAGAAGAGCCTCAACCAACTCCCTCACGTGCGGGCTCAGGTGAACTATGCCTCGGAGCGGGCCAGTGTTTCGCTCTTCTCCGAGATACCGGTGTCGACGTTGATCAAGCGAGTGGAGTCGGTCGGATATCGGGCCGAGCTGACCGGTACCTCGCACAGCGCAGCTGATGATGCCGCAGAGGACGACCGCAGGGTGCGCTACCTCGGGCGTCGCCTTCTGGTGGCGGCGCTGCTGTTCATGCCTCTCGCAGAGTGGTCGATGGCCTTTTCGCTGCTGCCCTGGCTGCGCTTCCCGCATTGGCAATTTCTCTTCATCGCCCTGGGGGCGCCGGTCGTGGTCTGGGCCGCCTGGCCGTTTCACCGCGCCGCCTTTCAAGCGCTGCGACACGGCACCGCCACCATGGACAGCCTGGTCTCTATGGGGATCATCGCCGCCACCAGCTGGTCGCTCTACGCCATGTTCTTCAGAGACGTCAGCGAGCCGGGACGGTCGGGACTCTATGTCCTCCTGCACCAGGGCGGAGGCGCCCTCTACCTCGATGTCGCGGCCGGTGTTACCACCTTCCTCCTGGCCGGACGCTACTTCGAAGCCCTGGCCCGGCGAAGGGCCGGCAGCGCCCTGCGCGCCTTGGCCGCGGTCGCAGCCAAGGATGTGGCGATCCTCCAGATCGACGGGGGCGAGCAGCGAGTGCCAGTCGGCCAGCTCCGCGTCGGCGACCGCTTCATCGTCCGGCCGGGGGAGACGATCGCGACTGACGGAGAGGTGATCCTCGGCAACTCTGCGGTTGACTGCAGCGCCATGACTGGAGAGTCGGTCCCGAGAGAGATCTGCGAGGGAGACCAGGTGCTTGGTGGGACCGTCCTGCTCACCGGGCGATTGATCGTACGAGCCCTCAAGGTCGGTGGCGACACCCAACTGGCCCAGATGCTGGAGTTGGTCGAGCAGGCCCAATTGCAGAAGGCATCAGTCCAACGCCTCGCTGACCGGATCTCCTCCGTCTTCGTGCCGACGGTGATGGCGGGGGCGATCCTGACCTTCGTGGGTTGGATGTTGGTCGTGGGGTCGGTCGAATCCGCCTTCAGCGCCGCCCTGGCGGTACTCATAATTGCCTGTCCCTGCGCCCTTGGTCTGGCCACCCCTGCCGCGCTTCGGGTCGCCTCCGGGCGGGGGGCCCAGTTGGGAATCTTCTTCAAAGGGCATCAGGGACTCGAGACCTCGAAGACGATCGACACCGTGGTCCTGGACAAGACCGGTACCGTCACCCAGGGCCGGATGGAGCTGAGCGACATCGCGGTTGTACCGGGAGTGGAGCCCGGAGAGCTGCTCTACGCCGCCGGCGCTCTGGAGCAAGCCAGCGAGCACGCGGTAGCGGCGGCGATCGCCGCGGCGGCGGCGCGGGACTTCCCCCTTCTGCCCCAGGCGAGCGACTTCTCCAGCCTCCCGGGTCTCGGCGCCACAGGCTGGGTGGACGGCCACCAGATCTTGGTGGGCAAGCCGGAGTTGCTCGCCCAAAATGGTGTCAGCATCCCCAACCAGATAGCCCAACGCTGCACCACCTGGGAGGTGACGAGCAACACGGCTGTGCTGGTGGCACGGGACGGTCGCACCATCGGTGCGATCGCGCTCGCCGATGCCATCAAGCCCTCGGCCGCTCCGGCAATTCATGAGCTGCAGCAGCTCGGGCTCAACTGCATCCTCTTGACTGGGGACAACCAGGCCACGGCTCGAGCCGTGGCTGCCGACGTGGGGATCCGGGAAGTGGTCGCGGGCGCGCTGCCGAGCGACAAGGTCCGGGTTATCCGAGACCTCCAGGCCCAGGGACGCTGCGTGGCCATGGTCGGGGACGGGGTCAACGACGGTCCCGCCTTGGTGCAGGCCGACCTGGGGTTGGCGATCGGGGCCGGCACCGATGTCGCCATCAACGCCGCCGACCTCATCCTGGTCAGAGATGAGCTGGGGGTGGTCCCAGATGCCATTCGATTGGCACGCAGCACCATGCGGACCATACGCGGCAATCTGGTCTGGGCCTTCGGATACAACGTGGTGGCGATCCCGCTGGCTGCATCCGGGCGGCTCGATCCTCTGATCGCCGGTGCGGCGATGGCGCTGTCTTCGGCGTTCGTTGTCTGGAACAGCTCACGTCTCCGACACTTCCAGGGAACGCAATCGCCACCAGCCACGCTCCACGCGGAAGCTGTCGTCCCAGGCACAGGCCTACGAGTTGCTGGTTTCGCGGAGTAGCCCAGCGAGCGAATCCGAGATGTACGGAGAAGAGGGAGCACCCGCACTTCCCCACGGCAGCCATCTGATCAGGTTTCCAAGCCCGCGCGGCTTAGGTCTGGATAGCTCCAGGTGACCAACACCCCAGTGCCTCAGCCCACGAGGGTGTCGGCGATTCCCCGCCAGCACAGTTCCGGTCGACGGATCGGAACCTACCAATTGCTGGCACTCGCCATCGTCCTTGCGGCAGGGGCAACGGCTATCGCTTTAGCCGTGACTCAAGGAAGCGTCAGCACTGCACAGAGGCGCGCTGACTTCGCCGCGATGGTGGGGACCCTACGCTCTGACCTGGATGGCTGCAGTGCCAATGCATCTGCTGCCATCTCTTCCTGGCAGCGGGCTAGTCACGGTCAGGAGGCTCGAACCACGGCGGCCCATCAGGCAGAAGTTGCGAGCCGGGCCTGCTCCCCTGCGACCGACATCTCGGTATGGAAGCTGACTCTGTACTCTCTGCCCAGTTCCCTAGACGGGCTGCACCTCGACTATGCCGTCAGCAGCCTCGGTGTCTGGGCCCAGGAGGATGTCTCCCCGGCCATGACTGCCGAGGCGCACCTGCTCCGGCGGTCAAGCGACCCCGGCGGCATCAGCACATACAAGCAGCTGGCAGGCTGGGCGGCCAACGACCGCGGGATCGCCAATGCCACCCTGCGTCGCGCCGCCGAGAAGTTGGGGATCACCGGGTTCAGCGGGATCAAGCTGACCACGCTGGTGGCGGTCTCGTCCTAGTCGGCCACCCCACCCGAGACAGCCTGGCCCTCAGCAGCACGAGTGGCCCGGCCGCGGAGGTTGTTGCGAAGGCTGAGTGCTCCGTGGTTGATGATCGCCGAGCGCGGCGCTTGCTTGGCCACCTGGGTGTCATGGGTGACCACCACTAGGGTCATCCCCATGCGCTTCCAAAGCGCCAGCATCAGATCCACGATCTCGGCCCGGGTCACTTCATCAAGATTGCCGGTGGGCTCATCCGCAAGCACCACCTTGGGCTCTTTGACCAAGGCTCGGGCGATCGCCACTCGCTGCTGCTCACCCCCCGAGAGCTCCTCGGGAAAGTGAGCGGCGCGGTCGGCCAGCCCCACCTCAGAGAGGGCTGCTAGAGAGCGGGCCCGGCGCTCGGTATTGGAAACGGACAGCGGGACCAGTGCGGCTTCAACATTTTCGGCGGCGTTCAGGGTCGGCATCAGGTTGTAGTTCTGGAACACGAATCCGAAGTTCCGGGCGCGCACGTCGACCAGCTTGGACTCGCCGAGCCGGCCTAGATCTTGGCCATCGAACGAGATGCTGCCCGAGGTGGGTCGGTCGAGCCCGCCCAGCAGGAGCAGCAAGGTGGTCTTGCCATGCCCGGTCGGTCCCTGCACCGAGAGGAACTCGCCGTCTCCAATGACCAGGTTGACGTCCTTGAGCGCGGCCACGGTGCCCCGTCCCTTGGGGTAGAGCTTGGAGACCTCCTTTAGCTCATACATCGATCACTCCACCCGCCGCAGGGCGTCGGCAGGGCGCAGACGCGAGACCCGCCAACCGCCGAGAATGCCGGCGATCAGCCCCCCGGCAACTGCCAAGCCGACCGCCAGGAGAAGGACATCAGGCTGGATGGGGGCGGTGAGATGCAGGAACACGGTGCGGGTGGGGTTGATGGCGCCACCGCCGTGGTGGGGGAAGGCGTGGGTGCCGGTCCCACTACCGCCGAAGCCTCTACCCCCGCCAAAGAAGCTGGCGCCCGGGCCGGTGCCCACCGGGGTAGCGCCCACGATCGCGTCCAGCTTGGGCGCCAGCTTGGTGACGAGCTCCGCCCCACCTAAGCCCAGCAGCAGACCGAGCGCCCCACCGACCAGTCCCTGGACCAGAGACTCGCCCAGGACTTGGCCAACGATCCGCCGGCTGTGCCAGCCGAGGGCTTTGAGCGTCCCGAAGTCGCGCCCTCGGCGTGTGACCGAGGCCAGGGTCAGCAGCACTGCCAGAACGAAGGCGGCTAGGAAGACCGCCGCAGCCAACCAGGTACCGAGGGAGTTGGCCAGGTTGGCGGCGGTGGTGATCGATCCTGAGACCTGATCCGCGAGGTCCTGAGCGGTGGTCACGGTGGCCTTCGGCACCAGATGCTGGATCTCGGTCTGGACCGAGCTGATGTCGGAGGCGCTGGCGGCGCTCACGTAGATGGTGTTGATCTTGCCGCTGTCACCGGCCACCGTCTGCGCTTCCTTAAGGGGCAGGTACACGTCAGCTCCTGAGCTGGTCGCCGAGGGGGTCACGATCCCGACGACCTTGAAGGCGGTGCCGCTGATGGTCCAGCTGGAGCCGACCTTGAGCCCCTTCTGCTTGGCGAAGCTGGTGTCGACCAAGGCCACCGCTTTGTCCGACTGGGCGCTGGTGAAGTAGGAGCCAGATGTGATCTTGCTGGAACTCAGCGGCCCTAAGCCCGGTGAGCTGACCTGGATCCCGTCGATGGTGTAGGTGTTGATGCTGAACGGCGCCACCGACGGGGCCGTGCCGCCGCCACCGCCACCGGAGAAGCTGGGAAAGGTGCCGGTGACGTGGAGGGAGACCAGGGTCAGCGCCCCGGCAGCAGCACTCACTCCCTTTTCCTTTGAGATCGACGTGGTGGTCTTGGCAGAGAAAGTGCTGAGACCTGCGCTCGAGGACAGATGGTCGCGGCTGAATGGGGTTCCCGCCTGGGCCCGGGTGGTGGGACCGCCGCCGAAATGGAATGCGCCTGATCCTGAGGTCGCCGGCTCAGTCACGGTGATGTCGGTCCCGACTCCATAGAGCGAGTGGAGAACCTCGCCCTGGGCCGTCTTGACCCCGGCCGCAGCGGCTGTAACAGTTACGACCAAGCCCACGCCCAAGGCAAGTCCGATCGCCACCACCGCGGCCGAGCGGCTACGGCGACGGAGCTCGCGGGCTAGGAATCGAAAGTACAACGATGTCTCCTGAATTGGGAGCAGGCTGGCCCCGCTCACTGCAGTACATACTCCGGGGCTGGGAACGGCATGGACGGCAACTTAGAACTGCCTGAGAAGAGAGCTGAGATGGCGGGATCGATACACGAACCACGGCAGAGATCACGCCGGAGAGGGAGTCTCATCCTTGCCCCGGGGACTCCGGCGGCTGCGCACCTCGGGCAGGGAACAGATGACGAGTTCGGGGAGCGGGATCTGAGTAGCGGTCTGCCCCTTCCTGAAAGGCACGGTCAGTCCCGGTGAGCCGGTCGCTGTGCTGCCGCAGGTGCTCCTCCCAGGAAGCCACGGTGAAGGACTCGACGAAACGATTCGCCTGCTCGCCGTCCTGGTAGAGGTCCCAGCGAGTCGCCCCGGTGCGCAGTCGGGATGAACGCACGTTGTTCATGGCTTTGAGAAAGGGCTGACGGCGCGACGGTGCCACCGTGTAGGTGACGGTCACTAGCACCGGCCCTTCGTGGGGATCCGGCTCGAAAACCAAGTTGGGCTCCGGCCAGTACACGGCTGGGGCGCGGTCCATGCTCTTGATGTCCTGGTAGGGCCAGAAGCTGATCGATGCTGCCCCGGCGGCCATCAGCGCGGCCGCGGCCAGGAACGCATCGACGAGGCCCAACCGCTGAGCGACCAGGCCCCAGGCGAGCGCCCCTGCCGCCTGGCCGCCGAAGAGCACCATGAGGTACACCGCTAGGCCCCGGGCGCGGACCCACCTGGGTAGGAAGAGCTGCAGGGTGGCGTTGACGTTCGAAAGCACCACAATCCAGGCTGCTCCGGCGAGCAACAGCACCAGCGCGACCGCGGCGGCGTTGCGGAGCGTCACCACCGCCACCGTGACCACGGCGTAGACGAGGCTGGCGCTGAACAGCATTTGGTTGGCTGACAAGATCGCCCGCAGGCGTGGCAGTGCGAATGCGGCTGCGACCGCACCGACGCCAAGGGCACCCAGGAGCAGGCCGTAGCCGCCTGCACCCAGGCCGAGTCTTCGGCTGGCAATCAGCGGCAGCAAGGCCCAGATGGCCATCGCCGGAACCACGAAGAGGCCGCTGCGAAGCAGGATCCGGCGTACCACCGGTGCGAAGCGGATGTAGCGGCTCCCTGCCCGCAGGGCCGGGATGAAACTCTCCGGTTCCTCGGCCGCGCTGGCCGCCGGGCGCCGCCACCAAACCAGAACTATCGCCAAGATCAGATAGGAGGCAGCGTTCACCCCGAACACGGCGCCGACCCCGACCCTCGCTATCAGCACGCCGGCTACCGCCGGGCCAACTGCCCGGGCCAGGTTGACGCTGATCGAGCCCAGGGCGGCAGCTGCCGGCAGCTGCTCGCGGGGCACCAGCTCGGGAATCAGCGACTGATAGGCGGGGAAGGTGAGTGCAGCACAGGCTCCGAACAGCGCGGTGAAGGTCAGCAGCAGAGCCGGAGGCATGGCCCCGGCAATGGTCAGCCAGGTGAGGGCGACTCCCACCGCCACCGCGAAGCACTGCACCGATAGCAGCAGCCTGCGGCGGTCGAAAGAATCTGCCAACACCCCAGCCGGAAATGCCAGCAAGACGATCGGCAGCGCCTCCGCCGTTTGCACCAGTGACACCAGCGTCGACGCCCCGGGTCGCCCCACCAGCAGCCACTGGGCCCCCACCGTCTGCATCCAACCGCCGATGTTGGCGGCCAGCACGGCCAACCAGAGCCACCTAAATACGCGGAGCTGCAGAGGAGCCCACGCCTTGGCTGGCGAATTCAGGTCGCTGATTTGTTCAGCATCCGCTGGGCGACCTTCCCTCCGCTCAGCGACGGGTCATGACGCCCCGCCGGGAGCGCCAGCACATGACCGATCCCCACGAGAACCCGGAGAGCAGCGAGGCAGCGCTAAAGAAGGACCCAACGGACAAACCGGATGCAAAGGAGCCCACGGAGCCGATCGACAGGACTGAGCCGATCGAGCCAATCGAAAGCACAGAACCCTTGGACCCGATACTCAGGATCGACTGCTGCGATCCGATCGACCAAAGTGACCGCCGGGCACCCATGGCCGGCATGGTATTCCGCCCAACGGGGCCGGACAAGGTCGGCTGGACAGAGTCGCAGCCGAGCTCGGAATCCAACCAGCGCCGCCGAGGCCGAGACAACTAGCGGCCGCCGCGAGGTCGGCGAGGTGGTCGGCCCGACCTCCGCCGGAATCCGGATAGAGCAGAGTCGCCTAGCTGGCGGGTGGCCTACTTGGCGTAGCTGCTTGCGCCGAACCAGTCAACGGTGACAACCGGCTCGGTGCCAACCACCCAGGCGTCATGTCCTTGAGGCAACGCAGTGATGTCTCCGGGCCCGGCGACGAACTCGCTGCCGTCGTCCATGCGGATCGCCAGTTGGCCGCTAACGTGGTACTGGAAATGGGGCGCTTCGCAGCTCTCCGTCTTGGCGATGGGCTTGACGTCGGTGGACCATCTCCAGCCGGGCTGGAAGACGAGCCTACCGACCTCACCACCGCCGACTTTGAGTATTTCAGCCCTTCCGTTGGGGAACTCGCGGACCTCGTCTGGTGCCTGGAAGCTGCGGTGCTCGGTGCTCAGCATTACGATCTCCTCCTGAACCGTCCTGGCTACGGTAGTATGCTAACTTACTAATAGGTAAGGATGTCAAGAGGAGTCGCGAGCATCCCAGTGGTGGCCAGACCCCAGCGCGCTGAGGAAGTCAGGATTCCCGGCACCGCCTTCCGGATCCTCACCGCGGCCGAACGGTTAGTTCAGACGCGTGGGTTCAACGGCTTCAGCTATGCCGACATCGCCGCCGAACTGCAAATCACCACAGCCGCGCTTCATTACCACTTCTCCACCAAGGCCGAGCTGGGCGAGGTGCTGATCGCCCACTATTCGCAGAACTTCTACGCGGCGCTAACGCGTTTGGACGCCGATCTCGCCCAGCCCGCGGACAAGCTCGCGGGATACTCCAACCTGTACTTAGAGGTTCTCCGCGCCGAGCGAATGTGCTTGTGCGGCATGTTGGCAGCCGAGTACCAGACCCTTCCGAAGCCCATGCAACGCGCTGTAGTGCGATTTTTCGATGCCAACGAATCCTGGTTGGCGCAGGTATTGGAGCAGGGCCAGAGCGACGGCACCTTGCGCCTCTACGGGCCAGCGCGCGATATCGCTCGGATGATCATCGGTGGGCTGGAGGGAGCCATGATGGTGGCTCGGGCCTGCGGCGATGTTCGACGCTTCCAAGATGCAGCCACGCGCCTGATCGGCGGTCTCACCGCCGCGAGGGACGCATAGATCGCGGATCACAAAGCCGTAAAACACTGGGAGGGCACACATGTACGGAACCGTCTTTCGCTATCAAGTCAAGCCGGGCATCGGTCCACGACTCCCCGAGCTATTCAAGGAATTCGATGCGAACCCGCCTGCAGGATTTATCGCCGGTTGGACCTATCGCCTCGACGCGGGATCTGACCACTACATCACGGCGGTCGCGTTCACGGACAAGGACGCTTACATGAAGAACGCGAACAGTCCCACGCAGGCGACATTTTTCGAGCGATTCCGTGAATTGCTCGCCGATGACGTTGAGTGGAATGACGGGGAAATCGTCGTGGAGCAGAAGGCGTAACCGGGAAGCGAGCGGGGTTGGCTCAGGCCCAGGGCCTGACGCACCCTGGTCTTCTTGGCGAGCTCAGCCCACCTTCGAGGCTAGGTGCACCTCCCTCCAGTGCGGACGTCAGTTGTGTTGACGGCAACGGACGACACAAACGCCAATGGGGGGAACCAGGTTCCTGAGCATGGCCAAACCGACAGGCGGCCGAGCGAGAGGATCGCGATTCCAGAGTGAGCCACGAGTTCGACGCCGTTGTGGTGGGTAGCGGTCCAAACGGCTTGGCCGCTGGAGTCACCCTCGCCGCTGCCGGGCTCAAGGTCCTGGTGGTGGAAGGGGCAGAGACGCCTGGCGGAGGCTGCCGCACCGAGGAATTGACGCTCCCAGGGTTCCAGCATGACGTCTGCGCCATTGCCCATCCCCTGGCTGCCAGCTCGTCCTTCTTCCGCCGATTCGATCTCGCCGGACGCGGGGTCAAGCTGCTCGAGTCGGAAGTGGTCTTCGCGCAACCGCTTGACGGCGGGCGAGCGGGGATCGCCTACCGTTCGTTGGAAAGCACCGCTGCAGGATTGGGACCTGATCAAGTGGTGTATCGGAGGATGTTGGGAGCTCTGGTGGAGCACGCCACTCAGATCGGAGACTGGGTGCTTTCGGCGCGAAGACGACCACCAGAACGTCCTGACGTGCTGGCCGCGTTCGCGCTGGCGGGACTGCGGGCTGCGACATCTGAGGTGCGGCGCTTCAAAACCCCAGAGGCTCGCGGCCTCTTCTCCGGCGTTGCCGCCCACGCCATGCGCCCCCTGGATACCGCCCCAACCGCTGGCGTCGGCCTGCTGCTGACCCTCTTGGCTCATTCGGCGGGCTGGCCCGTGGTCCAGGGTGGCAGTGGTCGCCTGATCGAGGCACTGGTCAATTCACTCCAGTCAAGCGGCGGGCGGCTGCAGACTGGATGGTGGGTGAAGTCACTTGACGAGCTTCCCTCTTCCCGAGCTGTCCTACTCGACGTGTCTCCTCGGCAGCTACTTGCCATCGCGGGCGACAGACTTCCTTCACGCTATCGAAGGGCGCTGAGCCGATACCGGTACGGATCAGGAATTTGCAAAGTCGACTTCGCACTTGCGGGCCCGGTCCCATGGACCAACGAGAAGTGCCGGAGTGCGGGCACTCTGCACCTCGGTGGCAGCTTTGAGGAGGTGGCGGCAAGCGAGCGGCAGGTCGCGGCCGGGCACCATCCCGACTCGCCCTATGTGCTCGCCGTGCAACCGGGCGTCGCCGACCCGTCGAGGGCGCCAGCGGGCAAGGCGACTTTTTGGGCCTATAGCCACGTGCCGGCAGGCTCTGATGTCGACGTCAGCGATCGGATCGAGCGGCAGATCGAGCGCTTTGCCCCAGGCTTTCGCGACCTGATCTTGGCCAAGGCGGTGCGTACCGCCGCCGAGCAGGAGACTTACGACCCCAACTGTGTTGGGGGCGACATTGGCTGCGGCGTCCAAGACCTCCGCCAGTCTGTTGCCCGACCTCTGTTCCGATGGGATCCTTACCGCACTCCGGCCCGGGGAATCTACCTCTGCTCCTCGGCAACGACACCTGGCCCTGGGGTGCACGGTCGATGCGGCGAGTTGGCCGCACGTTCGGCTCTCCGTCATACCTTCGCCATCCACGAGAGGCCGGACTTAGGAATAAATGGACGACTAACGCCCACCGGCCTGGCGGCCTAGCGAGCCCAACCTGGAAGCGGTCCTGGAGCCCGGGTGGACGCCAACACGCCCGGCCTGGGAGGCCACCTGTCGGCGGATGGTGTTGCGTCCACCCTTGATCACGGTGCCTAGTTGCCCTGAAATGGATTGGGCGGACGCCCGGTCCGCGGCGTAGGTACGAGGATCTCGGAGTTTGTTACGATCCCGACCTTCGCAAGGGAGGAGAGTGGTTGCCCAAGTACCTGATCGAGCGAACCTACGACGTTGGCGAGGATGAACTGCCTGCGGTCGCGACACGGTCCAAGCGGATCGCGGTCGAGCAATTTCCCGAAATCGTATGGCTGCACAGCCACGTTGTGGCCGACAGCGATGGCACGCTGAAGTCCTTCTGCGTCTACCAGGCCCCCGACGAGGAGATGGTGAGGCGCCACGCGGAGCTTCTCGGGAACCACGTTGTCGACCACGTGTACGAGATAGGCGGCGACGTCACCCCGGACGATTTCCCTCTCTAGCCGGAACGAGTCTGCGATCAGAGTCGGCCGACCACCCTTGAGTCACCGTGCTGGTCGATTCGGAGGTAGCGAGCAGTGCCGACATCCCGAGTAAACCTCAAAGAGATCCAGCGCGGGATTAGGGACCGCTACACCTCTCAGCCCGGTTCCGCAACGGTCCATCTCCGGGTGCGCGGTGGCGACAGCGATCTAGCCGACCCCCTCCACTGCGAGGTCGTACCTGAAAGCGTTCCGGCGGTGACCTGGCGGTCGGGAGCTCATGAGGCCGTTGGCGGCGAGGGCGACGCCCCCTGCTCGGCCGACTTGCTCCTGGGCGCGCTGGCTGCCTGTCAGGAGATCACGCTCCGAATGGTGGCCGCCAACCTGGGAATTGGCCTGCAGGAGCTCGAGGTTAAGGTGGAGGGCGATTGGGATCCTCGGGGCACGCTCGCCATGGGGAAAGACTTTCCCATCGGTCTAACCGCCATCCGCTGTCGCACCCGGGTAGTGGTCGAAGAAGACGTGGTCGGGGAGCGGGCGGAACGTCTGCTTCGAAGCGCCGAACGGTACTGTGTCGTCCTCAACACCCTCCGTCAGGGCGTACCGGTGGAATCGACGTTCCAACTAGGGCCGGCCGACTGAGAAGTTGCCCCGGCGCGCGGGCGGTCTACGAGTCGGGGCCCGTGTCGGGTTGGCCGCGCACCAGCGATTCCGCGTCTGGAACGTGGAAGACCATCTGCTCCGCGACGGCGCACTGCAGCCGAATATGCCGCCGAAGCTGGGCATCCTCCTCAGGCACCAGTCTCAGTGCCTCCTTGTAATAGCGCACGGCCTCCTCCTTCGCCCATCCACGCCGAGCCTGTTCGGCCGCGGCCACCAGGTACTGCACCGCCTTCTCCTGATCGCCGGCCTCGCGCCAGTGGTGAGCGAGCATGGCCAGCGAGTCGCCACCCATGCCCACCTCCTCCAAGAATTGGGCCACGATCGCGTGTCCGTCTCGCCTCCTCGCCCGAGGAAGGCTGGCGTAGGCGACGTCCTTGATGACCATGTGCTTGAACCTGAACTGTTCGTGTCCTCTTATCTGTGATACGGGCTCCCGCCTGATCATGTCACGCCATTCGAGCAGGTCCAGGGCCTCACCGAGTCGGCCATCGGCACCGCCGAGACGGGCCACCGCGCTGCTCCAGAAGACCTTGCCGACAACCGACGCATCCAGCAGTGCCGACCGCTCTGCCGCCGGTAGGGCGTCAAGCCGAGCTGCGACGATGCCTCTGATGCTGGTCGGTAGCTCTTGCGCGACGGCGGCGGTGCGCTCGGACAGCGAAGCTGCCAACTCCTCTATAAAAAGTGGGTTGCCCTCCCCGGTGGCGGCGAGCTGGATAGCCGTTTCCGCCTCGGCTTCCGGTACCGAGCGGGCCAGGAGTCGCCGCGCAAGCTCTGCTGATTCCTCCACGTTCAGGGGCTCGAGGGGCAGAGCTAGATAAGCGGGAAGCCGCGCGCCCCAGTTTGGGCGCGCGCTGAGAAAGTCGGGACGGGCCAGCGTCAGTAGCATCAACGGCGCCTCCCGTATGCGCGAGGCCAGGTGTTCTACAAGGTCGAGCAGGCTGGGATCGGCCCATTGGAGGTCCTCGAACAGGAGCACGGTCGGCTGCTGGGCCGTGAGTCCCTCCACGAAGCGCCGCGCAGCGAAAAAGAGGCCGTGTCGGTCGGTGACACTATCGACCGGGCCAACGCCCAGCAGGATCGCCATCGGGGCCGCGACATCGTCGACCTCCTGAGGTCCCAGTAACGATGCGGTCGCGGTCCGAATCTTCTCCACAGCAACCGGGGCGGGATCGCTATCTAAGATCTCCGCCACTTGCTTGATCTGCTGCGCGAAAGCGCTGTAGGCGCCGCTCTCTCCGTAAGGCAAAGACCTGCCGCGGATGGTTCTGCCTCCCCTGCTAGTCACGACCGCGGCGAACTCTGTGGACAGCCGGGTCTTGCCCACCCCCGGCAGCCCGAAGACCGTGACCAGGTGGGCGTGCTGAGCGGTCAGGACATGGTCGAACCGTTCGGCGAGAGCCGAGAGCTCCTCTCGGCGCCCCACCAGGGGGGCACTCTTGACTGACCGCTCCCCGGGTGCACCCGCGGCCGAGACCGCCAGCCATGCCGCTACCGGTAGTTGCTTGCCCTTCAGTGCAATCGGGTCCAACGCCTGGTATTCGACCGTGAAACGTGTGGCCCGATAGGTCTCGTCGCCCACCAACACCCGGTTCACAGGCGCTGAACTCTGCAGCCGGGATGCGGTGTTGACGACGTCTCCCGCCACCATGGCTTCGCCCTCCCAGCTCTTGGCGCCGAGCGCGACGATCGCCTCTCCGGTATTGACGGCGATGCGGACCTGGAGGTCCCGCCGGGGGTCGGACGCGTTCATCTCGGCCAGAGCGACCTGGATGCGCAGGGCGGCTCGGACCGCCCGTTCCGGGTCGTCGCCGTGGGCGGTCGGGGCCCCGAAGACTCCCATCACCGCGTCACCAACATATTTCTCCACCTGGCCACCAAAGGCCTGGATGGCGTCGCGAAGGCAGGCGTAGTAAGGGTCGAGGATGGCACGTACGTCCTCGGGGTCTAGCCGCTCCGCGCGAGAGGTGAAACCAACGAGATCCGCGAACAGCACCGTGACCACCCGACGCTCCTCGCCGGATCGGCCAGAAGGCGGAGTCGGTGTTAGGTCAGCGCCGCAGCTACCGCAGAATCGAAAGTCGAGAGAGCAGGGATTTCCGCAGGACGGACAGATCAGTAGGAGCGGCCGACCACAGGAACCGCAGAACCGCTGGGTGGTTTCGTTTTCGCGACCGCAGTGCGGGCAGGTCATCTGGGCTGTGGTTGCCTTCCTTTGCACCCGGGTTTCGTCCGGTGCCGGAGTTGAGAATACGTTCTGCCCCGACCTGGCGCCGCTTCTGAGTCAACGACAGAATGGGGAGCGGGTCCGGTCCGCCCTCCAGATGGCAATCCTGATCTACCTCACGATGGGTACCATTCCTCGCAAGCGGGCGATCTGGAGGAGAAGGGCTGGTGATTTGTGCGAATTGCGGTAACGAGTCCGTCTTGGGCCGCAAGTTCTGCGCCAAATGCGGGGCACCCCTGACCCTCACCTGTGCCAACTGCGGCTTCGCGATTGAGCCAGGCGACACCTTCTGCGGGGAGTGTGGTACGCCCTTGGCAGCAGGCGGGAGCGTCGCCGCAGGTGGGTCATCCCGGCCCGCCTCTCCCTCGGTGGTCACTGCCCAGACGCCCGCCTCCACTCCCTCGGACATGGTGGAGCTTAGGGTCGTATCGGTCTTGTTCGCGGACCTGGTGGGGTTCACAGCTCTCTCCGAGCCGCGCGACCCCGAGGAGGTCCGCGAGCTGCTCAGCCGCTATTTCGACGTCTGCCGGGAGCTGGTCGAGCGCTACGGAGGAACGGTCGAGAAGTTCATCGGAGACGCGGTTATGGCGGTGTGGGGGGCACCTGTCGCCCAGGAAGACGATGCCGAGCGGGCGGTTCGAGCGGCGCTGGACCTGGTGGAGGCCATAGCCACCCTGGGCGCCGAAGTCGGGGCTGCCGACCTGGCCGCCCGGGCCGGCGTTCTGACCGGGACTGCTGCAGTCAACCTGGGGGCCAAGGGTCAGGGCATGGTGGCGGGGGACCTGGTCAACACGGCCTCGCGCATCCAAGCCCAGAGCCGGCCGGGTAGCGTGCTGGTCGGAGAGACCACCAAGCGGGCCACCGAGGCGGCGGTGGCGTACGAGCAGGCAGGCATGCACGACCTCAAGGGCAAGGCCGAGCCGATCGCGCTCTATCGGGCGCTGCGAGTGGTGGCGGGACGGGGCGGCCTGCTCAAGTCCGAGCGGCTTGAAGCCCCCTTCGTCGGTCGCGACCGTGAGCTCAGGCTGGTGAAGGATGTCTTCAATGCCTCCACTGAGGATAAGCGGGCTCACCTGGTCCAGGTGACGGGCATCGCCGGCATCGGCAAGTCACGGCTGGCCTGGGAATTCTTCAAATACATGGACGGCATCAAGGGGATCTACCTCTGGCATCGAGGGCGGTGTCTCGCCTACGGCCAGGGGGTGACCTACTTCGCCCTGGCCGAGATGGTGAGGGGCAGAGCGGGAATCCTCGAGGCCGAGGACCGCGACTCGGCGCTGACCAAGCTCCAGGCCACGGTGGATCAATACATTCCCGATGCTGAGGACCGACGTTTCGTCTTTCCCCGCCTAGCCCACCTGATCGGCCTGGAGGAGCGCACCGCCCCCGACAAGCAGGACCTCTTCGCAGCCTGGCGTCTCTTCTTCGAGCGCTTGGCCGAGCAAAGCCCGGTGCTGATGGCGTTCGAGGACATGCAGTGGGCCGATCCCTCGCTGCTGGAGTTCATCGCCTACCTGATGGAGTGGTCGAGGGCCTACCCCCTATTCGTATTGAGCCTGGTCCGCCCCGACTCGCCCGCTGCCGGGCTGGCGGCGACGACACGCAACGCCACCTTGATCCACCTCGAGCCCCTCTCGCCCGCGGACATGGACAAGCTTCTTATCGGGCTGGTCCCAGGACTGCCGAAGCCGCTGGCCGAACGCATCCGGGGTCGAGCCGAGGGTATCCCGCTCTATGCCGTGGAGACGGTCAGGATGTTGCTCGATCGGGGCCTCGTAGTCGAGGAGGGATCGTCCTACCGACCGACCGGAGAGATCGAGACCCTTGAGGTTCCCGAGACGCTCCAGGCCCTGATCGCAGCCCGACTGGACGGGATGACTGCCGAGGAGAGGCAGCTGGCCCAGGACGCCTCGGTTCTGGGCAAGACCTTCACCCCCCAGGGGCTGTCCGCCGTCTCCGGGCTGGCCAACGACGAGCTGCAGCCGATCCTCAGCTCCCTGGTAGCCAAGGAGGTCCTCTCGGTCCAGACTGACCCCCGGTCACCGGAACGGGGACAGTACGGATTCCTTCAGGATCTGGTGCGCACCGTTGCCTACGAGACCCTGCCCAAACGGGAGCGCCGGGCCAAGCACCTGGCGGTGGCCAGCTATCTCGACCGGGGCGGGAGCGCCGACGCCGAGGAGATCGTGGAGGTGGTGGCGTCCCACTACCTGGAGGCATGGCGCCTAGATCCCGACGCTCCCGATGCGCAGGAGATCAAGCACAAGGCTCGCGAGATGCTGGTGCGGGCGGCCGAACGGGCGGCGGCCCTCGCAGCCGCGGAGGAGGCGCAGCACGCCTTCGAGCGGGTGGCCGAGCTCAGCGACTCGGAGCTGGAGCGGGCGGCTCTGACCGAGAGGGCTGGCGAAATGGCGGAGAGGCGGGGACGGCCGGACGAGTCCGCCGCCCACTACGAGGAAGCCACCAGGCTCTTCGAGCTTGCGGGCCAAGCTCGCCCGGCGGCCAGGGTTCAAGCACGCCTGGCGGGGGTGGAATGGGTTCGCGGCCACGTTGAACTAGCCACCGAGCGAATGAGCCGGGCATATGCGAGTTTGGCCGGCGACCAGCCTGATCCCGAACTTGCTGTGGTCGCAGCCCAGTTGGGGAGGTTCCTCGCGCTTGGGGGACGCTACTCCGAGGCGACCCCATTGCTCGAGGAGGCGCTCGAACTCGCTGAGCATCAGGAGTTGCCCGAGGTTTTCTCCCAGGCACTGAGCAGCAAGGCCATCATCCTCACCTGGAGCGACCGGCTCGAAGAGGCGGGCGTGCTCGTCAGGAAAGCCCTCGAGGTGGCCCTAGAGCACAACCTCATTGGGGCGGCACAGCGCGCCTACAACAACCTAGGAGTGGTGTTCGAGTCGCAGGATCGCTTTCCTGAGTCAGCAGAGCTCTGCGACCAGGAGTTGGAGCTCTACCGCCGGGTCGGCGACCGGCGCTCAGAGTTGGTGACCCTAACCAGCTTTCTTGCCACCCTGGTCGCGCTGGGGCGATGGGATGACGCTCTTGCCCAGGCCGAGGAGGCAAGGGGGGCCGAGGAGCTGGCCTCGCTGGAGTTCGCCGCGGCCCAACTTCTGCCCATGTGCGCTCTTCACGTGCACCGTGGGAACCTGGGCGAGGCCAGACTGCTACTGGACTCGATGCGCTGGGCCGAGACTTCGGAGGACTGGCAATTCAGGTCGCAATACGCTCGAGCCAGAGCCGAGGTCCTGCGAGCCGACGGCCAGGGGGCCGAGGCGCTGGCAGCAGCCGAGGAGGCACTGGCGTCCTCCGCGGACCTCCGCCACAGGCTGACCAACATGTCGGTGAAGAGAGCCCTGGTACTGGCGATCGAGACCGCCCTCGACCTTGGCGACCAGGGCCGCGCTCATGAGCTTCTAGCGATGGTCGATGCCGCCCAGCCTGGGCAGATCACTCCCTGGCTCCGGGCCGAGGTGGCGCGGCTATCCGCACGGACAGCGGCGGCAGATGGGGATCAGGAATCGGTCGAGACGGGGTTCGAAACTGCCGAGGCAGGGTTCCGCGAGATCCAAACGCCGTTCGACCTCGCCGTTGCCCTCACAGAACATGCCGAGTGGCTGGCGGGACGTGGCCGTCAGGACCGTGCGGGACCGCTGCGAGCTCAGGCCCGAGAGATCTTCGAGCGACTGCAGGCCCTACCCTGGCTGGAACGCCTAGGGCCTCTGGTCGCGGAGGAGAGCGTACCCGCCTGAGTCCGTTGGGGACCGCTGGACTTTGCGGGTCAGTTTGTGATCTGCTCTGTTTGTGGGGACCAGCGGCGGAACCTCGGCAATCGCAGACCTGGTCGTCCGCAATGCCAAGGTGACCACCCTCGACCCTGAGCATCCACAGTGCGAAGGGTTTGCTGTCGGTGACGGAGCTGTCCTCGCCACTGGGACGGACCGAGAGATCAGCCGGTTTGTGGGGCCCGGAACCCGGCTAGTGGATGCCCTGGGTAGGAGGGTGATTCCCGGACTCAACGACAGCCACCTCCACATCATCCGCGGCGGGCGCATGTACGGCCTGGAGACTCGTTGGGATGGGGTCGGTAGCCTGGCCGAGGGGCTGCGGTTGCTGTCGGAGCGGGCCGCGACGAGCCCGCCCGGTCAGTGGGTGCGAGTGATCGGGGGATGGAGCGAGTTCCAGTTCGAGGAGCGGCGCATGCCGACGCTGGCCGAGATCAATAGGGCCACCGGCGACGTACCGGCGTTTGTCATGCACCTCTACCAGGGGGGGATGCTCAACCAGGCGGCGATCCGCTACCTGGGCTGGACCCGCGACACGCCGGATCCCCCCGGAGGCCAGATTGTCCGCGACAACTCGGGGGCGCCGACTGGGGTGCTGCTATCCACCCCCAACGCGGCCATCCTCTATGGCACCATCGCCGCGGCGCCGGCACTGTCCCCCGATCAGCAGAGGTCGTCCACCATCGACTTCCTGGCTGAATTGAATTCGCTCGGGATCACCAGCGCAATCGACGCGGCAGGGGGCTTTCAGACCTTTCCTGATGACTACCAGGTGGTGATGGGCTTGGCCCGCGACCAGAGCCTGAGCGTGCGCATCGCCTACAACCTCTTAGCCTAACGCGCGGGCGAGGAGCTGGCCGATTACCAGCGGTGGGTGACCATGACTCGCCCCGGTGACGGAGACGACTGGCTGCGCTGCAACGGGGCCGGCGAGAACCTGGTATGGGCAGCTGCCGACTTCGAGTGCTTCCAGGAGCCCCGCCCGGATCAGGCGCCGGATATGGAGCGGCGCCTTGGCGAGGTTCTCAAGTTGCTGCTGGAGAACGAGTGGGGGTTCAGGATCCATGCCACCTACGACGAGTCGATCCGCCGCGACCTCGACGTCTTCGAGGAGTTGGTGGGGCCGACCGGGGCATGGCCCGCGCGCTGGTTCTTCGACCATGCCGAGACAGTCACTCCGGCCACCCTCGACCGCATTGCAGTCGTCGGCGGGGGCATCTCCACCCAGGACCGGATGGCGTTCCAGGCGGAGCACTTCGTCGCCCGGTACGGGGCGCCGGCCGCCGCGACCAGCCCACCCCTGCGGGCTATTCTCGATCGTGGCATTCCCTTGGGCGCGGGCAGCGATGCCACCCGGGTTTCGTCGTACAACCCCTGGGTTTCCCTGGCGTGGTACGTGACCGGGCGCAGTGTCGGCGGGCTCCAGCACCGCTTCGATGACGAGCTGCTCACTCGTGCCGAGGCTCTGTCTGCCTACACGGTAGGCGCAGCTTGGTTCTCAGGTGAGGAGCAACGAAAGGGAACCTTGACTCCCGGGAAGCTGGCCGACTTCGTCATCCTCAGCGATGACTACTTCACAGTCGCCGAAGAGTCCATCGCCAACATCCGCTCGGTGCTGACAGTGGTCGGGGGCCGGATCGTTCACGCCAGCGAGGACCAGACCGGAACCGCCGCTCCCCTTGGTCCCCCAAGTTCGGGGTCCGCTGGCGGGGTTCGTCAGGCTGAGGTCATCGCCGACGGGTCAAAGGACGCTCAGCAGCACGAGGAGTGGACCCGCAAACAGGGCCACTGAGCCGCCTAGCCACGAAGGCACCGCACCTCGGTGACTTGCTGATCGGCGCGCCGTATGGATCGTCCCCCATGCGCTCAGGCAAACTCATGCTCGCGAACCGCTGCCTCCAGCCCGTCGCAACGACCGGCTGAGAGGTCAGTCGGTCGCCTCGCCGCAGGTGCCGTTGGCGATTACGCCGGTCATCGACGACGCGAGGTCGGAGGCAGCCAGCACCGCGAGGTTGGCGATCTCGCGCAGTCGCGGCATGTGCTTGAGGAGGGTGCGCTCGGCGATACGCGCCTCGAACGCGTCGCGGGAGATACCCTCGACCTCGGCGAGCGCGCTGAGGGCGGCATCGACCCCGGGCGCGTCTGGGGACCCAGCCGACCGGATGCAAACCGCCCGCACCCCCTCGGGACCGTAGTCCGTCGCGATCTGACGGCAGAGCGCTTCGATGGCGGCCCCGGCGACGGCAAAGCTGCCCTGGTAGGCAAGCGGCCGGCGACAGCTGCTGGCGGTGAACCCGAGGATGACGCCGGTGTGGCGCGCGGCCATCCGTCGCGCAGCTCCGACGCCGGTGAGATAGTTGGTGCGCATTCCATCGGCAATACCTCTGACGAAGTCGTCGACAGGGATCTCGTCAAGCGGTCCGCCGAGAATGTAGGCGACGCTGATGGCGTTGAACGAGATGTCGATGCCTCCGCGTTCGGCGACGACCCCGTCGAGGTGCGCCTCTACCTCGGCCTCTACGAGCGCGTCCACCTCGGCGGTCTGCGCGCTGAGACCGCGCTCGGTGAGTGGCTTGACGACCCGCTCGAGCGACGACGGGGTGCGCCCCGCAACGATGACGTGCGCGCCCTGCTCGGCGAACGCTTGCGCGACCGCGCCACCGACCGAGCCGCCACCTCCGTACACGACCGCGGTCCTGCCATCCAGCAGCACGTGCGACCCTCCACTCAACTCAGCGCTGACGGGATGATAGGCGCCTCCTCGGTTCGCCGGAGACGCGAGTTCGGAGCAATGCGGGCCATCAGTCTCCTGGGTGTCATCGATGAGTCTCTGCGGGCGAGGCTGAGATCAGTGGAGCGGGAGACGAGGGTCGAACCCGCGACCTTCTCCTTGACAAGTATTTGAGTTCGAGCACCGATCGAGAAGTCGGTCAGACAGCCACGCGCATGCCGCGCCGCATCACGAGGTAGGCAGCCAGCACCCCACCACCGCCGAGCGCGCACAGATAGAGGAGGCTTCCGAGCGCCGGCATCCAGAGGTACGGCTTGCCGAAGGCGGCGAAGACCGACGGGCTCGTGGCCCAGCTCGGCCATGACAGCAGCCCTGCGACTATGCTCAGGAAGAAGCAGGCGACCAGCAGAATAATGATCGCCACGGTTGCGCCGGCGCTGCGGAACACAGCCGTCGCGAGCAGTCCGACACCGCCTATGGCGAAGGCCAGGAGAACAATGTCGATGAAGGTGCGCATCAGACCGCCCACGTCGACCGTGTAACCGCCGATTGCCGCGCCGACCGAGACACCCATCACCACCGCCAGCGCTACCAGCGCGGCAAGGACGAGAAGTGTCACCGCGCGCTCGATCACGAAACTCCACATCGACACGGGCTGCGCGAGGACAACGTCGTTGCGATGCTGGGCGGCGTCGCTGACCCACCGCGCCACCTCGGCAACGATGAACCCCGCCACCAGCAGCGCCGAGAACGACATGAAGAATGAGAGATAGTCACCGGTGGACAGCAGCGTGCCGTGGTTCGCCAGCAACTTCTCAAGCGGACCGCGGCTGGTGCTCACGATCCTGATGGCCGATGGAACCACCCATGCCTCCACGCCGCTGAAAGCGGCGATGCCGACGACCCACGAGGCGATCCCGATCGGCTGTTCCGCGATCCAGTGGAGCCAGAGCCACCGGTGCCACAGCAGGCTGGGGTGGAAAGTGTAGTCGGGCGGCCGGTTCCGTTGGCCGCGTTCGAGGCTCACGCCCCCGATGTCGCGGTGCAGAAACACCCTCCACGCCGCACCGATGAGCACCACCACCGCCACCAGCAACGTCGCCATCGACGCCACGTCGAATCCGATTCCCGGCACCAGCGTCCGCGCCTGGATGTAGTAGTAGAACGGTGAGAGGTAACGCAGGAACGTAAGCGGGCCCAGCTGGTCCGCCATGTTGGCCACGAAGAATGCAGCGACGAGGTAGGCGCAGCTGATGCCAGCCGCCGTACGCGCGGCCGGGCAGAACTGCGACACGAAGAGTCCCAGCGCGAAGCCGAATAGCCCCACCAAGCCGACGGCAGCGCACTGACCGAGCGCCGGCAGTGCGAAGTGCACGCCCGCCAGGGCGCCGCCCAGCACCGTGAAGGCATAAACGCAAACGACGATAGTGCTCAGCGCGACCAGGAAGCCGGCGATGCGATCCCTCAGGATGGCGTTGCGCGTCCGCCCAGCGGCGTACCACAGGTCGAAGAGCCCCCTGCTCTCCGATCCACGCAGGACCTGCGCGCCCTGGATGGCGGCGTACAGGCCGACGAGAAGTGCGATGTCGGGGAAGATCTTGTAGCTGAGGTATCCGCCCACCGTGTCCAGGCGGTCGACGGGGCCGGTTAGGAACTGGAAGCTCTCGGCGACCGGTGTCGCCGATGCGGCGAGCGCCTTCAGGCCTCCGGCGACCGCCTTGGCAGCGGCCAAGTACGCCGGCGCCAGGATCATCACGGTCAGGCCGAATCCCAGCCCGAGCGCGAGCATCCCCACCAGGTGGCTGCGGACCGCCCAGGGGATCAGGCTATGACTGCGCCGGCTGTCCATACTGCGCCAGGAACAGCTCTTCGAGACTCATCTCCGAGGAGTCAAGGGTGATGACGCTGGCCGGCAGGAGCGCCTCCAGCAACGGCTCCATCTTCCCGGAGACCGTGCACTGCAGCCGGTGGTCTGAGACGACCACCGCCGACACGCCGGGCACCCTGACGAGCCGGTCACGGTCGAGGTCCTTCTCCACGGTGGCGACCACGCGCCGGATGTGGCTGATGCGCAGGTCCTCCATGGTGCCGACCTGGCGGAGGGTGCCGTTGTGGACGACGCCGATGCGATCGCAGATCTCCTGCACCTCGGGGAGGACGTGCGACGATAGGAAGACCGTGGCACCGCGCCCGCGTGCCTCCTCGACCAGTTCTCGGAACACCTGCTGCATGAGCGGATCGAGCCCAGTGGTGGGCTCGTCGAGGAGGAGCAACTGGGGGTCGTGCATAAAGGCCTGTATCAGCCACACCTTCTGCTTGTTCCCGTGCGAGTAGGTGCGGTATTTGCGATGCAGATCGAGGTCGAAGCGCTTCGCCAGCTGGGATACCCGAGCGGGATCGACGCCGCCGCGGAGGTGGGCGAGCAGGTCGAGGATCCTCTCACCGGTGTGGTTGGGATACTCGGGGGCCTCTCCGGGCAGATAACCGGTCAGCGCGCGGATCTTCACACCCTGGTGCTGCGTGTCCATCCCCATGATCCGAGCGCTGCCGCGATCCGGCCTGATGAGATCCATGAGCAGGCGCAGGGTGGTGGTCTTCCCGGCTCCGTTGGGGCCGATGAACCCGAAGGCTTCGCACTCGTGGACCTCGAGGTGGAGGTCGAAGATGCCTCGATGCACCCCATAGTCCTTGGTGAGGCCATCGGTCTCGACCGCGTTGGTCATGTGTGCTTCTCTCCTGAGCTCATCGTCACTCGAACCAGAGACGCAGGATGGCCGGGTCGATCGACAGCGAACCGACGGGGACTCCGAGCACGCGCTCGTACGCCTCGCTGTACGCGGTCAACGTGCGCTCGACGGCGTCGAACGAGGCGGCAGCGGATTGACGGGCGATGAAGAGCTCGGTGGCAACCTGGTTGGCGCCGTGGATTAGCGAGATGAGCACTCGAGCGGTCTCGTCCGGAGAGGTCGCGGTGAACAGGCCCTCGGCTCTGCCCTGACGGATGATCGCGGCGAGCAGGGGCGCCAGACGGAGCATCAGGTGCTGGCGGAGCTTCTCTCGGACCAGCGCGTTGTCGTCCGACAGCCAGACCCGCGCAAGGCTCAGAACCAACTCGCGACGCTCGGCCTTCCAGTCGGCGATGCCGGAGAAGACATGCTGGAGCTTCGCTAGCGCCGCCAGGGTGGGGTCGGCCACGACCGGCTCCAGCGTCGCCGTCGTAGCGTCGACCATGCGCGCCACGACGGCGTCCAGGAGCGCCTGCTTCGAATCGAAGTGGTGATAGAAGCCGCCACGCGATGCGCCGACCTCGTCCTGGATGTCCTGAACGCTCATCCGCTCGTAGCCCTTAGCCTGGATGAGCCGCTGCGCGGCGTCGACGAACTCGTCGCGCCGGATCACCTGCGGCGGTGCGGTCGTCGAGCGGGCCATGGGGCGGCTCCTAAACCAGACCGACTGTCGGTCTGACGATAACACACGCTCTCCGCTGAGATTGGGGCCCGCTGGGCGACCTGCCGTCCCCAAGGAAACCCTTGGGGACCACTTGGTGGGTACCATTCGGGGCGCGTAGGTCGGTCTGAAGGAGGGCGTGGGTGGTTTGTTCGAACTGCGGTGTGGACAACGCGCTGGACCGCAAGTTCTGCGGCGAATGCGGGGCGCCGCTAGCGCGCCCATGTCCCGTCTGCGGCTCGGCCAACACTGCGGCCGTGAAGTTCTGCGGGGAGTGCGGCGCACCGTTAGGACCAACAAGCAGCCTCACCCCGGGTGCACCATCACGGTCTGCCCCGACTTCTCCGGATCCCTCCCCTGCGCCCGCCACCGCCGCTGCGGACATGGTGGAGCTAAGGGTCGTCTCCGTATTGTTTGCCGACCTTGTCGGGTTCACCACACTTTCGGAGGCACGGGATCCAGAAGACGTCAGGGAGCTGCTGAGCCGCTACTTCGACGTCTGCCGGGAGCTGGTCCAGCGCTATGGGGGCACAGTGGAGAAGTTCATCGGGGACGCGGTGATGGCGGTGTGGGGAGCGCCAGTGGCCCAGGAGGACGACGCCGAGCGGGCGGTCCGAGCAGCGCTGGACCTGGTGGAGGCGGTCGCGGCCCTCGGGGAGGAGGTCCACGCTCCCCAGCTGGCGGCCCGGGCTGGCGTGTTGACGGGCACGGCCGCCGTGAACCTTGGGGCACTGGGCCAGGGAATGGTGGCGGGCGACTTGGTCAACACCGCTTCCCGGATCCAGACCCAGAGTAAGCCCGGAGTGGTGCTTGTCGGTGAGGCCACCAAGCGGGCCACCGAGGCAGCGGTGGCGTACGAACAGACCGGCATGCACGAGTTGAAGGGAAAGGCCGAGCCGATTCCGCTGTACCGGGCGCTGAGGGTGGTGGCGGGACGGGGAGGTCTGCTCAAGTCCGAGCGCCTTGAGGCCCCCTTCGTGGGCCGGGATCGTGAACTCCGGCTGGTTAAGGATGTGTTCCATGCGTCCACCGAGGACAAGCGGGCCCACCTGGTGCAGGTGACCGGGATCGCGGGTATCGGCAAGTCCCGACTGGCCTGGGAGTTCTTCAAATACATGGACGGGGTGAAGGGGATTTACCTCTGGCATCGAGGGCGCTGCCTCGCCTACGGCCAGGGGGTGACCTACTTCGCGCTGGCCGAGATGGTGAGGGGTAGAGCGGGAATCCTCGAGGCCGAGGACCGCGACTCGGCACTCGCCAAGCTCCAGGCCACGGTGGATCAGTACGTACCCGATGCTGAGGACCGGCGCTTCGTCTTCCCCCGTCTGGCCCACCTGATCGGCCTGGAGGAGCGCACCGCCCCCGACAAGCAGGACCTCTTCGCAGCCTGGCGTCTTTTCTTCGAGCGCCTGGCCGAGCAAAGCCCGGTGCTGATGGCGTTCGAGGACATGCAGTGGGCCGATCCCTCGCTGCTGGAGTTCATCGCCTATCTGATGGAGTGGTCGAGGGCCTACCCCCTGTTTGTCCTGAGCCTGGTCCGCCCCGAGTCGCCCGCCGCGGGGCTGGCGGCGACCACCCGCAACGCCACCTTGATTCACCTGGAGCCGCTCTCGCCTGCGGACATGGACAAGCTCCTGACTGGACTGGTCCCGGGACTGCCCAGGCCGCTGGCTGAGCGGATCCGGGGGCGAGCTGAGGGCATCCCGCTTTATGCAGTCGAGACGGTGAGGATGCTGCTCGACCGGGGCCTCCTGGTCGAAGAGGGATCGTCCTACCGGCCCGCCGGAGAGATCGAGACGCTCGAGGTTCCCGAGACCCTCCAAGCCCTGATCGCAGCTCGACTGGACGGGATGACTGCCGAGGAGCGCCAGCTGGCCCAGGACGCTTCGGTGTTGGGGAAGACCTTCACCATCCAGGCACTAGCGGCTGTCTCCGGACATGACGAACATGAGCTTCAGCCGATCCTCACCTCTCTCGTGGCCAAGGAGGTCCTCTCGGTCCAGGCCGATCCCAGATCTCCTGAGCGCGGCCAGTACGGATTCCTGCAGGACCTGGTGCGCAGCGTGGCCTACGAGACCCTCGCCAAACGAGAGCGACGGGCTAAGCATCTGGCAGTTGCGACCTACCTCGAACGGGGCTGGAGCACTGATGCCGAGGAGATTGTGGAGGTGGTCGCCTCACACTACCTAGAGGCGTGGCGCTTGGATCCAGACGACCCCGGCGCCGAAGAGATCAAGGGCAAAGCCCGTGAGATGCTGGTACGGGCGGCGGAGCGGGCGGCCGCACTTGCCGCGGCGGAAGAGGCACAGTCAGCATTCGAGAGAGCGGCTGAACTCAGCGACTCACAGTTGGAGCGGGCGGCTCTCACCGAGAGGGCGGGTGAGATGGCCGAAGTACGGGGACGACCGGACGCCGCCGAGACCCGTTACCAGGAGGCCTCCAGCCTCTTCGAGGCCGCAGGCCGAGCCCGCCCGGCGGCAAGGGTTCAGTCTCGCCTGGCGGGGGTGGAATTCCTCCGCGGGAACACCGAACAGGCCATCGAACGCATGAAGACGGCGTACGCCGGCCTGGCGGGCGACCAGGCAGACCCCGATCTTGCAGTAGTGGCTGCCCAGCGAGGGAGGTTTCTTGTGCTTGGGGGTCGCGACGAGGAGGGTGCCCCCCTGCTCGAGGAAGCGCTCGAACTCGCCGAGCACCTGAGGCTGCCTGAGGTGTTCTCCCAGGCGCTCAGCAGCAAGGCGGTCATCCTCACCCGCAGTGACCGGCTGGACGAGGCGGGCTTCGTCCTTAGGCGTGCGCTCGAGGTGGCTCTTGAGCACGGATTCTCGGCGGCGGCGATGCGCGCCTATAACAACCTGGGCGAGGTGTTGGCGTCGCAGGATCGCCTCGCCGAGCAGGTCGCTCTTGGCGAGCAGCGACTGGAGCTGGCCCGCCGGGTCGGCGACCGGTTCTGGGAGCTCGCCACACTCACCGGCTCACTTGCTCCCCTGATCGCGTTGGGGCGCTGGGAGGAGGCTCTAGCACGAGCCGAGGAGGCCAAGGGAGCGGAGGAGCTGGCCTCGCTGGAGTTTGCCGCCGCCCAGCTCCTCCCTATCTGTTCCCTGCATGTCCACCGGGGGAACCTGGGAGAGGCCAGGCTGCTGCTCGAGTCCATGTCGTGGGCCGGGAACTTGGAGGACTGGCAGGCGCGTGCGCTATACGCAGCGGCACGGGCCGAGGTCCTTCGGGCCGAGGGCCAACCCGCCGAGGCACTGGAGGCGGCCGAGGAGGTCCTAGCGACACGGGCCGAGCTCGGGATTGGGCTGACGAACGCCTTGGTCAAAATAGCCCTGGTCGATGCGGTGGAGGCCGCCCTCGATGCCCGCAATATGGGTCGCGCCGAGGAACTACTTGGGATGGTGCGGACAAGTCGGCCGGGGCAGGTGACACCGTGGCTCCAGGCCCAGGTCGCAAGGCTTTCGGCCCGGGTGCGCGAAGCAGCTGGGGACCACGAGAGTGTCGAGTCGGAGTTTGAAGCCGCTGAGGCTGGCTGCCGCGAGCTCGGCACGCCCTTTGACCTCGCGGTCACCCTCGCCGAGCACGCGGAGTGGCTGATCGCGCGGGGTCGTCCGGAACAGGCAGGACCGCTACGAGCTCAGGCCCGAGAGATCTTCGAGCGCCTGCAGGCCCGCCTCTGGCTGGAGCGCCTCGGGCCACTTGCCGAGGAGGAGCGCGTACCCGCCTGAAGCGGTGGAGCAACCGGCGCAATGGTCCGGTCCCAGAGGGAACCCTTTTTGGACGGTGGGTTGACGTGGGGAGGGCTGGTTGTCGCACCCGGGGCGCCAGTAGGCGGAACCCCGACGTTGCTGGCTTCGTCATATGGGGATGAGATGACTTGGGATTCGCAGGACATCTTGGTCACTCGCCTACCTCCCTCAGCCCGGCTTGCGTTGTGGCTCACAGTCTTGGTGGCGGGCCCTGTCCTAACCCTGGTCGGCTGCCAGGCGAGCCCTACCTCGCCACCTCCGCATTCCCCATCAGTGACTGCTGCGGTAATCCCGAGAGGCGAGGGCACTGTCATTGGCGGTATTGAGGCCTGTAATGGGGTCCAAACGAAGCAGAACAAGGGGCTCGTCGCTGGGACCGTAACTGTACTCAGGGGCACGGTGTCCTATCTGCCCGAATCGGGTGGGACAACCAAGGACGTTCTACCCACGGGTAGGGTGACGTCTCAGACCGTGGCGAAGCATCACGAATATCGGTTCGTTCTCGGACCGGGGCCCTATGTCCTGGTGGGTCACTATGCGGCCGGGAGTAACGCCGAGCCGTGGGTGTCCGTTGTCGTACGCCCGGGAGGAGAGACAAGGCAGAACATCCCCAACGAATGCATTTGACTTGACGCGGTGGCCCCGAACCTGGATCGGTCCCCAAGGAAACAACTGCGGAGCTGCCAACAGTCAAGGTTCCCAGACCGCACGGTCGTGGGCAAAGACGACTCGGGTGGGGTCCAGCTCCTGTAGCCGCGCTCTCCAGGCAGGCGTGAGGGGCAGGGGCCGTGCTTGGCCGTCTCGCCGCGCGCACCGACCATCACGTCGGCGCTGTGTCATGGGAGTCCGCGGCCGTGCTCGCCGCGCGACCGCAGCTGTTGACTTTTACCATCTGATTATATAACCTTGCGGTAATGGTTGCCAACGATCCCCTTAGCCGTGTTTTTGCGGCCCTAGCCGACCCCACCCGGCGGGCGATCCTTGAGCGCCTCGGGGCGGGCGAGGCCGGGGTGGTTGAACTCGCACGGGCGTCGACTTTGACTCAGCCCGCCATCACCAAACACCTCAAGGTGCTGGAGCGGGCAGGCCTGATCGGCCGAGCTCGCGACGGCCAGCGCCGTCCCGCGCGACTTCAGCTCGAGGGATTGCTCCCGGTGGACGTGTGGGTCCAGCGCGCCCACGCCGAGTGGTCCGAACGTCTCGACCGTCTAGAGGCCCATCTTGCTGCCCAACCCGAATCAAGCATCACCGAGGAGAACCCCGATGCATGAGACCCGCACCACGGTTGACGTCCGATCTGCGACTCCTAAGAAGCAACTCGTGGTTGAGCGCATCATCAAGGCCTCGCCCGAGCGGGTCTTTGACGCCTTCACCAATCCGGAGCAGCTCAAGAAATGGTGGTGGCCGAACGGCTTCACGTGTCCCGCCGCAGAGGTTGACCTTCGCATCGGAGGGGCGTACCGGCTTGAGATGGAGTGGCCTGGCTCCATCCCGGCAGATCAGCAGTTCTCACACTATATGGGTGGCGAGTACTACGAAATCGAGCGTCCGCACCGCCTCGTCATGAGCGGACGGGCCGTCGACGACAAGCAGGGCGAACTCTTCGCCACCCTCATCGAGGTGACATTTGCCGCGTGCGATGGGGGCACCGCCCTGACCATGCGCCAGTCCTACTTTGAACCGCTGCCGCCAGCCGATGCCACGGCCGGTGCCGAGCAGGGCTGGGCCGAGCAGCTCGACAAGCTCGAACGACTTGTTGCGGGCTGACTCAGGGATTGCCGTGAAGACAAAAACGCTCGAATCCGCAGGTGCCGACATCGTCTATGACGTCCAGGGCCCGCTGCCCACCCCCGACGGACGCCCGCCGCTGTTCATGGTCGGGCAGCCGATGGAAGCAGGCGGCTTCCGCACCTTAGCGTCGTACTTCCCCGACCGTACCGTGATCACCTATGACCCGCGCGGTCTCGGCCGCAGCACGCGCAGAGATGGCCGTGTCGACCACGTGCCGACCATGCAGGCGGACGACGTGCACGCCGTGATCGGAGCTCTTAGTGTCGGGCCGGTAGAGATGTTCGCCAGCAGTGGCGGTGCGGTAACAGCGCTCGCGCTCGTGGCGGCATATCCCCACGATGTCACCGTACTGGTGGCACACGAGCCGCCTCTCGTGCCAGTGCTTCCGGACGCGGAAACCGCGGAGCGCGCGGTTGCCCGCTTTCGCGATGCCTACGTCGCCAAGGGGCGAGGCGCTGGCATGGCGGCCTTCATCGCGATGACGTCGTGGCAAGGTGTATTCACCGACGACTACTTCGCGCAGCCGACACCGGATCCCGCTCAGTTCGGGATGTCGAGCGAAGACGACGGCTCTCGTGACGACCCGTTGCTCTCTGACCGTTCGTCCGCGATCACCAGCTATCGCCCACACTTCGAGACGCTGGCCGCGGCGCCGACACGTATCGTGATCGCTGTCGGCGAGGAGTCCACTGGGACATTCACCGGCCGCACATCAGTGGCCACAGCTGAATTACTTGGTCAGCAGGTGACCACCTTCCCCAGCCATCACGGGGGCTTCCTAGGCGGCGACTCGGAATATGCCGGCAAACCCGAAGCCTTCGCCCGCCGGCTGCGCGACGTCCTCACCTAACCGCGGACAACTGACCGCGGTGCGATCCCCGCTTCGTGAACTGAAGTTCGACAAAGCAGTCTGTGGACCAGCTCTCGCAGAGATCAAGGGAGCGCGATGCGCCAGCTTTGGTGCGAGCGCGGATCAGAGCCGCAGCGCCAAGCGTAGTCCGTCGTCGACTCGCGCCACGTCGGCCCTCGTCAGCGTCCCCGAACGGCTGATGAGCCGCTGACGGTCCAGCGTCGCCATCTGCGTGACGTTGACCACGGATGGGCGGTCGAGCCCTGCTGCTCCGCGCGGGAGTGAGACGTTTCCAGGGCTCGCCCCGAGCCGGACGTTCGAGGTGAGGGCGACGGCCGTCACCGTGTTGAGTCGAGAGCGGTTGAAGCGATCGTCCGACACAACGACGGCGGGCCGGCGCTTACCAGGTTCGCTACCGAGTGGCACTCCGAAGTCGACCCACCAAACCTCGCCCCGCGCTACCACTCCCAGGAACCCGCGTCGACGAGGTCAGCACGTGCCACGCCAGCGAGGTCCTCTCGCTCTCTCTCGCCGCAGGAGGCGTCGATCATGCGTGTCAGAACGTCACCCTCTTCTTCCGCAAGGAGACGGCGAAGGGCACGGACGTACAACGCGGATCGGTTGATACCCCGCCGTTCCGCCACCCGATCCGCTTCCGCATACAGGTCATCCGGGACCGAGACAGCAACCTTCACCTTGGCAGTATAACACGTTATACCGGACTCAATTTCCCCCTTGAGGCCCCAGCGGTTTGCGAGTTCGCTCGCGTCCGTGGCGGCTGGTGTCATCGGATGCGGCCGGGCGTTGTCCTGAACTCAGATTGGGCGCCTCGCGCGCCGTCGGGTGACGGGCCATGCCGTGGAGTAAGAGCCCGCCAGCTCTCGACGGGGTCGTGGCCGTCACCGGCTGCCCTACGCGCCGCGATGCCAACGCCGCAATCACTCGGGCAAGGCCGAGAGGTAGATCCGATCTTTGCAAGTCGCTGGTGACTTGAAGCTGCTGACCGTTCGGCGCTCACTTCTGTTGGCTCTGCTCGCCGAGCCACACAGGCATGATTATCACATTGAGCATCAGGTCAGAAGCGGCAGAGAAAAATGGTCTGCTATGTACCTTCAATGGCGGTGTGAATTGTGGTTCGCAGAGGCCGACGTCCAGTGCACAACGGTAGAGGGTGGTGAGAGCGGCTGGAGCAACTGTAGCCATCCTGGCCGTGCTCCTAGTCGGCTGTGGGCAGTCGCCTAGCCCTAGCAAGATCCCCAGCCTCAGCCCGACCCGCAGTAGCTCACCGAGACCGACTCCGACTGCAACAACCACGGTTTCTCAAGGATCAGTGCCCCACATCCTGCTGGTCGTCGAGGAGAACCAGGGATACGGGGCGACGCTGGGCGACTGCTCGGCCGACCCCTACATCTGCTCGCTGGCATCCGAGTACGCCTCAGCCAACAACTGGTACGGTGTGTCTCACCCCAGTCTGCCCAATTACCTGGCCCTCACCTCCGGCTCAACCCAGGGCTGCGCGTCGGATTCCTGTGGTGTCTACTCAGTCGACAACCTGGCCAACCAGCTCAACGTGGAGGGCATCCCGTGGGCCGGCTACATGGAGTCCATGCCCTCTGCCTGTTACACGGGGCCAAGTTCGGGCGAGTATGCGGGGAAGCACAACCCCTTCGTCCACTACGCCGACGTTCTCGGTGCGACGTGCGCCAGTCATGTGCTGCCCTATCCGGGCTCCTCGGGACTGATCTCCGCCCTCGATGGCGTGAGCGCCCCTGACTTTGTGTGGATCACCCCCAACCTGATCGACGACATGCACGACGGGACGGTTGCCGACGGGAACTCCTGGCTCCAGACCAACCTCGCGCCCGTTCTCAGGTCGGCCTGGTTTACCAACTTTCCCAGCACGGTCATCATCACCATGGACGAGAACGATGCCCAGTCCGCCGGCGGTTGCTGCGGCGATGCCGTCGGCGGGCAGGTTCCGGAAATCATCATCTCCAAGCATGCGGTCGGAAGGGGGTCCGTATCAGCGATCGGCGACCACTACGGCACCCTCCGGACAATCGAGGAAGCGTACGGCCTTACGCTGCTCGGAGCGGCGGCGAACGCGGTCAACGGCGACCTCAGCAGCCTGTTTGACTGAGGAGGACGCGCAGTCCTTGCGATGCGGAGTGACCAGCGGGTCGCGCGCCTACGGCAACCCCGCCCCTCGCAGTCGTTCGGAGTCCGAGTCCCCTGGTGGCCCACCACAGAGAGTTTTCAGTCGACGCAGCCCGCGATACTCCGAGGCGGCTCGCGGTTGTCGGGGATGTTCGCGCTGACGGAGGTGTGCCCCAGCGTCACCGGGCCAACCAAGCGGAGCCACTGCGAGGCGACTACCACCCGCCGCCAGCAGCACCGCGAGTAGCCCCGGCGTCCGCCTCGACCAGCTGGCTGACGGCACGAGCACCTCTTCGAACGCTCTGAAGTCCGAGTCATCAACACGCTCCGGCAGCGGTCCTACTCGATACTGATCTTGTCGAGTCTCTCCAGGCTGGCAGTCATGGACTCACGCACCGAATTAGTCCCGTTGATCCACGCCCCGCCATCACGTAAGAGGTCCCCCGGCAAGGTGCCGCAGTCAAACACCTCGGTGACGACGGTGGCGTCGTCACCGTCTGGAGTGAGGATGTACCCCCAGCGGTAGCCCGCAGGAATGCCGACTTTGGATGGATCATTACCCTCAGCCCGAGAAGGGTCTCCGGGAGCCGGTTCCCAAAATATGCGCCGACCTGGCTCGAATTCCACCACATAGTTGAGCATGAGGTAGTCGTCTCCGAGCCGATGCATCTTCATGGCGAAGGTGTCGCCCACGTCGGAGATGGGACGGTCGAGAACGGCTCCCCGGAGCATGCCGGATCCGTCGAAATCCATGTGACGTTGCGGATTCGCCAAGATCTTGAAGATAAGGGCAGCCGGCGCTTCGATTCTGCGTGAGACTTCGACCAGCTTGCTTTCCTCTGCCAAGTCTTCAAATGCCATGTGGTTGTTGTCATGATCCATGCTTAAGCCTCCACGAGGCTTTGGCCCTGGCTTGCTCAGTCTGCTAGCAGACCGGCACCGACGCCAAACCGCCACAGTTCGGAGCAGATCGACGTCTGGAAGCTGAACGCGGCCCAGCTCCCGCTTTCCACGGAGTGAAGGCAAATCTTGTCGCTCAGGGCGAGAGCGCGTGACACCAAGGACCCCAAATCACAGACCGGAAGAGCCTCTGCCTCGTGACGTAGGCTCGCGACTTCCCGAACGCCCTCGGGATCGGAGACGGTCGCCTCCAACTGTCCCAGCATCAGGGACAACTCACCGGCTAGATACTGCCGGGTCATCCTTGGCCCCCACGCCCCGCCGCTGGGACTGGCTCATACCTGTGGCACCAACTCAAGTTCTGCGATCGCGCCCTCCCGTCGCGCGCGGCCACGGGAGGGCGCTCGCAACGCTACTCCGCTACGCCGAACGCCTTGATCTCAGCTTCTTCCTCCGCGGTGAGCTTGCGCGGGGCTTCGCCTCGGGCCACCTTTTGGCTCTGCACTTGATGACGAATGTCATCTACCACCTCTGGGTTCGCGAGCGTGGTTATGTCGCCAACGTCGGTGAAGTTGGAGATCCCGGCTATAACCCGCCGCATGATCTTGCCGGAGCGGGTCTTGGGCATGTCCGACACGATCCAGACGTTCTTAGGACGTGCCATCTTGCCGATCTCGGTCTCGATCGCCTTGGCAACCTTGCCCTCAATCTCCTCGCTCGGCTTGATTCCGGGTTTGAGCGCGATGTACATCTCCACAGCCCGTCCGCGCACGTCATCCAATACCGGCACCGCTGCCGCTTCCGCCACCTCCGTGACCGTGATGGTCGCCGATTCGAGCTCCTTAGTCCCCAGCCGATGGCCCGCCACGTTGATCACGTCGTCGACCCGACCGAGAATCCGGAAGTAACCATCTGCCGCCTGGACCGCTCCGTCTCCGGCGAAATAGGGCCAGTCGTGCCAATCTTTGCTGGCTTTGTTCTTGCAATACTTGGCGTAGTACACCTGCACGTACCGTTCGTCCTGGCCCCAGATGGTCTGGAAGATGCCCGGCCAAGGATTGCGAATGCAGATGTTGCCGGCCCTACCGCTGCCGGCGCCCACCACCTCGCCGTTCTCGTCGTAGATCACCGGAAAGACTCCCAGAACCCCGGGTCCGCAACTGCCCGGCTTCATCGGCTGCAAGGCTGGCAGGGTACTTCCTAGGAACCCTCCATTCTCCGTCTGCCACCAAGTGTCGACGATGACCGCCTCACCCTTGCCGACAACGTTGTAATACCAGCGCCACACATCCGGCTCGATCGGCTCTCCTACCGTCGTCATGTGCTTGAAGTGATAGTTGTACTTGCCAGGCTCATCGGGCCCCAGCTTCCGGAGCATGCGGATGCTGGTGGGAGCGGTGTGAAAGATGTTCACCCCTAGACGCTCGGCGATGCGCCAGGGTCGACCGGGATCCGGATAGGTGGGCACACCCTCATAGACCACGCTGGTCGTGCCTAGTGCTAAAGGCCCGTAGACGATATAGGAATGACCAGTGATCCAGCCGATGTCGGCCATGCACCAGTAGGTGTCGTCGGGATGGATGTCTTGGTAGTACTTAGAGGTCCCAGCGACATAGGACAGGTAGCCACCTGTGCTGTGCTGGGCGCCTTTGGGGCGCCCCGTGGTGCCGCTTGTGTACATGAGGAAGAGAGGTGCCTCAGCAGGCATCGAGATCGGCTCGACCACGGCGTCACGATGGGCGGGAAGGATTTCGTCGACGAAGAAGTCTCTACCTTTCACCATCGGGGTTTCCGAAGCGTACT
The DNA here is from genome assembly GCA_049583555.1 of Candidatus Dormiibacterota bacterium. GTDB lineage: Bacteria > Chloroflexota > Dormibacteria > Aeolococcales > Bog-877 > Bog-877. The sequence continues at coordinate 5,470 of JBAUWA010000049.1, read as the reverse complement.
GACCTTCGTGCCGGCGGAAGACAAGCACCTTGTCCACCGTCGCCCCTTCTTTGCTCGCCCTCTCAAGCGCCTGGTCAGCCTTGACCTTGTGGTCGAGCAACTCCCCGTTCCGGTAGTAGCCATCAATTGTGATCAGAATGTGGCTGCCCGAGTCCGCGATCCGCTCGCCGCAGGCAGCGCCGCTGAATCCGCCAAAGACCTGGTTATGGACCACGCCCAGGCGCGCACAGGCAAGCATGACTATTGGCAACTCAGGAACCATGGGAAGGTGCAGCGTGACCCTGTCCCCTGTCATCACCCCTGCAAAGTCGCGGAGCAGCGCGGCGAACTCGTTGACGCGGCGGTACAGCTCCTGATAGGTGATTGAAATGGGTTCCTCGGACTCCGGCTCGGGTACCCAGATGATCGCGGCCCGGTTGGGACTGCTCGCCCGGTGGCGGTCAACGCAGTTGTAGCTCGCGTTTAGCCGACCGCCCACAAACCACTTCCAGAAGGGTGGGTTGCTCGTGTCGAGCGTGGTGTGCCAGTAGGTGTCCCAACTGAGGAGGTCGGCGTACTCTTTAAAACATTCCGGGTATCGCTCCTCCTTGAAGCGGTCAAAAATCGCCGGGTCGGCGGCGTTCGCTTGACCCACGAACCGAGGCGGAGGCGGGTAGAGCTCCTCCTCACGCCAGTGAACCGCGATCTGAGCTTCCGAGACTTCGACTTCTTCTTCGGCTTTCGCCATCCTGTCCCCTCCAGGTGGGCATTCCTCCCCGATGCCAGGATTGTAGGGCTAGCTGAGCGCGGTGAGACAAAACGGGCGAGGCAGCACTCGGGGTTTGCACGCCGACGCGGGTGTCGCTGGCCCGTTGGAGCCCAACCTCGGCTCCGGTCCGGCCCGCTCAGGGCGGACCGTCCTCGGCAGCTCATGTGGGCCCCTGCGTCGTGGGCCCAATCGGGCTTCTGCGACTGTCCACTCATCAGCTCGCGCTGAGATCAGTGGAGCGGGAGACGGGGGTCGACCCCCGGACCTTCTCCTTGGCAAGTATTTGAGTTCGAGCGCTGTGCTACTGAGATCAGGGGGCCGAGCATAAGTCGTCCACTTATATGCACTCCGCAGCAGCCCTCGGAAGGCTGCCTAAAGCTCTAGGCATCCCTGCCTCGCCAGATCATCACAGGCCCGTCGGTCCCCAATCTGGTCGCCGCCGCGCCCGACCGAGATCACGCCCGCTTGTCTACCCGCCGTCCCAAAGGAAAACCTGTCTGTCCCGTCGCCGCCAAGGGGATGTCACCCTAGTTGAGTCCGAGCGACCACTGCGGTCGCATCGGCCTATATACTCGGTGTCGAGTAGTCGAAGATGAGTGACCAACCGCAACCAACCCGCCCGGTCGTGGTGCCGCCCCCCCGTCGCCAGCAATCTGGGCGCCGCCGCGCCCTCCCGAAAACTCCTCTAGCTCTGGCCGTGATGAATCTGCTCAATGAGCGATCGATGCACCCCTACGAGATGAAGACAATGATGCTCGAGCGTGGCCACCAGAGAGCAGTCCGTCTGAAGGAGTCCTCGCTTTACGACACCGTGGAGCGACTCTCCCGTCTTGGCTTCATCGAGGTCGCTGGTGTGAGCCGGGAGGGAAGGCGTCCGGAAAGAACGGTCTACTCCATCACTGCGCTAGGACGCGACGAGCTCCAGCTCTGGCTGCAGGAGCTCATCGCCGTACCAACGCCGGAGTACGGGAGCTTCGACGCCGCGCTGATGTTCGTCTATGCGCTTGGCAAGACTGCAGCGATCACAGCGCTAGCCAGGCGGGCCGCGCTCCTCGACGCCGAGATCTCACGTAGTGATGCCTTCCGGGGCGCGTTCGAGGCTGATTTCGAGGCAATGTTCCCGGAGAGCGTAGCCGCGGGAGTGACTGAGTTTCCCCGACTCTTCGGCATTGAGGAGGAATACGCGCAGGCAATGCGCAGGGCTCAGCTCGGCTGGGTTCGCCAGATTGCTAGTGAGCTCCGCGATGGCTCCCTGCCCTGGCCACAAATCGGCGACCCGGAGGGGAACGCCGATCTGAGCTGAGGATCTGAACAAGAACGGCGGCCCCGAGAGCGGCTAACTCCCGAGACCGCCAACAACTCCGAGCGTCCAGCTCGGCCGGTGCCCAGAGCCGTCCATCTCAAAGGATAAACCGGTCGGGCTTCGCTCCACTCACTAGGAGCTCTCAATATGAGCGATGGCCCATCGGATTCGACTCGCCCAGCCGTGTCAACAAAGGCACTGCGGAAGTCCTTCCAGGTCGGCAAGAGCAAGGTCGAGGCGGTGTCAGGGATCGATCTCACCGTTCCCAGCGGTGAGATCTACGGCTTCCTCGGCCCCAACGGAGCTGGCAAAACCACGACTCTGCGCATACTCACCACACTGCTGCCGATCGACTCGGGAGAGGCCTTCGTGGCTGGAGTTGACGTCAAGCGCAAGCCCAAGGAGGTCCGCAGACGGATCGGCTACGTGGGGCAGCTCGGTGGATCTGATCTGCCGGCTACCGGTCGCGAGAACCTCGTCTTGCAAGGCAGGCTCTATGGAGCCTCCCCTGCTCAAGCGTCTGGTCGTGCCTCGGAGTTAATCGAATCCTTCGAACTCTCCGGCTTCGCGGATCGAGTCGCCCGCACCTACTCGGGTGGCCAGCGCCGCCGTCTCGAGGTGGCCCTCGGCATCATGCACCAGCCTGAGGTCCTCTTTCTGGATGAACCAACAATCGGTCTCGATCCCCAGAACCGCGCCAAACTGTGGGTACACCTCCGCTCCTTGCGTGCCAGCGGCACAACTATCTTCCTCACTACCCACTACCTCGAAGAAGCTGATGCGCTGGCGGACCGGCTGGCGATTATCGACCACGGTCAACTTGTCGCCGAGGGCAGTCCCCTGGAATTGAAGCGGCGGTTCGCTGGCGAGGTCGTCAGCGTGACGCCGAAGCCCGGCCGAGTCTCGCTTGAGGACCTTCGGCAGGAGCTGGAGAGGCAGCCCTACGTCTCCGAGGCGCGCGTGGAGGGCGGCGTCATCCGTCTCTACGTGACTGACGGCGCACAAGCCCTGCCACTTGCCTTGGACCGACTGCGATCCGACGGGGTAGCGCTGGATTCCATCACGGTCTCCGAACCCTCGCTAGATGACGTCTTCCTGCAGCAGACCGGGCGGTCGCTACGGGACGCCAGTGATCCGAGCTCATCAGCGGAGGTAGCAGCATGACTCTCGTTGTCGAGATCGGTTTGCTGTGCAGGCGGAAGCTCGTGGAGACCTTGCGCCAACCGACCTGGGTTTTTGTAGGTTTAACCACACCGCTCCTCTACCTCGCACTGTTCGCTCCCCTCCTGAAGTCCCTTGCCGGTGGGCCAGCGTTTCCGGGCGGGGCCGTACTAGACGTGTTTGTGCCCGGAATCCTGGTACTAATCGCGTTTGGAGCTGGAATGGGAGCAGGGTGGGTGATCATCTGGGAACTGGACAGCGGCGTAATCGAACGCCTCCGAGTCACTCCCGCCAGCCGCTTCGCACTCTTGATGGGCACGGTCCTTCGAGACGTTGTCATGTTCGTGATCCCCGCGATCGTTGTCGTTCTGGTGGCGACTCCGTTCGGCTTCCACCCTCACTGGATAGAGATGCCGTTGCTGCTGGTACTGCTGTGCATGCTCACTGCCGTTATTTCGGCCTGGTCGACCACGCTGGGTCTCAACCTGCGCCAAATCGGCAGCCTAGCCGCGATCGTGACGGGAGTTCAGCTACCGCTCACCCTGCTTGCCGGGATCCTACTTCCGCTCTCCCTAGCACCAACATGGATGCGAATCATTGCCCACTTCAATCCGCTCTACTACGCCGTGCAGGCAGCTCGGACGTTGTCCAACGGCACGATCGCCTCAGCCACAGTGGTTGAGGGCTTCGTGGTCGTCTCAGGTCTGGTGGTGGCCTCCCTGTGGTGGTCAACGCGTACCTACCGGCGCGCCGTCGCCTGAGATGAGCACCTGCCCAAGAGGAGTCCCGAAGGAAATCCTTGTATCCCGGCCTCGGCCTGGACGCCACCAGCTTTGGCCGGATGGAGTTGAGACGGCTAGTGTGGCGATCGTTGTCGCTGAGGGGCCGTTGCCATTCCTTGCTGGAGCAGAACGCCGCGCTGTCGGACCACCTCCCCATCCTCGTGGAGGGAGGGTGGCGAGCGGCGCATATCTTCCGCACGCCGATCATGGGACGGCTAGTCTTGCTACCACCTGCGGCACATTGAGGCACTGCAGGTGGCAGCGCTCGGCTACGGGCATGGCACGCACTGAGAGAACCACGAGGGCTCACCAATTGATATGCACGCTGAGCGTTGTGCGACGAATGTGGCCCCTGCGGATGTCCACTTATCAGCTCTCGCTGAGATCGGTGGAGCGGGAGACGGGGGTCGAACCCGCGACCTTCTCCTTGGCAAGTATTTGAGTTCGAGCGCTGTGCCATTGAGATCTAGGGGCTAACCATAACTTATCCACTTATATGCACTCCGCGACCGCCCTCGGAGAGATGACAGTCTCTCGATACTGTCCGATGGCCAGCTGAAGGACCTGGCGGGCTCGCCCAGGCCGGGGCTACGAGTGCGGGTCCAGGTAACCCTGACAAAGAGTCCACAGCCCCTCAGCGTAGTAGCATGCTATGCATGGTTCCGGGCGACGATGCTATCTGGCTGTCTCAGCTCCGCCGGGGCTCGGCTGAGCACTGCGTCCTGGCACTCCTACGACCCGGGGAGAAATACGGCTTCGACTTGGCTCGGATCCTCACGGAGGGAGCTGGGCTGATTGCCAGTGAGGGCACCATTTATCCGCTGCTGGCACGACTCCGGCGGAATGGACTGGTGGCCACCACCTGGCGTGAGTCGGTGGAGGGCCCCCCACGTCGGTACTACCGCCTCACCGACGCGGGAGAGGCCGCTCTACACGACTTCATCAGGCAGTGGAAACAGTTCCGCGAGGCGGTGGACAGCATTCTTGAAGGGGTCCCATCAACATGAGCAGCCGCAACCCGGCGGAAACGCTGGTCAACCGGTACCTAGCCGATCTCGATCGGGCGCTGCGGGATCTTCCCGCATCCAGACGCCGCCAGATCATGGAGGAGGTCTCGGGCCACATCGCCGAAGGCCGCGCAGTCCTCGACGCCGACGACGAAGCCGGGATCCGCGCCCTGCTCGACCGGGTAGGTGATCCCGAGTTGATCGCAGAGGAGGCCAACGCATCTCCAGAGCCGCCTCGCTCGTCAGACGCGTGGGTCCCCTGGCTGCTGCTCCTGGGTGGATTCCTGCTCGTCGTGGGCTGGTTCGCCGGCGTCGCATTGCTCTGGTATTCCCGTGCCTGGGGCATACGCGACAAGCTCATCGGAACATTCGTGCTGCCGGGAGGCTTGCTTGGCCTCGTAGTGCTGGCCGCCTACCCGACGTCAGTAAGCGAGTGCTCCGGGACGAGTGCGTGCGTCAGCAGCGGCTT